>CAZTEB010000009.1:0-24976 GCA_964612735.1 uncultured Pseudomonadales bacterium
GGTCGCCGTACTCATCCACTTGGCGGGATTCTTGGCATTATAATGTGGCTCAAGACCAAGCTCCTCCAAGCGACGATCGGTTACATAGCGCTCATACTCATTGACGTACTCGGCGTTCAAACCCAAGATGCCATTGGGGAACAGATCTCGGTTGTACGCAGCCTCGAGCTCAACACCCTCGATGATGATGTCGTGAATCTCTTGAGCAAACTCTTGCGTCAGCAGCTCCTGATTCTCTTCCAGAATGGTTTGAATCAGGTGGATACCAAACTTTAAGTGCAAACTCTCATCTCTGAGTACCCAGTCGATCATCGAGCCAAAGTTTCGCAGTTGATTACGCTGGCGAAAGCTCAATGACACCATAAAGCCGCTGTAAAACCAGATGCCCTCCATCACGATATTGGTGGCTACCAGATTTCTGATAAAGTCTTTGCGACCTTCAGGCGACTCAATATCTAGAGAGTTTTCTGTCATTCTCTTCACATAGCGATTGATGAAAGCCTCCTTGGCAACCATTGATGGCTGATCAAGATGGACATCGTAAATTTTTGAGCGATCAAATGGGAACGTCTCAAGCACAAACTCAAATGCCACGCAGTGGTTAGCCTCTTCCCACATCTGCTTAGCGAGATAAAGATGACACTCAGGAGCCTTGACATAAGGATAGACACCAAGCGCTAACGAACGATTGACTACCAGCTCAGCAGGATTGAAAAACGCCATGGTGAACTTGACAGCATGACGCTCATCATCGGTCATTTTGTCCCAATCCTCCAGATCTTCCTTAAGCGCTATCTCGTGAGGAAACCAGGTGTTGCGCACTGCTTGCTGATAGAGATCATACGCCCACTGATATCGAATGGGATGTAAGTTGACATCATCAGGCTCTGCTCTTCCGATAACTGACTTTGCTGCTGCGTCGGCTGCTGCCATGGGTTTCCTTTCTAGCGCTTGCCATATGCGCAAGACGCTTCTCTAGTTTGGGGTTGGTATCGTACCGCTCTCACTACCTACTGACAACTATCACACTGCAGACGCTCCTGTGGATCGATCGGGCAAGCTGCAATGTAGACATCATCTTGCGACTGGGACGAGGCCGAAATAACAGGAGCTGAGCTCTGCGAGCTGGGTTCTGACATTGACGGTGTAGCATCAGAACTACTAGTAGACTCAGAAGTCTCAGTATCATCTGCGGTGATCGAGCTGTCTTTGGTAAATGACGAAGGTTTCGACGCTGCCACCGAGTTAGACTTCTTCATCTTCAGGGCACCGAATCCCACTTTACCCATGCCTGCAGATTTATTGACCTTTGTAGTACTCTGTTCAGCACTGTGACGTGGCTTCATATGCAAGTAGTAAGTAGTTTTGACGCCCTTCTCCCAAGCAGTGGCATAGATGTTCATCGTCTCTTCTGCGTCACGAGTCTCGAGATACATGTTCCTACTTAGAGCTTGATCGACCCACTTCTGTGCTCGGGCAGCAACTTCTATAAATGCATAGGGTGAAGTCGAGAACGACGTCTTGTAGATACGCTTAATTTTGTCAGGAATTTCAGCAATGCCCGCAATATCACCATGATGTTCGATGATCTGACCTTTGACGCTCTCCCAAATGCCCTCAGCTTTTAGGGCTTTGACTAAGTTGTGATTGATATCAAGATACTTGCCTGAAATTTTGTTACGGGAGAACACTTGTGCAAATCGAGGATCGATACCAGGAGTGGTAGCCGCCACTAAGCCAATGTTGGCATTTGGTGCAACTGCCATTACGGTAGCGTTCCTCATACCCTTTTTAACCAACGTCCTAAGTTTCTTCCAGTCTATACTGGCATGCTTATTGAAGCTCTTCTTAGGAATATCGAGCTTGAGTCCGCGTTCTTTCTCCACCTTATCCAAGGTGTCGATCGGAACCTTACCCTTAGACCACTCAGAGCCCTTGAAGTGCTTATATGAACCGCGCTCCTTGGCTAGCTTCGTGCTCTCGTGAATCGCCATGTAGCTCATAAACTCAAAGACTTTGTCAGCAAACTCATACGCCTCATCACTATCATATGCAAAGCCTAGCTGCTCGATGGCGTCTGCGAAGCCCATTACACCCATGCCAATGGCACGATTCTCTTGATCAGATTTGGCAGCCTGAGGGATTGGCAGCTCATTGATGTCAATCAAGTTATCCAAGTGACGAACGACCAATCGAACCGTCTCTTCAAGCCTATCCCAGGCCACATCACCACCATCCAAGTGGCCAGCAAGATTAACAGAAGCTAAATTACAGACCGCAATATTATCTCTATCTTGAGGCAAGCAGATCTCGGTACAGAGATTAGACATGTGGATGGTGCCGGTGTTATTGTTCAGCGCTCGATTATTTATGGTGTCCTTCCAGGTTAGCCAGGGATGAGAGGTGGTCTGGAGTGACTTAATCATCTTGAAGTACTGTTCTCGAGCTGGAGCTTTTTTGAAGACGCGCATCTCACCGGCGTCAGCTTTCTTAGCATACTCCTTATAGCGCTTACTGAAAGCTGCTCCGTACAGCTCATTAAGATCTGGTACATCCTTGGGATCAAACATATACCAATCTTGGTTTTTACGGACTCGCCTCATAAACTCATCAGAGATGAACACCGCGGTGTTGGCAGTCCGCATTCTCAAGTAGTCATCTCCTGAGTTATGCTTCCAGTCAAGAAATTCTGGAAAGTCTAGGTGCCAGTTTTCCATGTAGAAGCAGAGAGCGCCTTTCTTTTTGCCGCCCCGAGCGATCGCTCGAATGGAGGTGTCGATGATCTTGGCAAAAGGAGTGGGGCCAGTAGAAGTAGTGTTATTAGAGCTCAGCGGCGAACCACTCGCTCGCAGCTTAGTGACCGAAGCTCCCAAACCACCAGTCGCTTTCGAGATCTTGATCACATCTGAAACTGACTGAGCGATGTGATCGATATCATCATGAATCTCGAGCAAGAAGCAGTTGCTCAAGCTAGGCCTGGTCGTACCAGCACCAATGTTAGTTGAGCCACCAGCAATGTACTGCAGGGTCGACATCTTGTCATAAAACTCGATTGCCTGTTTGGTTGGATTCTTTTCGTTATACGACAGCCCCATGGCGATCCTCATGAAAAAGTACTGAGGAGTCTCAAGCGGATGCTGCTCTAAATCTTTGATGGCATAGCGGTTGAGCATGCTCGATAAGCCAGCGTATTGAAATAACTCATCGCGCTCAGGATCAAGCACTGCAGCCAGCTCAGAGAGCTTGAATTTCTTGGCCATCCTAGTGTCGAGCAACTCGTCTTTGACGCCCTGCTTTACATATGACACAAAGCCGTCGGCGTGTCGTTTCACAAACTTAGCGTCTTCGCGATAACAGCCGAGTACACGCTTGTACACCGTTTTAAGCATAAGCCTCGTGGCTACGATGTCGTACTCAATGTCTTCTTTGATATTTTGAACAGCAGTGTTGATGGCAGCTTTATCGATCTCTTCAGTTGTCATGCCGTTATACAGCGTGAGCTGCATCTCACTAGCGAGCTGTATCGTTTTGCTAATGGGATCAGAGAGTCCAGTGCATGCAGCGGCTATGGCCTTATTTATCTTCTCAGCATTAAATGCCTCGGTGGTGCCATCTCGTTTGGTGACGCTGATGTCAGTCATGAACTCTTTCCAGCTAACTACTACTGTGGACAGAAAAGCCACATATGACTGTGGCTCAAACCGCGCTTGGATGGAAAGAATCTCATAGGTTGAAGTGGGCTGTCAACGTAACAAACCACCTCATTTGCTCTATATTACGAGCAGTTTTTGCAGGAAAAAAAACTACTTGAGAAAAGGGTTAAAAACTAGATGTGTATCGATTATTCAGGCAGAATATACACCACGTCGTTATCTGCTTCGGCGAGGGTTTGTGTAAGTCGATCGATTAACATTTGATTCTCAGACACTAGCTTATCGACACCTGTACCATGTTGATTGCCAAACTGGTCTTTAAGAGCTATCACCCTACTAGTGTGAAACTGGATAGTTTTAAGTGTGTGCTGCTTAACAGCAAGTGGCATGCTTTGATCGAGCGCTGTCAGCGCTGCATCCTGGACGTAGCGCTGTGACTTAGTCAAGGTATCAAAGGCCAGATCTTTGTTTTCTTTCTCTAGCAGCTGCTGCGAGTACAGCAGTCTACGATTGGCATAGGTAGTCTTAAGGTACAGCCTCTCGAGTGGCGAAGCCGACTCTAGCTTGACCCGATCCATTGCCATCAGCATTGGATACGCTACGTGATCTGGCAAAATCTGTTTGGCGACGTAAAACTGTTTATCATTATTGGCTGATTGAGCTTGACTAACAGAGATCAGTGAGACGCCAAGTACCACAAATCCAAACACTAGCGCGATTCCTGAAGAGATGATGCGTATCTTATGCATAAGTAGAAAAACTACAGACGAGAGTATACCAGACGTAAGTCGGGAATCAAATACCAGCGGAAACGTGAGTCAATAGCACCATACCCCAGATGGCGTGAGAGATAACCAATGCATACCCGTTCTCTCGACGAGTAAATAAGAACCCCTGACCAAAAGCAAACAACATTAGTAATAGTACTTGGCCAAGTATCTGGATCCCAGAGGTATATAACACTACATAGGGAATATGAAACACCACAAAAATGGCGGCCGCTACCGCTATCTGACCAAGCTCCGACCAATATTCATACACTTCTTGAATAACCTTGAGTACAAAACTGAAAAAGAATAACGTCTCCCAAAATGCCGTCAGCAATGCCAAGAAGAATAACCACCAGAATTGATTGCTGCTGAATAGTAGTGCTGAAACAACAGTCTGCTCGCCCACAAACAACCGGGCCACCGTAGCTGCAAAGCCATAGACACCACCGACAGCCAAACCAATCAATAGCCCCTGCTTCAATCTAGACAAGCCAAAGGTGTCAGGCACGGCTTTGAAACGAGTAATTGTCACGAATACCCAAACCGGAACTCCGAAAAACAAGGCTTTACCTATGCTCTCATCAAACCAGGTTTCAAACGAAAAAAGGGACCGATACATCACCCACAGCACTAAGCTTAACAGCAGTACCGAAAAAAATATCGGCTGAGCAACTTTTCTGCTGACCGCCCGGGGGCTTCGCTTTGACTTACGACGATTTCTTTTTGAGGGCATGGAGGGCAGTCTCTAGAGTTTGTTCTTGATTAAGCGAGTAGGTATCTATAACAATATCGTAGAGTTCTGGTCGCCAAAAATCAATTGGCTCATCAGCGCTTAGCTTACCGGTGCCAACTACCCACTCCTGCCACTGATCACCATACATTCTGCGCCACTTCTGCAGGTTATTATCATAACGATCCTGCATATTTTGCTTAGCTGCCTCAACATTTACGCTATCTCTATTGACGATGCGGTCTACTCTGACGGCGTCATCACTACACGTCATTAAGATCTTCAACACACCGTCGACATCTTGAGCCATAAAGCCAGAGAGCCACGACTCCAGAATCCAGCCTTTCTCGGTACTGAGTTTCTCACGCATGCCGAAGTCGATCTTGCGATCAAAGTCATCTTCATAGTGTGAAGAGTCGTGATGGTGCCCAGTCTTTTCATCAAATAGACCTTTTTCCTTGGCGTACTCGCGCATAAACTCGCCGCCACTGAAACCTTTCCAGCCATCGAACTTAAGCTCGTCTTTGAGGGCCTTAAGCAAGGTAGTAGAGCCACAACCAGGAAGTCCGGAGACGGTGATATTGTTATAGGCGTAGGTGTTTTTGTCTGACATAGTTCCTTATCAAGACTGTATTGGAGGAATGATACCAAGACAATCATCAATATCAAAGGGCTTTTCGCAATCACCCCTTTGTGAAGGACAATACTGCTTCCCTTCGGTACAATAGACAAACATGTCAGCTTCGTCATCAAAAAGAAAGAGTTCGCTTAAGGCTGCTTTTGTAGGTACGTCGAGTTCGAGTAGCAGCGACAACTCAAAATCAAAAGCCTCAGCTACTACTAAAGAGACTACTGACAAAGCAGATAAAAACGTTAGCAAAAAAGCCAGCAACAACTCAAGTCCGCCCACTACCAAACACTCTCTGCTCAAGCGCGCACAACTCTTCTTCATTAGTAATGCCAAGCGCTGGAATCTAACTGCACAAAACAAATCTAAAAAACAAAAACCACCGTCGTTTGTGTCGGGTTTGCCAACTGTTCTTCAGATACCATTCAAGGTGCTTGCTTTTGGCTGGCGCAATCCATTCATCCGCTACGGCGTTTTGGGCTTGATGATCTTAATGATCGGGGGCTTGCTCTATATCCTACGAGACCTACCTTCACCAACTAAACTTGGCAGCGGCGAAAACTTTGCAGTCAGCACTCAAATCTTTGACCGCAATGGCGTGTTACTCTATGAAGTCTTTGGCGATGAACATCGCTTGCCTATAGATAGTCAAGAACTACCAGACTATGTACTCCAGGCTACTGTAGCCATCGAAGACCAAAGATTTTATCGCCACTTTGGCTTTGACATCATCGGCATCACTCGAGCATTGACCAACAACCTTCGCGGTCAACCAATCGAAGGCGGCTCGACTATCACTCAACAACTCGTCAAAAACGCTCTACTCTCGCCAGAGCGCTCGCTCAAGCGTAAAGCAAAAGAGGCAGTTTTGGCCGTATTTACAGAAGCCTTATACTCCAAAGAAGACATCTTAGAAATGTATCTCAATTACATCTCGTATGGCGGCAATGCTGTAGGAATCGAAGCAGCTGCTCAGCGCTACTTTGATAAACCAGCCAAAGAGTTGACGTTGGCTGAAGCTGCCCTACTAGTTGGTCTGCCACAGGCTCCAAGTCGTTACTCGCCATTTGGCTCCAATCCTCAAGCTGCCAAAGATCGCCAAGCAGAAGTGCTCCGCAGAATGGTAGAAGATGGCTATATTACTGCCACCGAAGCTGCCGAGGCTGAAGCCGAAGTACTCAACTTTGCTCTCAAGACTACCGACATCAAAGCACCCCACTTTGTATTCTTTGTCAGAGATCAGCTCTATGAGGAGTATGGCGTAGAGACAGTTGAGCGTGGCGGTCTGCGTGTCACTACTACTCTTGATCTTGAGCTTCACAATGCTGCTCAAGCTTCACTCTCCGCAGAAGTCGATTCCCTGGAGCGATATAGGGTAGGTAATGGCGCAGCCATGGTCGTTAAACCAAGTACGGGTGAAATCCTGAGCATGATTGGCTCTCGTGATTACTTCGACACAGCCAACGATGGACAAGTGAACGTAGCTATCGCAGAGCGACAACCAGGATCGTCAATCAAGCCCATCATGTACGCCACTGGTTTTCAAGAAAAAGTTTTGAATCCTGGTACCGTACTTGTCGACTCACCCACCTGCTTCAAAGTGCCTGGCCAAACTGATTACTGCCCTAAAAACTACGATGGCAGCTTCAAGGGTCCGATCTCAGTCAGAGACTCTCTGGGAAATTCTCTGAACATCACCGCAGTTAAGTCACTCAAGGCCATCGGCTTAGAAGCATTCATTCGTCAAGCTAATGCCATGGGTATCACTGACTGGACCGATCCTTCACGTTATGGACTGTCACTCACCTTGGGTGGCGGTGAAGTAACTATGCTGAATATGGCACAGGCCTTCAGCGTCTTAGCAAATCAAGGCGTCAAGGTTCCGCTGACTCCAATTCTTAAGGTAGAAGATTACCAGGGTAAAGTGCTGGATGAAATAGACATTGAACAACGACGAGAAGACTTAGGTTACCTAACAGAGTTTGAAGATGATGAGTCTGGTGACTTAGAGCGGGTTATGAATCGAGCACCAGCATACCTTGCTTCACACATCATGCAGGATAATAATGCTCGCCAACTTGCGTTCGGACCACGCTCAGAGCTCGTTATTCCCAATCAAGTCGTCAGCGCTAAAACGGGCACCACCAATGACTTAAAAGACAACTGGACCGTTGGCTTCACGCCAGAATTTCTGACAATCACTTGGGTAGGAAATAATGATGGCACGCCAATGAATCCCTACTTGGTCTCTGGTGTGACTGGCGCAGCTCCGATCTGGAACGACATCATGACGTACATTCTGGCTGACCAAGAGCCACTTTGGCAAGAAAAACCAGACAGTGTAGCTTCTTCGGACGTCTGTGCTCATGGCTTTCCACCAGGATACCGAGGAGCTCCCAACGACTGTGACGTCCGCTACACTGAGTTGTTCTGGAAAGATGGCCAGCCATCTAACTCTAGAGTCGTCAAAAAGAATGCCTGGATCAAGGCAGAGACTGGCTTACCACCACAACCTGGTGACACCGAAGGCTTAGTGCTCGAAGAGCACGCCTTCTATCAAGATCCTGTCACAGAATTCTACTGCGCTGACTGCAACAGACCTGTGGATGAAGAAGGCAAACCCATATACGAGCAACAAATCATCGAGTACATCTTGCCTGACTTTAGCCAAGACTCGGAGCAAGGTGCTCCAGAAGCCCCAGCTCAATAATCATGGTTACTGCTGTGCGCCGTTTTTTCACACCTCTCAAAGTACTATGGGTGGTCAGCTTGCTCATTCTGGGTGGCTCTGTTTTCTTCTGGTACAACCAAACTCGCCCCCTACTCTCGCCACTCACCCAACAAGCTTCTCGCTTCATCAGTGGTAGCGTCCTATCATCTTCGAGTACTCAAAAAATAGTGTACGGCTTCCTTCCATACTGGAACGTAGACAACGTCACCTTGCAGCCAGAACTGACACACTTAAGCTACTTCGGGCTTACCATAGCAGCTGACGGATCACTCGTGACTCGTGAAAGCACGTATGGTGAACCAGGCTACACCAAGTATCATTCAAACTCTTTCCAAGATGTTCTTCAATCTCACGATGGCAAGCTAGAACTTACATTCACGCAGTTCGACAACGATGACATCGTGGCATTTTTGTCTTCACCATTAGCGCACCAAAGGTTTCTTCAATCACTCGATACCATACTGCAATCAAGCACTGCCTCAGGAATTAACATAGATATTGAGTACTCAGGTGAAGTCACAGATGCCCTGCGTAATAACTTTGTAGACTTCATGCAAACACTTGATACTCACGTAGACCAAAAACGCCCAGGGACACAGATCTCTATAGACATGTATGCCAGTGCAGCTAGTAAGAGAACGGCTTGGGATGTAGCTCGAATCGCACCACATGTGGACTACATAGTAGTGATGGCCTACGATTTCCACCAACGCTCATCAACTGTCGCTGGACCAGTAGCGCCTCTTTTTGGCGGTAAAGACCTCTGGGATAACGACATAGCTGAGTTTTTACAAACGTATCTAGAAGTAGTGCCGCCCGAAAAAATTCTGTTAGGTGTGCCGTTCTATGGCTATGAATGGCAAACTGAAACCAGAGATGCGCAAGCTCACACCTTTCCTCGAACTGGTTCAACTGCCAGCTTCAAGCGTGTGCAAGAATTACTAGCTCAGAGCGAAGAACTGGAGGTGGAAGAGCAATGGAATGACCAAGCGCTTTCACCATATTTATCGTATACTGAGGATGGACAGATTTTTGTGGTGTACTACGAGAACTCACGCTCGATGTCATACAAACTAGACTTAGTACATCAACTTGATCTAGCCGGAGTCGCCATTTGGGCATTAGGCTACGAGGGCAACTCACGAGAGTTATGGGACGTCGTACAGCGAAAAGTCTCTCTCTAGAGCGCATCGTTCTAATTGTTATAAACTATATCATATGCTATCATCGCTGACATGGCGAGGAAACAACCTATAACAAAAAAAACCTCAAGACGCAGAGCTGCCACCAGCTCATCGCAGACCTCTCGTAGACCTTCAAAAAAATCTTCTTCAAAAACATCACACGCTCACCCATTTTTCACCAAAGATCCTTTACTCGTATTTGCTGCCAAACAGCTCGCTGCAACGCTTCCCAACTTCTCAACTACGCACCTTAGGAAAACAGCACAGCCGATTGCTAATACAACCAATCGTGCTTCAAAAAAAGTAGCGGCGATACTCAACACATACTGGAGTACAACTAAAAAGAAAACGAAAAGATATCGAGCGAAATTCAAGCGTCAATCAGCTGAAAAGAGCATCGTCATTCGCAAGAGAAGTGGCGACATTTTTTCGCAAAGCCAAGGCTACCTAGACAGCATCAGTCAGTGGTCTACCAAACAACGACAGCAGACACTAGCTTCATTGGCAAGCATCAAGAAGTGGCTACAGACTACCACCAGTCCTTTGGCTGGCATACTATTCACCACCAGAGCAACCAAAAAGAAGACTAAAAAAGGTAAGCAACGCTCTCGAACTAGCAAACTACGACTAAGTCCTCTAGCAGTAGCACTTCACAAGTTCTCAAGCACGCTCAAGCCAACCGCGCGCCTAGCCAAACTTAAACACCATTGGCCCAAGTTGCAGTTGCCACAACTACCCCGGCTACCCCAACGCTTGCGCGTCACTATCTCAGAGGTTATGAATGAACTCAGAGCAATCGTCCTTCTGCCAGCATCTGGAAAAGTAAAAAAAACTACAGCAAAAGCTTCTAAAGCTAGTAAGAGAAGTAGAAGGAAACTACCACTTTGGAAAAAGACTTGGCGATCGCTGCTCACTACTGTCGACGTTTTTGCCACCAGCATCTTTGAACATCGCATAGCATTGGTCAGCATCTTCTTGATCGTGGCTGGCATAGCTGGCGCCACTTGGTCTGGATACATGTATGTTTTTGATGGTTTGCCCGAACCCCAAGAAATCGTCACACGCCAACAAAACGTCACTACCAGAATTCTTGATCGCAACGGCGAAGTACTATTTCGACTCTATAAAGATGAGAACCGCACCCTGATCGCGCTTTCCGAACTACCAGTCCACGTGACTCAAGCCACCATCGCCATCGAAGATCAAAGTTTCTACGACCATGTCGGCTTCTCAATTCCGGGTATTACTCGAGCATTCATTGGCAATATTCAGGGCGAATCAGTGCAAGGTGGCTCTACCATTACACAACAACTCGTCAAAAACAGATTGCTCACTCCAGAACGAACTATTCGTAGAAAAATCAGAGAGGTGGTACTCGCCATCTCAGTCGACGCCACGTACACCAAAGATGAAATCTTGGAAATGTATCTCAACCAAGTCGCGTATGGTGGCGCCACCTACGGCATCGAGGAAGCAGCTCAAAACTACTTCGGAAAATCAGCTCGAGAGCTCACGTTAGCTGAAAGCAGTATGCTGGCTGGACTACCAGCAGCCCCTTCGGTGTACTCACCATTTGGCACCCATCCAGAGCTTGCCTATAATCGCCAGGCAGAAGTGCTGCGTAGAATGGTAGAAGATGGCTATATTACCCAAGACGAAGCCAATCAAGCCAGATCACAGGAACTGGCATTTCGACCAAATACCATCGATATTCAAGCTCCCCACTTCGTGATGTACGTTAGGGAGTTACTGGCGACACAGTTTGGTGAAGAAGCGCTCCAGCAGGCTGGCTTCGAAGTGACCACCACACTCGACCTAGAACTTCAAAACTTGGTACAAGAAAAAGTCACAGATGAGGTAGATAAGCTGCAGAACTTACGAGTTAGCAACGGGGCCGCGCTCGTTACCCGACCAAGTAGTGGTGAAATCTTGAGCATGGTCGGCAGCAAAGACTACTTTGATTTTGAGCACGACGGTCAGGTAAATGTCACATTACGACCCCGCCAGCCAGGCTCATCCATTAAGCCACTCACCTACGCCACTGCGCTAGAAAAGGGCAAGACGCCCTCCACCATCATCGACGATGCTCCCATCACTTTTACGGATCCTTGGGGCAAATCATACAGTCCCAAAAACTATGATGGTAGATATCATGGCCGAGTTACTCTCAAGTCTGCCTTAGCAAACTCATATAATATTCCCGCTGTTAAGCTGCTAGCTGATATCGGAGTATCGACGCTGATCGATAAGGCTCAGCAACTAGGTATCTCCACTTGGACCGAGCGCACTAGATTTGGACTATCACTAACTCTCGGTGGCGGTGAAGTGTTGATGACTGATATGGCCCAAGCCTACGGCACCTTTGCCAATAATGGTCGGACCGTTCCCCTCAACCCCATCTTGGAGATCAAGGACTCACATGGGCAAGTCGTGTATAGAAACGAGTGTGCTCAAGGTGGCTATAACTGCCCCAGCACCCGCACCTTTGATCCCAGAGTAGCCTACCAGATTAACGAGATTCTCTCAGATAACGCAGCTCGAACTCCAGCCTTCGGCTCACACTCAGTGCTCGCCATCCCTGATCAACAAGTTGCCGTAAAGACTGGAACAACCAACAACCTTCGAGACAACTGGACCATCGGTTACACCAGCGACATCTTAGTAGCAACCTGGGTAGGCAACAATGACAACACCCCAATGAGCTACGTCGCTTCAGGCATCACTGGTGCTTCTCCGATCTGGAATAACATTATTCGACTGACACTTGATGAGGAAAACCCTCACGCCTTTGGCGCTCCCAGCGGGATGATCAAAGTAGCTATCTGCCCCTATACCGGGACGCTCACTTGTAGTGGCTGCCCTCGCACCGTAGAAGAGTACTTCGTGCCAGGAACTGAGCCGAAGCGCGCTTGTAATCCAGCCTACTTCCAACCAAAAGAAGATCCTGAAAATCCAGGACAACCAGACGGCTCAACGGCAAATAATCAAACTTCTAGGTTCAGTAGCCCTACCAGGCTTTGAGGTGGTGTATAGCTCTCTTGTTCCATCGACATCTTTCTACACTAGAATACTAGCTTCCCATCCACTGCCCCAACACTAGTACAGCAATGAAACCAAAAAGGTTGCTGCCAGCACTAGCAGCAACAGCACTGGGCCCACTAGTCTCGACTTTAGCGAAGGTCTCTCTTCCTTCTTCTTAGAAGACTTCTTTTTCTTCTTCTTGGCTCGTTTGGTAGCAGTCGCTTGTTTTTCTTCTTCTAGACGCTGCGTGTTGCGTTGAATTTCTTCAAGTTCTTGGGTTGTAAAAGCAGGCATGATCAGTGGTACTTAGCGTGAAGACTGAACTGGTAGCTCCATAATTCGACCAACGATGTCATCCACCACCTGGTCAATAGTTAGCTTACTAGTGTCCAATACCCAGGCATCATCCACAATTTTTAAAGGATCGGTTTCTCTCTGCATATCCAGCTTGTCGCGCTCTCGCAGTTCTTTAAGTGCTTGCTCGAGGGTACTATCTTCGCCGGTGGTAAGTAGTTGTTCGTGGCGACGCCGAGCTCGGACTTCTTCAGATGCAGTCAAGTAGATTTTTAACTCAGCATTGGGTAGCACTTTATACGTAATGTCTCGACCTTCCATCACCACACTTCTATTGGCGGCAATTTCTTGCTGCTTCTGCACTAATACTTTTCTGACTTCAGCTAAAGCTGCAACCTTGGCTGTCAAAGCTGACACTTCCTTGGTACGAATTTTCCACGAGATATCTTCGTCATCAAGAAGTACTGTAGTCAATCGACCGTCTTGCTCTTGATCATTGGGGGTACGCTGGTCCAGCGTCACTTTCTTGAGAAGAGCGACTATTTCTGACTCAGCATCAGGAGATACCCCAGCTCGCTGAGCGAGTAGAGCTGCCGTGCGATACATGGCGCCAGTATCGATGTAGACCAGGTTGAGCCTTGAAGCTACCTTGCGCGCCACACTGCCTTTACCAGCAGCCACTGGACCATCTATGGCGACTCGAAGTAGTGCTGGTGCGTTGGTAGCGCTGTACATATGGTTATTTTTGCCTTAGACTCTCTGTCCAGACGGAGCTAGGCAGACCTCATCTGGACTACCCGATTAAAAATCATGTCGATCACTTGGTCAATGGCCAAATCAGTAGTATCAAGCTTCCATGCGCCTGCGGCTGGCTTAAGTGGACTAGCTTTTCTGTTCATCTCACGAGTATCACGAGTTACAATACCGTCTTCAACTTCTTTGTATGTCTGTTTCTTCCCCATAGCGAGCATCTGCTCTCGCTTGCGTTTTACTCGAGATTCTAGAGAGGCACTCATGTAAATCTTGAGCTGTGCTTTAGGCAACACCTTAGTTCCGATGTCTCGACCTTCCATCACCACATCTTCATCTTCACTCATCTCCTGCTGAAGATGTACCAACACTTTCCGCACTGGTGCAAATTGACTGATAACTGAAGCGCCCTCAGCAATACTTGGTTTTCTGATCTCCCAGGATACGTCTTCATTATCAAGATACACTGACACGATCCTGCCGTCATTTTTATCACCGATTGGTCGAGCTAAGCGCAGTTTGCACTCCTTAGCAAGCGTGGCCAACGCCTTGGGATCTTCCCAGTTGATGCCTTGCTGTTTGGCAGCCAGAGCGACGGCTCTATACATAGCACCAGTGTCGATGTACACAAAGCCCAGCTTTCGTGCCACTCCTTTAGCTACCGTACTTTTCCCAGCCGCAACTGGACCATCTATAGCTAGATGAAAACACTTCATAGCTCTTTCTAACCGGGCAGGAAGCGAATACTATTTTTTGCGTTTTTTGGTTGAGCGCTTCTTAGCAGAAGACTTGCGTGAGGATCTTCTAGCAGTCTTCTTAGTACTACTCATCCATTCTTCTCTATCAGAGGTAATTAGGCCACCCAAACCAACCACGATCAGAATCAAGGGCCAAAGGTTCCAGAAAATGGCAGGCAACAACCCCATGTTGGATGCTAGGAATATAAGGCCCATGGTCACGAGTGTGGCAGGCCAAAACACTTTTTTAGGCATACTCTTCTCCTTACTGTGTTCTTGTCAGCTTCAGTATGGAGGATTTTTGGAAAGACATCAAGCAGCGTTCATTAAAGCACGGCCGCCGCCAATGTACGTTATTGGTCATGCTCTCAACTTCTGCTTCGTCTCGCGCTCGACATCGCGCTTGAGGGCTCTTTTGCGCAGCTCTGATCTTTTTTCATGCTGCTTTTTACCACGAGCAATACCAAATGATAATTTAATCTTGTTACGCTCGAGCTCAAAAGCCAAAGGCACTAACGTCCGGCCTTTTTGTGCGCTAGCTTCTTTAAGCTGGAAAATTTCCTTTTTTTTGAGCAGTAGCTTGCGTGTTCGCTTGGGATCATACTTAGTGGTATCAGCATATTGGTATGGAGTAATTTGCGCACCCAACAGAAAAGCTTCATCGCCAACCACTTTAACGTGACTGCCCTTAAGCGAGGCTTGCTTTGACCTTAGACTTTTGACTTCAGGTCCCGTCAAAACTACCCCAGCTTGATAGGTAGTGAGGATTTCATATTCGTGCTTGGCTTTACTATTGATAACGAGCTGCATCAGGTGATTATAACCCCACCTCATACAGAATCGAGCCACTGATAGCAAAACCTTTGTTTTGGGACTCGTCGACTACTAGGTTGTTAGCCGTCGCTAAAGACTGGCTTACTACTTCTTTGATAAAAGTACCATCTTTGGAAAGAACCACCACTCGTTGACGCTCTGGCTCCAAAACGTACACATTTTCACCGTCTTCACTCGCAAATAACAACAACCTACTCGTAAACGGCTGTGCAAGACCTTGCACTTCAAAGTCTTGTCGTACGCCACTTTGCAACTGCATGATCTCACCATCTCTAGTAGCCAACCAAATGCTTCCATCAATCACCATGTCGGTAACGGCTTCAAAGTTCAAATCTTGACCAGCTCGCAGCCACCGAACAGCTTCTTCAAAACCTTCATCTGCCGGCGGATATCGATATATGGTTCTGGCCTCAGGGTTAAAGATATAGAGCGAGTTAGCAAACGATGAGATGAGCTGAGCGTCTGTAGTCACATCGTCTTGATCAATTTCCCTTGCAATACTCGTCTGAGTAGTTGGATCGATACTTAAGATGCCATCTGCCAATATCCAGATAGTCTCACCTGGAAAGCCCAGGGAAATATCGCGAACTTCAGCTATGTCATCAACTTGAATGCTCTCAAGCGATGCGTCGCTCAGATCAACTGTGACAATAGTGCTAGTACCTGTGTCATAGAGAAAGGCTTGGCCATCAGCAAAACCAGCTTGCGTAAAAAGAATGTCAGGCTGTTGGATTCGAGCGTCTACGAAAACTGGTAGCTCATTGCGCTCCTCAGTGCCAGAGATAGCACCAGCTAAAGCCTGAGCCTCCTCAAGCTGCTGAGAAACTAAGGCGCTGCCGGGCGCTCGAGAACCTAACTCCACTCGCAATGCTTCTAGCTGTGCGATGGCATCAGCAACTTGCTCGCGAGCAGTCACAGGGCTAGCATCTGCAATTGACTGTGCTTGCTCAAGTTGTTGCTCGAGCGGTTGTAGTCTCTCAAGTACCTGAGCTCGCTGTGTTAGTCGTTGCTGCCTCCAAAAAAACCAAGCAGTAACAATGATCGCCAGCACTAAGCCACCACCCACTAGCCTCCACATAATCCCAGAGCTGGAACCACCCACATAGACATCTCGTGAGAACATGCGACGCGCAGCATGTACTGGAGATAGTGCTCGTTTAGCGCTGGTATGTTGCGACTGAAATGCTGATCCCGCTGAAGCAGTTGATGCCGAAGAAACTACCCCACCGCTAGAGGAAACTGATTGCGATCTTCGGGAAGCTACCATGTGTTTAATGTGTGCTGCAAAAGCTTGACCAGCAGTAACAGCAACCGTCGCACCCGAAGACACAGTTCCGCCCAAGCTAACCAAACCAGAACCAATGGCGCCAGCCACAGAACGAGCCTTTTGGTCGATTTTTGCATCAGCCAACTTACTAGAGGCTTGCTTAACACTCAGTAGTGAACGAGCTACGAGTGACTCCTCACTCGTAGAAAGAATGGGTCGTTCGGGATCTTCATCTCCACTACCCAAAACCGCTGACGCAGTCAGGGGCTCAACATGAGTATCTGACTCTAGAGCTTGTGCTTCAAGTGATTCATGTGACTCTTGGGGCTGAGCAGAGCTTTGAGTGCCGGAAATTTCTTGTTTGGACTGATCCTGCAAGGCACGTCTCGTGCTAGCCGCAGCTATACCCGCAGCCTCAGCAGCTTTACTTGTATGAGCTGATTCAGAAGTGACAGGCTGCAGTGAAACAAATGCCATGGCTGACAGCGAAGTCGCTTCTTGCAAGTGTAGGCCGGGAGCAATGGAGGTGACAATAGTATCACTTTCGTAGCCCTGATTAATTTTCTGTCGTACTTCATCAAGGAAGTGCTCTTGTGCTTGTTGGGTGGCTAAAATATAAAGGTCACCAACCTGATACTTTCCCTCACGAATCTGAAGCTTTGCCTCAGGTGTCAAAATACTACCGACCTTGTCACCACGACGCAACGTCACCCCAGCCCAGTAGCTGCAAAAGACGCTAGTCTCCTCAGTAAAAAGCACAGCAGCACAAGCTAGACGACACTCTTTATGAGCTGCATCTGTCAAAATCTTTTGCGTTATGGAGTAGAGTTCAGCCCCAGTAGTAATCTGCTCAGATTGGAGAGTGTCGACCACGTCACGACCGACGTTACTAGCGTGGCTCCCGGACACTGCCAGACTCCAAACTGTACTCCCAGAACCATCGCTCGTTATACTCGCCCATCCATCCAACTGCGGCAGGCCAATCAGGGGCGTCACCTGCGCTTTATGCATCAAACTATTGTAACATGATGAAAACTACAAAAATAAGATAAACGACACGAATACCACTAAGGCTAAAATCAAGTGAGCATAGCCTATAGTAGTAATAGTAGGCGAAAAGGTGGTAATCAACGTATTCTTCATGACTGAAATCTGACGGGTGACCACAAACGCGAATGCCAGATACAGACCAGCAGCAATCACAAAGAGCAATTTAAAGAGCAAAACAAAAAGGACGCCAGTCGTAGCAGGAGCAGTACTTCCGACAACCACTGGGGCTTGAAGCAATAACATCAACATAGCTAGTTCACCCTTCCTTCGATCTTCTCTCGTTCTTCTTCGAGGAGTAATTCATTTAATAGTCGCGTTACCTTAGCGGGCTTGGGCACATCCTCAAACTCGATCTCAGCATTGGTACCAGCGGTCTGAATTTTGACGGTGCCGAAGTTAAAGGCAGAACGAATTGCGCCACCAGTCTCAGCAGTCACATCCTCGATGTTATCAATCTTAGCTGCAGTGATGTTTTTGTAGATCAATGACAAGAAATCAACATCGATGATGCGCTCGTCGGTAATGATGTAGACATTGAAGAACCAAGTCAAAAACGACTCAAGTGAATAGCCTATCAACAGCAGGTACCAAAATACTAGGCCAGCGATTCGATAATTAATGGGCAGAAATGATAAAAATGGCGCTGCCGAGAAAAGCACTGGTGCAAACAACACCAATAAGGTCACGATGGTGATCCAACGCACTTGAGTGACGGGGTGCTTTCGCAGCAGTAATAATACCTGCTCCGCTCTGTCCTGAGAATCAAAAAAGACTTGGAGTGGCTTAGCGGCAAACGAGTCAAACGGACTATGAGATGGTCGCTCAGACCGCATTACTTCTGAGTACTCATCAACTGGACGATGGGGTTGCTTCTCGTTCTTAGGCTGAGCTACTCTGGGTGCGCGGTCAGGCGCCTCGTCTTGAGAGTGAGCTACTTCATCGGTAGAATCCGCAGACTGGACTTGTGATCTATTTTGCCGGGATGCGTCAAAAATATCTGGCATTAAAAAGTATTATACCAGGCTTATCGCTTCAACACCGCCATGAACGTGTCTTGATTAAGTTCAACTTTTCCAAACTGTTTGAGGCGCTTCTTACCCTTAGCTTGCTTGCGAAGTAACTTTTGGCGTCTCGTCACGTCACCACCATAGAGCTTAGCGGTTACATCTTTACGATATGCTTTGACTGTTTCTCGAGCTACTACCTTACCACCTATAGCAGCTTGGATCGGAACTTCAAACAACTGTCTAGGCACCACTTCTTTGAGTTTTTTGACGATAGTCCTACCTATCTGCTCTGCCTGCTCACGAACTACCATCACGCTTAAAGCTTCGACCGGCTCTTTATTTATCAGAATAGAAAGTTTCACGGCATCAACTGGCACGTAACCCGAGAGCTCGTACTCAAGAGATGCAAACCCGGAAGTGACTGATTTGAGCGTGTCATGAAAGTCAGTAATTATTTCTGCCAACGGCAGCTTATACTCTAGTCGAACTCGTTTACCGATATGCGTGGTACCTTGAAGCTCCCCTCGCCTATCCTGCACCAGCTGCATCACAGCTCCCATGTACTCATCAGGTACAAAAATTGAGGCAATGGTCATTGGCTCGGCTATGCTGAGTATCTCACTAGGATCTGGCATTTCTGCCGAACTATGAATGAGACTAGTCTCACCATCGCTACCAGCAATCTGATACGTCACAGACGGTGCTGTGGCCAACAGCGACAAATCAAACTCACGCTTAAATCGCTCCAGCACTATCTCTGCATGAAGTATTCCCAAAAAACCCATGCGCAAACCATTGCCGAGAGCTGGAGAGTGAGTGCCGGTGTATGTCAGCGCCGCGTCATGGAGCGCCAGCTTGGCAGCGGCATCTTGCAGCAAAGCAAAGTCATCAGCTTCGATAGGAAACACTTCCATGTAAACCATTGGTTGAGGTTCTTTGAATCCCTTCAGTTGAACAACGGCACCTTTACTAGCAGCTAGTACGGTCGTAAGCGTGTCGCCAACTTTAATCTGTCGAATGTCTTTTATGCCGGTCGCCACATATCCAACTTCGCCAACTTGCAGCTCGTCCACTGGTTTCATAGCTGGAGAAAAGATTCCTATCTCAAGTGGTTGAAACTCAGCTTCGGTGGCTACAGCATGTAGTTTAGTCAATTGAAGTGGTCCGTCTACTACTCGTACATAGGCAATGGCACCCTTGTGTTGGTGAAACTGGGACGTCATCACCAGTGCTCGTGGGGATGGTGACGCTGAAGCTGTAGGTGCGGGGATACGATCGATTACTGCTCCAAGAACATCTTCGACCCCAGCGCCAGTTTTAGCAGAAACCATCAATATATCCTCCTCAGCGATGCCGAAGGTCTCCATGCACTCCAACGTAACTGCCTCAACTTCTGAGGCTGGTAAGTCAATTTTATTCAAGACGGGAATAATGGTGAGCCCCAACTCACGAGCCTTTTCAAAATTCGACAGCGTTTGAGCTTGGATACCCTGAGTGGCGTCAACTAACAACACTGCCCCTTCACAAGCAGCAAGCGAACGACTTACTTCGTAGCCAAAATCTACGTGGCCGGGAGTGTCAATTAGATTAAGCGTGTATTTTTGACCTTGATGGGAGTACTGCATCCGAACAGGTGCCATCTTAATGGTGATACCTCGCTCTTGCTCTATGGGATTACTGTCCATCATGCGCTCAGTAAACTGCTGGTCGGTTACTGTCTCAGTGAGACGCAATAACCTGTCGGTCAATGTCGTCTTGCCGTGATCTATGTGAGCGATAATGGAAAAATTTCTGATATGGTCAGTCACTTGAGTAGTATACTTCATACTCAGGTTTTTTCTTGAGGAAACGTACGCAGCGATTCGAAAAACTGAAAGTTACGCAATTAGCTTGCTCAGCTGACTCTTAATTCGAGCAGCTCGATTACGATGAAAAATGTTTCGCTTCACAGCTCGATCGATAGCAGAGAAAGCAGCTGACAAGCCAGCTGGCTTGGGATCACTCTTGTAGGCATCAGTCAGAGTCTTAACCCTGGACTTGATCCGACGATTCGTGATCGTTTTTCGTTTACTAACCCGAAGTGCCTTTTTTGCGTTCTTGAGTAATGGCATAGAGCGGTATTGTACTAGAGGTCAGGAGAAAATGCAAAGCCGCACGCCATTTTGCCCCTCAAACACAAGCCTCATCCGCGACTTAGTACTTATCACTGATCACGCAGCACTTATAATAGCCATGTGACGTTCAAACTTCCCAGACTCCTCCAGCTCACCACCAACGGCAAGTGGCTCGAACAGCGCCAAACTTCAATTCTCTCAGCAGCCAGCATCATCACCACTACTAGTATTATCTCTGCCCTTTCTGGGTTACTGGTAAAACGATTGCTAATCTCGCTTTTCTTCGATACCACGACTTCACAACAAGCGCTGGAAGCATTCTGGGTCGCATTCCAAATTCCAGACATGATGTTCCAGCTAATCGTACTCGGCGCTCTTTCGGCAGCGTTCATTCCCATTTTCACTTCACAAAAGCGCAAAGACCAAAAAATAGCGTTCACCATGAGCTCGATCATGATGAACACACTCCTACTAGCATTCGTGCTGATCGCAGGAATTGTCTTCGTGTTTGCCGAGCCCCTCACCGTGTTGAGGACAGGTGAAGGTTTCACGGCTGAGCAGGTGTCGATCGTCGTTAACCTAACTAGAATCATGCTGGTTGCTCAGTTTTTCTTCGCCGTCTCCAACTTCATGACTGGCATCCTACAGTCGTTTCAAAGGTTTATCTTGCCAGCGATCGCCCCTATTTTGTACAACTTGGGCATCCTGCTGGGGGTGTTTGTATTTCATGAGCAGTTTGGTATCTACTCAGCTGGCATCGGCGTAGTCATTGGAGCGTTTCTCCACATGGCGATTCAGCTGCCACTCGTGAGGAAGCTCGGCTTTCGATACACTCTCTCGTTTAACCTCAATTATCACGGCATTAAAGAGTTTTTTAATTTGATGCCACCTAGAGTTTTCTCGATAGGAGCCAATGAAATTCGCAAGCTGCTCCTTGGCTTCTTTGCGACGACTCTGGGCAACCTTAGCTTCTTCATGATGCAACTCGGTCTCTCACTGATGTCGTTGCCGATTCGCTTCTTCGGCGTCTCGATTAGCCAGGCTTCGCTGCCGTTTTTATCAGAGGAATCCAGTGATAAAGATCTACAAAAGTACCGCTCGCTAGTACTACAGTCACTGCATCAAATTGCATTCTTTACCTTTCCAGCATCAGTGCTTCTCCTTATTCTTCGTATTCCGATCGTTCGTTTGGTGTTTGGCACCTTCAACTTCCCTTGGACCGCCACCCTACAAACTGGACGAATTGTAGCCATCATCGCCATCTCCATCACTGCACAAGCACTCGTGCAACTGCTCATCAGGGCCTTCTATGCCTTGAAAGACACCAAGACGCCGATGCTGGTGGCATTAGCTGACGTAGTGCTGTACATAACGTTATCAGCCTACTTTGTGTTCGGAACAAATTGGGGCGTACTTGGCATAGCAGCGGCCACAACGATCACAGCATTTGCGGAGTTACTCCTGTATCTTTGGCTACTAAACAACCGAGTTGATGGCTTGGCCGGCAAAGCCTTTTGGATACCACAGCTGAAAATGGTCGGAGCTAGTTTTCTAATGGCTGTATTTCTGTATCTACCGTTTCGAATTTTCGATGAGCTCGTCTTCGACACCAGTCGTACTATTGAGCTGATCGGACTCACTGTCACCACAAGCACCATCGGCTTACTGGTCTATATTTTCTTCGCCATGATCTTTGAGATCAGAGAACTCAAGATGTTGACCAAAATGCTGGCTGGCTTTGGAAGATGGCGAGGTCCACTTTCAGGCAGCGACGAAGTACTCGTCGAGACCAGCATAGATACAGCTCAATCTGATCACCTCTAACTCCCCATCTACTCACCCATCACCAGATGTCGTATACTGATACTTGATACGTATCTGTACTAGCGCAAGTTAAAAGACTTGTGTGTTCTGCCCATGGCCAAAAAAAAGACTGTCAGCATTGATATCAATCTCACTCCTAAAGATCCGTTTTACTCAACGTACCTCGGAAAGATCTTGAAGTGGGCACTCTCAGTAGGGCGCTACATCGTGATTTTCACTGAGTTAGTAGTAATCATCAGCTTCGTAACTAGGTTCTCTTTAGACAGGCAGGTGACCGACCTCAATCAGGCTATAGAGAGAAAGAAAACTATTATCGAGTCATACGGGGACTTAGAGCAAAACACTCGAGAAGCACAGGTCACCATTGATCATTATCAGCAGATAAAACAGCAAGTCACTATCTTAGATGTCTTTCCCAACTTAACCGAAATCACCCCCAGAAGCGTCACCCTTGATAAACTGATTATCAGGCCAAGTGACGTAACCATGACTGGAACTACGCCCACCCAGCAAGCGCTTAACACACTGATCACAAATATGCAGATCTCACCCGCTTTCTTCGATATCAACATTCAGAAAATTGCTCAGGATGAGGAAACGGGCGTCGGGTATCAATTCCAAATTGATGCCAAGACCAAGGAACAAACAACACAAAATCAAAACAGGGGCCCAGCCCAATAATAGGTACTAGTATGGCACTGAATATTAGACTTAAAAGCCGCAAGGAATTGCTCTCCACCTTGCAAGGCTTCTACACCAAGCCAGTAGCACGAGTATCTCTGGAGTTATTCCTGACCGTTGGCACTGTGCTATTCTTTGCGATCTTTGCCATCAGACCAACGCTATTGACTATGTCTGACTTGATAAAGGAAATAGAAGACAAGCGCAAGCTTGACGATCAAATGGCACAGAAGATTGCTGCTTTGACGACGGTTCAGAATACTATGCTTCGGTTACAAAACAGACTGTTTGTACTGGATCAAGCAATCCCTGATTCTCCCAACGTAATTGAATCACTCAAAATCATTGAAAAAGTAGCAAGCGAAAACAAGCTAGTGATCAACGACATCACTATCAGCGAAGTGCCGGATGAGCTACAAGCAACCGATCTAGACCGAGTATCTGCTACTCGATTAAACACTTCGATTAGCTTTGGGGTTACAGGTGACTACCTCACCATTCGTCAGTTCGTACAAGAATTACTCTCCGTGCGCAGATCCTTCGTGATAGACACCGTCTCATTTGGCAAAACAACTGAGCGAGGTCAAGAAACACTCAAAGCCACCATTACTTTGGCAGTGCCATACTTTGCACCAGGCTCAAACGCAACCAGCGGCGCGCCTCGCCAAGCTCAATCAAGTACAGGAGTAGGATTATAGTATGAGCACGTTTTCTGACCAACTCCAGCAACTTCGACGCAACCAGCAACTACTCTACGTCCTGCTATTTTCACTGGTGACCGTAGTAATTTGGGTAGGTGTAGGATTATTTTCATCACAGCGTAGCTCTAGAATTGATCCGTACTTACTCACTATTGCTCGCCCGCTGAACCCCAACATTAATGAAGAGATCATCACTGAGATCGAAGGCAAGCGTCACTACTCACAGGCTGAGCTCAGTGAGTTTACTATCTTCAAGCTACTCAAAACCCAAGATGGCAAGCAGCAGCAGTTGGTAAATATCGAGACATCACTAGAGGATATCTTCGTTCCTCAGCAAGAAGCACTCTTAAATGAAGAGTCGCAAGCGACTGACTCAGCCTCACTGCCAGATAATGAGCCGCCCTCAGCAACTACTTCAGCTGTCACAGAATCTACCACTGAATAGTAGTTGATCTATTTTGAGATGAAAATATAGAGTAGTACGCCTTTTTTTCGCGTTGCTATCTCCCCAAGTTTTCTCTAGAGTGAAGTCAAGGCGTTCTCAATGACGCCTCTCTTTTGTATGCCTGAAGACAAAAAAAGCCCTACCAAAAAGACGCTGCTTCAAAAGCAGATCCCCACGATCTTAGGACTACTGATTTTGGTCGTAGGTTTAGTTGTTGGCGTAGTATTCCTTGGTCAAGGCACGGGCGTGTTCTCACCACGAGCCACGCCAGAAACCACGCCGCGCAGCATTCGCCTCACCAACGTCACTGACTCAAGTTTTACCGTTTCCTTTGCTACCACTGAAGCTACCGCTGGCTTCGTGAAGTACGGCGCCGAACCAGGAAAACTCAACTCTCAGTCGAGTGACGATCGAGATCAACTCTCAGGAACGGTGGAAGATTTTCTATTGCACCACGTCACTGTCCGAGGTCTGCAGCCCAATACTCAGTACTACTATGTCTTGGGAACCGGATCGGGAGCCACCTTTGACAGCGAAGGTGCGCCATTTGCCGTC
>CAZTEB010000010.1:0-285 GCA_964612735.1 uncultured Pseudomonadales bacterium
TTGGCATTCCAGAAATACTTTCCGGTGGATATAAAAGCTCTGGCTGTAGCTACCTTTGGCTTTTCAGTAAAGCTATCTACCTTGAAAATTGAAAGGCCCTTGGCAACTTTTTTGAGATCTTCACCTATTTTGATGTAGCCGAAGGCGCTAGAGGCAAAGGAAGGTGTAATCCCGACTGTTACTAGCACATCAGACTCATGTGCTTCTTTAGCAGCTGCTTTCATTACTCGACTAAATTCTTTTTCGTCAGCTACGACGTGGTCAGAGGCACAGTTAATGACACTT
>CAZTEB010000010.1:295-5612 GCA_964612735.1 uncultured Pseudomonadales bacterium
TCAGGATCCAATGACTTGGCATATAGAGCTCCGACCAACATCGCCAAAGCAGTATCTTTCTTTTCAGGCTCAGCAATGATATTTGCCTTTGGAACTTTAGGAAGTTGTTTACCTACCTCATCTCGATATAGCTCATTGGTAACTACGATCATGTGATCCCAAGCTACGACCTGGTTCACTCTGTGAGCAGCTATCTGCATCATTGTCTGATCACTACCAGTTAGTTTTAGGAATTGTTTCGGAGTCTTTTTTCTAGATTCTGGCCATAGTCGCGTGCCGCCACCGCCAGCTAAGATGACTGCAAATGTATGATCTAGGTGCGACATGTTACTCCTTAGTATAGTGCTGCCAAGTTGTATTTACGAAGGAGGCAAGTCGCTTCGAAAACAGTTTTGGGTTTGTCTTTTTTAAAACAGATTTCATTATAGCAGTATCATACTTAATCTGTTTAACACGCTGTAGTGCTTGTTGTAGCTCCTCAGATGTCTCAGTTTGCAAATGAATGGCTACTACACCGGCTGGTAGTAGCTCAGCCGCACCACTTTTACCATGAAGAATAACTGGTTTTTGCAACGAGGCGGCCTCCATGGCGGCAATGCCAAAGTCTTCTTCACCAACCATAATAAAACAACTACAACTTGCTAGTGCAGCTTGAACCATGGACTGCTGAGTATTTTTAGCAAAGAAGGTGTGTGATTTTGCTTGTCGGCGAAGTTGAGTTTTTTGAGGACCTTCTCCTATGATGAGCAAGTTGTAGCCCACTGCTTCGCAAGCAGCAATTGCGACGTCAACTTTTTTGTATGGCACCAATCTAGAGACTACCAGAGCGAACGGCTCGTCTAGAGAAAATGCTTCTCCATTTTCTAGCAGTATGCTTGTTACTGGTGTTTCAAGATGTGGCGTCGGGTTAACGGGCGGATAGATGATTGCATCTGGGGAGCGTCTATAATGCTCTTCTGCTCTTTGAGCCACTCGGTTTGAAATAGCCAGTATGACATCTGGTCTTGATGCTGCCGCCACATCCCACCATCTCAAATATCCTAATAGAGCACGAGCTATAGCGGCTAGACCAGGGACTCGAGGTATGCTGGCTAGATAGCGTTCGTGATGACTATATAGATACCTGGTTGGAGTTAAGAGGTAGCATATGTGCAATTGGTGTGGCTGTGTCATAACTCCTTTGGCTTCGGCGCTGGTGACACTAATGATGATATCGTAGTCTGATACATCAACACTTTCAAAAGCTGTCGGCATTAGCCATGCTATTGCCCGATGAATCGATCTAAAGAAGGGGATCCTCTGCAGCCAGGTTGTAGTTACATGTGAGGGTTCTGCCCAACGTACCTTCTTAGCATCGAAGAGCGAGGTGATTAGAGTTGCTGTGGGAAAGGTAGTTAAAATGTGTTTTAGTACATTTTCGGCACCCCCGTAGTGGGTGAGTAAGCGATCGTAGACGACAGCTATTCTAGGTGTTGAGCTAGGCATGACTAGTGCGCTGTCTCGTACAACTGTATGGTGTTTTGCACCATTTTTTCCCAGTCAAACTGTTTGACGTGCCGCTTTGCTTTTTGCAACCAGTCTTTTGAGGGTGATGTAAGCCGAGTGATGGTGTCAACTAATTCAGATACCGAGTGTGGATCGAAGTACGTAGCAACAGAACCATACATTTCTTTAAACACAGCGATGTCTGAGGCTAACACTGGTGTCCCAGTGGATAGAGCCTCTACCCCAGTCAATCCAAATCCTTCGGACAGTGAGGGCTGAATGAGCGCCCCACTTGATACGAGAAGTTTGCATAGTTTTTCATCTGGTACATAGCCAGCAAAAGTGACT
This sequence comes from uncultured Pseudomonadales bacterium, assembly GCA_964612735.1. Lineage (GTDB taxonomy): Bacteria > Patescibacteriota > Microgenomatia > UBA1400 > PJMF01 > CAZTEB01. The sequence continues at coordinate 2,129 of CAZTEB010000010.1, forward strand.
TGAGACGTTACTTTAAGTTCGTGAGTAAGCAGCTTGGTATCATCCGCAAACACATTGCGTGAACCAACTATAACGAGGTTGTGTTCGGGGAGTTGCTGTAATGCTTGTAAAACTATCCTTATGTTCTTGTGGGGGTAGAGCGATCCGACGTATACCAACTGTTTGAGCTTACGTTTAGATGGTTGCTGTTTTTTGGTAAAGGCGGGAGCTATTCCTTCCAGAACCACAGAAGTTTTTTTTTCGGCATGTGGATAGTATGTAGCCAGGACCTGTTTTGTCGTTTCTGAGGGGGTAATGATGTTAGTGGCATGGTCAATCGCTCTGGAAGCTGTGTAGCGATAGCCAAGATACTTTAGCCAATACTTCCATCCTGGAAGGGTTGTGACATCACTTCCCCATTGTTGATGCCAAAGCAAATCATGAATGGTGATGATTGTGGGACCTGCGTAGAAAACCGGTGCATTAAAGTGCGGAACATGCAGTAGATCAAGTTTTTCACTGTTAAATACTTTTTTTAATGCGACTTGCTCCGCAATGGAATAGTGAGGAATGGCAGTAGTCCGCCAGGTTATGTTATCTGGAGTGTCTTCAAGGAGCTCGCGCTGTTGTTTTTCATCAAAACTAAATAGAACCCACTGGTGTTTCTTGCCATATGTCGGCAAGTGGGCCACGAGCTGTGCGATGTATCGACCGATGCCGGCATGGGCTATACCACCCAGCCGGCAATCGATTCCTATTTTCATGCTAGGTTATGCCTTTTTTGAAGATCGCTTTGATTTCGAGCTAGACTTTCTGCTAGCTGTTTTTTTTACTGTGGCCTTTTTGGCTGTTTTGTCTACTAGTGACATATCACCATCGGGACCGCACATGCAGTTTCCATGGCAATCACAACCAGTTGCTTCCAGTTCACGCTCTAGCGCCTTGATCTGCTTGAGTCTAGAAAGGTTGGTGAGTATGGCATATAAAAAGAAAACAGTGCCCACTGCAAACGAGGCTACAGGAATGTACTCGATTACCTTTGGTTGCTCGAACAACTGTTGGTCTGCATAGACGTATCTAATTAAGAGTGATGGCAGCAGAATAGCTACAAAAAGCGCAAATACAAAAACAGCAATAGACTCAATCATCATCAGCTGTTTGTCTTGCCTAAGTTGTGCAATTTTAAATCGTAGGTGTGAATGTTTCACTATAACTCCTTCTTTACGGTAATAATACTTTGTATAAGATTGCGGACAAAACCTGGATACCGGTGACCATGGTGCTTGTCGTAGTACTGGAGCATTGTATCGTAAAAGTAGCTAGCTGTCTTCTTGCTGACTGCTGCATTATTACTTCCCATGCCCGATTTATTTTTGTGGTGAATGAGACTCACATGAGGATAAAAAAGTACTTGGTAACCTGCATCTCGGAACCTTTTGCACCAGTCCAAATCTTCTGCGTACATGAAAAACTGTTCATCAAGAAAGCCCACTTTCTCGATAGCATCTTGGCGAACTAGCATGGCAGCTCCTGAGCAAGCATCTATCTGGTGTGGCTCCCGTAGGTTTTTGTAGTATTGGTGGTACTGTCCGAACAGCTTTGTTTTTGGAAAAAGTTTTTCCAGACCGACAAAATAGCAGAAACTAGCCCAAGGTGTGGGTTCTCCTCGATGGCAGGCTGGGTCAAGTGAACCATCACCGAGTTCAACTCTGGGTGTTATAACTCCAACTGAAGGGTGTTGCTGAAGATGATGTAGTAGCGTATCAAGATTAGAGTCCTTAGTTAGTTCTGTGTCTGAGTTTAGAAGCATCACCGCCTCAGCAGAGCTATTTTTGAGCGCTATATTGTTTGCAGCGCTAAAACCAAGGTTGGTATCTTGCTTGAGTACTGTAGCCCATTTGAAGTGATTTTCAATCATCTCAACTGAGCCATCACTGCTATTATTGTCCACTATTGTTACGGCAACTCTGTGCTTGGTGGCAGATAGATAGTTATTGTTTAAAGACTCGAGCGTCTTTTTGAGCCAAAATTGAGAGTTATAGCTAACAATGATGATTTCTAGATCTAGTTTTGAAGCCATGTTTACTTTTTTGATCGACCTAGTTCTTTATATATAGTATCAAGTTTGGTTGAGATTTCTCGCCAATCATATCTATCACTTACAAATGACTTGCCGTTTTCGGCAAGTTTGTCTCTGAGTTTTTTGTCCTGAAGGAGCTTGATAGCAGCTTTTGCCATACCGTCAGCAGTATTGCTAGTTAGCACATGCTTACCTTCTTTGAGGCCAAGACCTTCAACAGCTATCTTTGAAGCCACGATTGGCGTCTGCGAAGCCATAGCTTCTAAAATCTTATACCTAGTGCCTTTGCCACTGAAAACGGGAGCTACAAGGATATGAGCTCCATTAAATGCATCTCTGATATCAGGTATACCTCCGGTAACCTTAATGGATGAGTCACTTTTTTGATACTCAACAATTTTGGGGGTTGGGGCATTGCCAACTACCCACAGTTTGGCAGTTGGAAGCTCAGCTTTTATTCTTGGCCAAACCTGCTCAATTAGAAAAGTTACGGCCTCAACATTTGGTAGCCACTTGAATGTTCCGACTGACAGTATAGTTGGTTCTTTCGGCAACTTTTTACTTTTCCTTGCAAACCATTGAGAATCTACCCCATTTGAAACAACTTCTATTTTCTCAGTGTTGCTGATAGCCTCGCCGATAAACTGCTTGTCATCATTACTCATTACGATTAACTTGGTGCAGCTGTCCCAGTAATATCGCTCCCAACGTTTAATTTTAGCGATATCAATGTATAACAGGGGCTTAATGAATGGAAAAGCTACGTTTCGAGCATAACTTTCATAACCTAAGTATTCAATGGTTTGCTCGACTAGAATAGTCGGGATGTTTGTTTTTGGAATGTGTGGCATCATGTAAAACGTTTCGGCGTGGATTAGATCGTACTCATTGGTTGAAAGCTCAGTTTCCACGGCCTTGATCGTCTCAGGCACGTGATTTCTCATTACCAGGAAGGGATACGATGAAAATGCAGTCTTAAGAATGTTGGTGAGTGTGAATGGCTTTTCGGATCGTTTAAAAACTTTGACCTTAGAGCAGTACTTCTCAAGTTCGGGGATGTGTTGGCGCTCACTGTCATCTTTTATGAGAGCAAACAGTGTAACTTGGTGATTGTTGGCGAGTTTTTTTAGTAAGTTATAGGTGCGAATCTGCCCACCAGAAAGGAGTGGGTACGGTAGGTACGGCGTCAACATTAGGATTTTCATAGTGAACTTGTCAGATCTAAGATGAGATGCTCTGGAGTTTTCTCAAGGGTGGTGTAAAGCTTTTCTAGCTCTCTAGCCTCGTCATCATAGGTGGTGGTTGCGTAAGTAGTAGCTCCTTTTTCAATTTTATCCTCAATGCTACTGCCGATGGGCCAACCAGTTCTGTTTGTCTGGAACAAGAAAGCAGTGTCGCCACCATAGGGAGCAATGACTTTTGCAT
>CAZTEB010000010.1:5622-21827 GCA_964612735.1 uncultured Pseudomonadales bacterium
ATGGCTGGATTGTTGATGTTGAAGTAGCCTCGCACCTCATACCAGCTGAAGAATAACGACATACTTGAAAGAACAGCTAGGACGGCGACGATTCCCACTCTGTGAATCTTGTCTGCGCTCAGGCTTAATATGGCTTGATACCCTCGTGCGATTAGGAGTGTCAACATTGGTACTAAGGGAATTTGATAGTAATCATGCTGGACATTCCCCGTTGCAAAGACGACCAGATAGGCTAGCTGTCCACTTGCCCAAGCCAAAGTAAGTAGGTCGTAACTTGAGAGCTTTTTAGCTTCTCTGTATACCAGTCCTAACACAACTAAGGTTGTCCCCCAGTATCCAAGAATCAACCTACCTAGACGATCTGCGAATAGCCATCGCCACCAAGCTGGCCTGAGTCTGATTCCATTACCATTAAATAACCAGCTGTTTGCCGGAATACCTGCTGGAAATTGTTCTATCCAGTGTCTCCAAAGCAATAGTGGAATCGCAGCAGTGACCAAAAGCCAAGATTCCTTGGCAAATAGTGCTTGAAAACCATATTTTTGCCAAAGTAGTACTGCAAAGACTGGTGCAATAAAGATAGCTATCGGTTTTAGTAGCAAGGCAAGACTAAAACTCAACCATGTTAGTGTCAGAAAAAATACTCGAGACTTGGTCTCAGATGCTTGGGACCAGTGAACAAACATCCAAACGGCAACTGTTTGAGCCGCAAGCATAAGTGGTTCTGGCAAAATGGTTCTTGAATAGAAGATGGAGTACGGCAGCACTGCCAGAGCTCCAGCAGCTATAAGTGCCTGCCATCGCTTGCGAGAACTTAACCATACTATTTGGTGGACAGCGAAAATAGTTACCAGTGAAGCCGCGATGCTTATTAATCTTGAAGTTCGAACCAGGTCCATGCTTGGAAAAGCTCGTAGTAGCCCAGCTGTTGCAAATGGAGCGACTGGAAACTCAACCATTCTATAGCCGTTAGGGTTTTCTAGGCCGCTGGGTATATTAGACAAGTCATGATATCGAGGCTCTAGAATTGAATGATTATGCTTAAGATACTCCCTAGTTACGGAGGCAGTATCTGCTTGTCTCCAGCTGTGCCAGTCAGCAAGTGGAGCATCAATGCTGTGTAGTCGTAGAACAAGAGCGACAGCTAGTACGACTAGTAGTGCTATATACCATGCCAATGAACTTGAGTAACGTGAGACAGTCATAGGTGTTACTTTTTTGAGTAGCCTCTTTTAGAGTTGTTTGTTCTTTTTTTTCTAGAAGTTACTGTAACAGATGAAGTCTGTGAATCCAAAGAGTGCGAGGCTAGAACTCCTGTTACTAGCCAGAAAATAAATGCGACCTTTGAAGCTGCAAAGACATCAATGAAGGTGGCATTAAGTAGGAGGCCGATGGTGCCAGCAATATATCCCACCGCCAATGCACGCTGAAGTTGATCGGCATCCCTACTATGTAGATAGCTTCGAGTTGCTATTCCCAGCGCAAGTATGATTGTGCCGTAGTATGCTAGAAAACCCAACAATCCGGTTTCACCCAAGGTTCGAAGGAAATTATTATCAACTCCATCTATTTCCGTAAACTCCTCGACGGTAGTCTTATTCAGCGTAGCATAACCAGTGCCAAGTAGCGGATTTCTTTCAAATGAGGCAATGGCTTGAGGCCACAGTGTATCTAGTCTAATAGCGATGGACAAACCATATTTTAAAGCATTGGGAGAGTATACTCGCTCTTTGACCACAACTACTTCTGTGACTGTGCCATCGGCAGAAACAGTTGCCTCAATTACTTCTTCTGGTACATCAACATACACATCGGCAGGCCTGTAGGGAGTTGGTCTGGTGTCTGAGTCTAAGATTACTTGTTGAGCTTGGTCAGTTGAGATCCCATTTGCGGGAGCCTCCAGTTCAGGAATTTTAAACTGGGAACTTTCGCCTACTAGTGCGGCCAGCGTCTGTTTGCGAGCGCGATTAAGTTGGTGATATTGTTCGTTTAACTCAGGGTATGACTGCAACACCTGAAGAAAACGCTCATACACATCTTGGCCAAAATAGGCAGAAGTTATGAGTACTACGGCAGCCATCATTGCAAGCCTTGTGAAGCCAAATCGAAGCGTTATCATCCAACTCTTTTGCTTAAGGGCGTAAAGAAGTATGACAAGAGTAGCTGCTAGTATGTAGGCTATAAAAGACGTTCTTGAGGCGCTGACGACAAGTAGCCACAAGCCCAACCAGTGTGCGGTGTGTAGTGCAATTTTTGGCTTGGGTTGTCGCACTGAAAGTGAGAGTGCTAGTAGTAGTGGTAGCGCAATGACTAGATAAGCTCCTAAGTCATAGTGACCGGCAAAAGTTGATTGAACTCGAGCATGTCTAGTTAGGTAAAGTCGGACTCCCTTGCTAAACTCTCTGTTCATGGTCGAGTATACTGGGAAATAAAAGTAGCGCTGTCCAAAACCATAGATCGCTACCATGGCTACGCTGAGTGCGAGCGCTGCGAAAAAAAGCTTCAGATGTTTTTTGGAGACTAGTGAAGTGTAGGCTATAAAAAACAGCAAAAAGTACTCTGTATAGCGCAGGTAGTGCAGTATGGTTTTTCCCAGATGAATAGGCTCTAGCGGCACGGTATTAATAATGAAAAGTGCAGATACCACTGAAGCTAGTCCGACACCAAGATAGAGCCCTATTCCTTTGGAAATCGGAGATAGTAAAGCGCTGCGCTCTTTCCATTGTTGCCAAACCCAAAGTCCTCCAGTGATTGCCACTAAGATATCTTCCAATCTGACTCTGACAATGTACTGCTCTATGGGGCTAAATAGTGGTATTTTTGGCCAAAGTGGAATAAAGATCAGTAGAAATAAAGCCAAGCCTGGTAAGGCATATGAATCTAACCATTTGTGATTGAGTGATGGAATTTTCACTACGCGCTCACTTTCGCAAGAGCTTTTCGATACATCGCGACCTTATCTGGTGACCTTAAGGCTGTGAAAAGTAGTATCCGTAATAAACATCCAAGTTGTAATAGGGCCTGAGCAAACTGCAATTGCCAGATAGGCTTATGCTTAGACCAAATATAAAGATAGCCACTTAGTTCACCAAGTACGGCATTCTCTGAGGTAGAGCTGGCGCTTCCAAGGTGAGTGATCTTGGCTTTGGGCTCAATGGCAATATCCCAGTGGTGTCGTCGAGCTCTGAGACAGTACTCCATATCCTCACCATACATGAAGAAGGCGCCGTCTAAGTCCCCAATCTCGTTAATAACCGATCTGCGGATGCACATCGCTGTGCCAGCCACCCAATCTGTGGACGACAAAGAGCTGGGTATGCCAGCTGCTTCTTTGCCTGTATGCTGCGTTGAGGGTAGGAGTCTTCCCACTATTGGTAGGTCATCTAGCATGGTCATATGAGTAAACAATGACAAAAGTGTGGGAGTGTTGCCACCTTGGGGTTGCGGAGTGCCATCTGAGTTATAGAGTTGCGCAGATATAATTCCAAGTCTGTCATCTGGCAGGTCTACAGATGATAAATGAGCTGTGGTTTCATCTGTTGGGCGCTCAGCAAAACTTTTGAGTAAGGCAGCAATGGCTCCCCTTTGAACAAGAGCGTCTGAGTTTAGAAGTAGGACTAGTTCACCAGTTGTAGCGGCGATGCCTTGATTGTTGGCCCTGGCAAACCCAACATTTTTAGCATTAGTAATGAGTTGTGTGGTAAGCGATGTCTGTTTGCACCACTTTTTGAGGTGAGTAGCTGAGTCATCAGGAGAGTTGTTGTCAACAATACAGACATCAATTTGTTTTTTTAGTGAAGCACTTGCTGCAACATCTTTTTCAATAGAATTCAGCGACTGAAGCGTTATGTCCCGCGTACCATACGAGACAATGATAATACTCAGTGATACTGGTTGTGAGCGTTTAGAAGACATGAGTTTACTGGAACATTCTGGCGCGTCCTAGTGTGTAGTTCAGCTCTTTGACATCTCGGCTTCCTATATGCTTTGCAGGTACGCCAGCTACAATTGTTTTGGCTTCTACATCCTTGGTTACCACGGCACCTGCAGCAACTATAGCCCCATCCCCAATCGTCACTCCGGGTAGAATAATAGCTCTTGGTCCGATAAAGACGTAGTCCCCAATGCTTACCTTTTCTTCTCTAGCAGCCATGGTTGAACTGGTGATGTCATGCTCACTAGTCCAAATCATAACTTCAGAAGCAATATCTACGTGGCTGCCGATTTCCAAACCTCCTCTAGAGTTGAGCAGTTGCATTCTGCCATCAAGGGTTGCTCTCTCTCCAATCAAGGTGTCATCGCCTATTACTATATGTCGAGGGTCATATACACGAGCCATCATGTGAATGGTAGACCCTCTCCCCATTTTTAAGCCAGCAAGTCTGTAGAAAAGCTTACGTACGGAGTGGAATGGCACGAATCCAACTCCCCACCATAAGAAGCCAGTAACTAACTCTAGCCAAAGTGTTCTAATTCTATTAATTGCTTTCGCTGGTAGCGACGTACGACCAGTGTTTGAACTCATAGTTGCATTGTAGCTTATTTTGCCTGAGGTGGGTATGGTAGGCCCACGTGCTGGTAAGCTTTTTGTGTCACCACTCTACCCTGGGGCGTTTTTTTAAGAAAGCCTAACTCTATCAGGTAGGGCTCGATAACCTCCTCAACAGTTACGCTATCTTCGTGAAGTGTGGTGCTAATAGTTGAAATACCAACGGGGCCACCGCCGTGCTTAGTTATTAGTTGTGTTATGAAGTAACGATCCGTCTCGGTGAGGCCTTGAGAGTCAATGGCGTGTAGCTCTAGAGCTGCATCCACAATATCTGACGATATATCTTGTTTTTTAACTTGGGCGTAGTCCCTGATCCTCTTGAGAATCTTCAAGGCAATTCTGGGGGTGCCCCTACCTCTGTGAGCAATTGCTATGGCCGTAGCATCATCAATGCTGACGCCGAGTGTGCTGGCAGCCTGAGAAATGATCACTGCTAGTTCCTCGGGACTATAGTGATGAAGGCGATGGACACTGCCAAATCTGTCTCTGAATGGCCCAGATAGTGAGCCGAATTTAGTGGTGGCGCCAACCAGTGTAAATGGTGGTAGCTCTAGACGTACAGTGCGGGCAGAAGGACCCTTGCCGATGATAATGTCTAAGGCAAAATCTTCCATAGCGGCGTAGAGCATTTCTTCGATCGCGGTGTGTAAGCGATGGACTTCATCAATAAATAACACATCACGCGGTTCTAGTGTAGTGAGCACCGCTGCTAAGTCACCTGTCTTTCTCAATGCTGTTCCAGAGCTAATGTGAATATTTGCTGTCATTTCTTTAGCCACTAAGTGGGAGAGGGTCGTTTTTCCTAGTCCAGGTGGCCCATAGAGCAGGACGTGGTCGAGAGCTTCTCCACGCTCTTTAGCAGCCTGAAGAGCAATGGTTAAAGCAGTTTTTACCTTTGATTGACCATGGAAAGCTTGCCAGTCTTGAACTCTAAGCGATTGAAGTAGTCGCTCATCCTCTTCTGAAAGTGTGGTCGTTGTTACGTCATCAACCATGCTTTAGTTGTGTTAGTGCTTGCTTGATACTTTGTTCAACACTTTGGCTCTCAATGTCTAGCTTCTGGGTAGCTTGTTCAGCTGCTGCTTCATCAAATCCTAGGCTCTGGAGCGCCCCAACTACATCCTGGTGTTTTTTAGAGAGTGGTGGCAAGTCAAGTGACTCAAGTGCTCCAAGGTGATCTCTGAGTTCAATAATAATTTTTTGAGCCAACTTTTTACCAACTCTTGGGAAAGCGGTGAAAAAAACGATATCCGCTTCTCTGATGGCATCACTTAAAGCTTGAGCACCCTTGCTCACCACGTGTAATGCTGTCTGTGGCCCAACGCCAGACACACTGAGAACTAGTTCAAAGGATTTTTTTTCTGGGTGACTTTCAAAGCCATAAAGCTTAATGCTATCTTCTCTGACATGGGTATGAATAAAAAGAAGCGCTTCATTTTGCTGTGACTGTCGTAGCCTCTCTAAAGTAGTTGGACCCACAGAGACTTGATAGCCAACACCATTAACTTCAAGACAAACTTCGTCGTCAGTGATGTGGGCTGTGCCTCGTAGAAGAGCAATCATATGAAGAGTATATACTATCTGTGGGTTTCATTCGGATCAAGCAAGCTATGAGTGAGCAGTATTCCTAGTGCATCAATAGCATCATCTATGACTTTTTCGGTGGGGATCTTTAGTTGTAGCTGAATCATTTTTGCCATTGCTTTTTTGTCTGCCCTGCCGTTCCCGGTAACTGCGGATTTAATGGTGCCTGGATTGTACTCCCGTATCGTTAGATTTTTTGCTGCACAAGTTGCTAGTATTACTCCTCGAGCCTCACTTACTTTGAGAGCAGTTGTAGTATTTTTGGAAAAGTAAAGTGTTTCGATTGCCAGTACATTACAAGAATGTGTATCTATTATTTCTAGGAGATCTTTTTGCAGCTTAAGGTAGCGTTGTTCGAGTGCTACTTGTTTGGAAGTAGTGATACAGCCAAAAGAGTGTGCTTCTATCTTGCCTCTGTGTAGGCATTTTCCGACTGCCCAGCCAACTCGATCATAGCCAGGATCGATAGCTAATATCATTGGTTTTTGCATTATTGAGCTATTTCAAGCAGGGTATCAAGCACTTTTTGCGCAGAGGTGTCCCAGTCAAATTTTTGAATTTGTTCTCGAGCTTTTCTGCGATAGACAGCTCTCTCTTTTGCCTTCAAGTTGAGGCCTTCTTTAATACCTCTAATGCAGTCTGGAGTGCTGTTGGGGTCAACTTTGATTCCAGCCTCACCAACTACCTCTGGTAAACTAGTAGTGTTGGAGACGACTGGTACCACACCAAGTTGAAGGGCTTCTAGCGGTGGTATGCCAAAACCTTCGTATAGCCCGAGTAACACGAGTAACTCAGCTTGGCTGAGTAGCGCGGTTTTATCTGAGTTGCTGACAAAGCCTGTCAGTATAATGTCATCAGTGTAAGGTGAGGAGACAATCCTTTCTAATATTGGCTCAGCTAGCCAGCCCACCTTGCCGATTAAGACCAGCTGAGGTGAAGCTACCCTCTTTGACCGTGGCGAAAAAATGCCTTGTTCCATATGTCTTCTGACTTGTTCGTATGCCTCGATCATTCGAGTAATGTTTTTTCTAGGCTGCAATGTTCCCACGTAAGCTAAGAAGGGCTTGGTGATTTTGTAGCGCCTCAGCACTTTCTTTTTTTCTGCAGTTGAAACAGTTGGTAGATCAGAAACTCCTGGATATGCGACTACTACGTCCTCAGGTTTACGCTTGTAGTGTTGCAACACATCCTGCTTGGTAGCCCTGCTAATAGCAACTACCTTTTCTGCGCGGCGAGCACTATATTTTGTCCAGTGATAAAGTTGTTGAAAATCTTTTTTCTTAAAGTATTCGGGGTGCGTGATGTAGGACATATCCATGACGGTTGAGACATAGGGAATTGAGCACAACCTTGGGGCGTAGTGGCCAGGAGTAAAGAAAACGTCATAGTCGTTGAGATGAGATAGTAAGTGTCGGGGGGCGGCCCACTGTGTCCAGAGGCGCTCGGGCAAAACTACTTGATACCGCCAACCCTCTCTAGGTGTTGGCATATCATCTTTCGGTTGTTGAGAAAGCAACACTGTGCAAGTGATGTTGTCTTTTTGGTGAGTTAATCTTTCCAGTGCTTGCAGCAATTGGTAGGCATATACATTGCTACCCACCCTGTTGGTGACGTTAGCCTCGTTGCCATCGATAGCTATATGAACTTTTTCTGCCATGCTAGGTATGATTCTGTATTGCTTTAGTGTAGACGGCGTCCGTCTCTTTAGCTGTCTTTCTCCAAGAAAAAGCATGTCGTCGAATAATCATTTTTTGTAGTCTTTTCTGCTGCTGTGCTGCTGTTTCATTTAAAATGTTCTTGATCCCCTCGGAAATACTCTCGATAGACTTGGGATTAATCAGCTCTGCAGCATTACCTGCTACTTCCGGCATAGCGGAGATATCAGAGGTGACAACTGGTGTACCGTGATAAAAAGCCTCTAGTATCGGCAAGCCAAAGCCTTCATATAGACTGGGATAGGCAACTAGTTCTGCCTCACTATATAAAACTGAGAGCTCCTGATCACTGACCCTACCCAGCATTCTTAGGCCTGAAAGACCTTCGTGTTCTGATATATGATCCCAGCCTTTTGCTCCTGCGATGTAAAGGTCGATGTCTTTTGCCATAGGTTGCCAGGCCTTAATGAGTCTGTGAATGTTTTTTCGTGGTTCGGTAGTTCCTACAAATAGTATGAAGTTTTTGTCTAGATTTAGTCGCTCTTTGATCAGTTGATATCCTTTTTCTGTAAGTGACTCTGCCACAGCCTGAGTCTCGAGCGGAAGTGCTTCATGTATGACGTGAACATTACTTTCTGGGATTTCTAAGAGCTCAACAATATCATTTTTAGTAGCTTGGCTCACAGCTATGATTTGAGCATTTCTTTTTTTAAGGACATCCCAGGCCCTGCGATGGTGAGCCAAAATGGTTGGGTGTGCAGTCTCAGGAAACTTTACCAAAGCCAGATCGTGAATAGTAGAAACTAGTGGAATTTTCTTATCTGGTGGTTGGAGCCAGTCCCAGCTGTGAAACACTTCAATACTCGGTAATACTCCAGAGATTTTGTGTAAATTGTGACGCCATAGCAGGGAAAGTAGTGCGGGTGGATACCATTCTACTGTGTGCTCATGTGGTTTACTCTTGGCTATCTCTTTTTTAAGATGGCTATGGTTTCGTAGTGACGATCCATACGCAAACACTCTGCTTGGAGTCGTATCACTTAGGGCTGTAATGAGGTTAGATGTATATCTAGAGACTCCCCGATGATACATCAAAGAAGTGGCATCTATGCCGATGTTTCGATATTTTTTCATGATTACTTTTGATACACTCGAACAAAACCAATGTTTGGTGTGTCTAGTACGTCGGTTTCAGTATACTGGTTTTGCTTGATCAGTGATATTACTCGATCTTCAGGATCTGTTAAATCTCGCAAATAATCAAATACCAGTAGTGTTTGATACTGAGTTATTGATGCCACGAAGCCATCCTCATCTAGCGCTTCTGTGGAAAGTACGCCAGTGCTAGTACTCGGAAACGCACCTTGGTTGTACCACATCCAAGGTGCATATGGTTCTGAAAAAGCAAATACTGTGCTACTTGATGACGGATCATATGACTGTGTTATTTGAGTGTGTAGTTTTCGCCAATTTTCTCGTTGAAGAACTGGGTTGCTCCAGTAGTGATAGAGGCTCAGTCCATTTATCAAAAGCACGATGACTGTCGCCGCAATCATGTCCTTTTTTCTCAGTCTGCTAAATAGCTCAGCTAGCAAGAGATAGAAGGCAGGTAGTAGGTATACTACTCGCTTAGGCCTCAGGATAGGAATGTAAAAAGAAACCAGCCAGCTTGCTGCTAGTGGTAGTACTATCCAAAGCACGAGAGCGCTGTTTTCTCGTACATATTTGACTATAGTTGCCTTTTTAACACTGGATAACAGTTGATACTTCCAAACTAGGTAGGCAGTAGTGATTGCTAGTAGTGCCATAGATAGTAGTACTGGTGCTGAGATATCAAGGGGGATAACTCCAAGTACAAATTTCCCGAGAGTGACAAATAGCGATTTAAACTGAGTCAGACTAACTACCCGATCCCAACCGGGAAGAGTTGAGCGAACTTCCCCTCCTCTCTCTAGCTGTTTGAAGAGCATTGGTAGCCACGGTAGGAAGGCTATGCTCGACGTAGCTAAGCTCACAATGAAGCTGGTAACTGCTGGTCGGTGTTTGAAGTACACATGCATTGCTTGTGCCAGAATAAGTACGCCATATAGGTATGAGCTGTAGAGCCCAGCTAGAGTGAGTAGCGTGAATGCTACCTGTTGTTTGCGAGTTCGGAGTCCGCTGATGAGCGGTAGCCAGCTCAGGGTTGCAAACATAGCAGGAAGCGAATACGGTCTAAGCTCCTGAGAGAAATAAATGTGAAATGAGTTTGTGGCCAAGAAGAATGCCGCCAGTAGACCCACCTCAGACGAATGGAGTTTTTTTCCCACTGCCCAAGTAGCCCAAATAGTAATTAAGCCAGGCATAAGTGCGCCAACGGTTCTCAGCCACCACTCGCTGTCAGAGATATATAGAGCTGCATGAACAATTAGATGAAGCAGTGGTGGTTGAAAGTCATGAGCAATATCAAATTGCCGAATTAGAGGTCTGGCACTTTCTAATGCCTGAGCTGCTTCATCAAGCCAAAATGAGCCTTGGATTAGTGGTAGCCGCAAGATTGTAGCGACTATCAGAACTACTACGACGGCAAAGTAATGTTTGTATCCTTTTTGAAGAAACCAAGTCATACACTAGTATAGCTTGGAAGTGGTACAATCTGAATGTGTTAATTGATCTGTCTGGAAAACGTGTCGTAATAACTGGTGCCGCTGGATTCGTTGGCTCTCACTTGGTCGATGCTTGCTTAGCTACTGGCGCCAGAGTTCTAGGCCTAGATAATTTTTTAACTGGACATAAGGAAAATCTGCTTTCTGCCACATCAAATGAAGACTTTACTTTTGTGGAAGCCGACGTCATTTCTGATCCAAGGGAATACTTGCCGTCAGACGATGCGATCGATATAGTTCTGCATTTTGCCTCACCCGCAAGTCCTCCATCGTATCAAAAACATCCTGTGGCTACTTATCAGGTCAATGCATTCGGGACACATGCCCTTCTTCAGCACTTACGTGAATACCATCCCAAGGCTACCTTTGTGTATGCCAGCACGTCCGAGGTGTATGGCGATCCTGAGGTTCATCCGCAGGTTGAATCGTATTGGGGTAATGTAAATCCAAATGGTCCCCGTTCATGCTATGACGAAGCCAAACGACTTGGAGAAACCGTTTGTGGTGTGTTTGCAACACAATACAATCTCGATACTAGGATAGTTCGCATTTTCAACACCTTTGGACCTCGGATGGATCCCAAGGATGGTAGGGTTATACCTAATTTTGTTATGCAGGCACTGCACAATGAGCCGATTACGGTTTACGGCGATGGTACGCAAACCCGATCGTACTGCTTTGTTGATGATTTGGTTGAAGGCATATTGTTAATGTCTACTACACCTGAAGCTCGTGTGCAGACTATAAACTTGGGCAACGATGCAGAGCTTAGTATCCTAGACACTGCCCAGAAAATTATTGATGCCACTGGCTCACAAAGTAATATTTCATATAAACCACTTCCCAAAGATGATCCGACCAGGAGAAGACCTGATATTTCAAAGGCTGCTTCTGTGCTGGGGTGGCAGCCAAAGGTTGCATTTAATGATGGCTTAAGAAAGACAATTGCATATTTTTCTACTGCAAAGACTAAGGAGTAGTCTGTTGCATTGAGGTAATCTTGAAGATGCTGCAAGCGCGATGGCAGCCCTCTGTGACTCTTTCTAAGGTGAAGGTGTTTTCGATTTGCTCCAACTCTTCTTTAAAATGGGCAGCTCCAGTGACTCCATATATTTGAACATACATGGGAGCTCCAGAAGCTACAAGCTCTTCGTACACGGCAGGTAGCTGTTGATTTTGGCTAACTCCCCAAACTTCAGCCCTAGAGCCTTTAAAGTCCTGCTGGGCAGAAAGTGGAAGTGGTTGATATAGTTCATTGCCAAAATACTCGATGTAGTATGGAGATATTAAAGTGATTACATATGGTTTTTTTTCAAAGCTCTCTTGCGAAAAGTACTCATTGGTGTGCATGGTTGCTCGATACCACCAGGGTGTTTGTTCAAATCTCAGATTGATCGCAACCTCTGTCTTGAGTGTGGGTAGTAGCTGCAACCCATATATCGCTACTGGCAAAACTATGAGGCCCAGCGCCACAGCATATGAGATCTTTGGTGGATAGCCAGCTTTGAGAAGTAAGTTTGTGTATAACTGGGTTATTTTTTCAAGAAATGCGGAGAGTAAGATAGCGCTTAAGGGTAGTAGGTGAAGTAAGTATCTCCCATCGACTGCGTAAAATAATGAAGTAGCCATCAGTTGAAGAACTGAAATGCCCCCGACAGTTACAATCCACGCGCGTTGTTTTTTTGTATAAAGGCAAACCGCGGCACCTGCCAAAGAAGCGGTAAACAGCCATGTCGGCATGAGTGGCTGGTTAAACCACAGCAGTCTAGTCTTTTGGCCAGAAAGGATTTGAATATAGTCGGGTAGGTTGGCGAACATGTTGTCTGTAGATACAAAAGGCACCCCATTGGCCCCCAGTAAAGCTATGCCTGTTGGGATAGCTTGACCGGATAGGCTGCTTTCGGTAATAGTAAATAGTGATCGAGATAGCACTTTTGATATGCCAACACCCCCAAGCACCATTAGCAAAAGTCCCACAACTATGGCTGGCTTTAAGTATTTTTTATGAATAGTTGTGGCGTTGTTCAAACCAACGTATGCACAGTACCCGATAGTCCCAGTAAAAAAACCAAGATGAATGTGTTTGGTAAACAACAGCATAAGTCCAAGTACCGCTGAGCGGGCTACCCCCATGAAATTTTGTGAGGTTACTTGCCAAACTAGTGCTAAAAATAGGAATGTTGTTAGGTTTTCAGCCATGGCTAAGGTTGGGTAGGTGTAGGTGTAATACAGCGTCGTGTATGTTAGTAATGAAACAATCTGGATGAACAATGAAGAGCTGACTCTGCGAATTAAAAGGTGTGTTAGCGTTAGCGAGGCAAGAGCAAGTACCACATTGGCTATGTAAAAGCTTCGTACATCTTGTGTAGCAGCGATGAATGGAAATAAATACACAGAATATGCAGGGGGCACGTCTGCTTCTCTACCCGACTGGCTTCGTAAGCACATGTTCCATGTCATGCCTTGGCTATAGCAAAGAGGTGGAGAGAGATAGTGAAAGCTGTCTGGAAAGGGTTCTAAATTAGGAATCAAAGTTCGAGTAGAAAAAGGATTTTTTGCAAGTAGTGCGGATGCTACGATGATGGCTAGTAGAAGCGACAGCCATTTGGAAGACATCGTTCGTTTTAAAAAATGAGTAAAGCTTGAAAGCAGTGACACCTTAGGAAGTAATGAGTGCATCAAAGTATCCCCTAGATTGTAGTGTTTTTGCTCCAAAGTGAAGTGCATATATTGCACCTGTTAGTGATAATGTCAGTAAGGATAGAGCAATCTTGTTAGATGATTTCTGCATTGCACTTGGTCGAGAGTCTGGAAAATGTTGATACAACCACTCAAGGTTCTGTGTGCTAAGATCAATATTTTTTCCTGTTCGGTCGATTCCAACAAAGCTAACCTCATCGCCCTCTAGTTCAAGTTGTAAAGCAACATCATTCTCATATTGATTTAGGCTGCTACCAACATAGGTGATGTGTGCAAATTGAGGATCCTGAAATGAATACGCGGAGTACTCGGGTGAGAAGGCCTGGTTCGAGAGATTACCAGCTACTAAGTAAATTTGCTTATCATTCAGCTTTGAAAGTCTTGGTAGTATTTGAGAATTAAAAAAGCTATCATTTTCAGTCAATTCACCATGTAGCAGTGCACTGGTGTCTTGAATGTAAGGTGCGTTGTAAAACCATCCGGGCTGATGGCTAAGTATCACAATATTTTTAATCTCTGGCCTGCTTGAAAGTCGCAGCACGGTAGTCATTAGCCTTTTTTGATCAGCAAGCTTGAGACCACCTATGTCATTGGGTGGAAATGCTATGAGATAGGTTGAGCCCATTCTAATTTCAGTAAATGGTGACTCGATCAGTTTTGTGGCTTGCTGGTCTTGATTGCCCGGTATGTAGAGCATTGACACATCTGTGGTATTGAGCAGCATCTGCTTAAAAAAAGCAAGCTGGGTAGTTTCTTGTGCGTGCAAGATGTCACCGGTGATGATACTCAAAGTCTGAGCATCAGTCTTTATATAGTCACTAGCTAGCTCTGAAAAAGTCTTAGTGGTATTCTGCAGTTCGGGATGGTTGGGGTCGAAGCGATTATGAAGTATCGTGATCGTACTATTTTGATTCTGAGTGCTGGAATTGATAGTAGCACCCAAGAGTGCCTCAGCAGGTTCTGGTAAAAGTGTTTCCACCCTTTCTTCTAATTCATAGAAATTGCACGAATATTGACAGTCAAGTTCAATTGTATTGAGGTCGAAGTGTGCACTGTATTCATCAAAAACGTGCTGACCCACCTGACCGTCAAGGCCGTAATCTGTTAGAAACACCCTTTTGCCATTTGAGAGTTCATCAAGATATGGTTGAAGTATTGCCGCGGACTCTTGTTGTGCGGAGTGAGTGGGTAGTAGTCTGTAGTCATTCGATCCCCAAAGTAACCTATAGCTATCTGGGATAGTGGTTACCAGCATTGCTTGAGTGTCTGATGTAAACTCACTTGGGAATGAAAACAATTTATTGGCCCGTCTAACGACGGTGTACTGCCAATAGTTGGTGCTTTGATTGTAGGCAGTGACTGCGCTGCTAAACACCATTTCTAGCGGCGGCGATAGTAGCAAGAAGCTAAATATGAGTGAAAATACTAGTGAGTTTATCCACTGGGGAGTCTTGGGTAAAGTAATGTGAAGCATTAACGCTTTTTTCGTCTTTAAGACAAACTTAAGCGCAGGGTGCGTAGAAAGCACAAAAGCAAATATGGTAGCAGCAACCGCAACCCACAGATTAAAAGAACTCGGTTGATATGGAATTTGAGTGGAGAGGTAAGTAGTGAGTAGCAATGATAAAGCTATCGTCTGTATTTCTTTTGAAAAGAACACTCTCCGAAGTGCTTTGTAGCTGGCCAAGGTAGTCGTGAGGAATAGTAGCATATTTACATAGACGTACATCCCTATATCTTCATAGATATGGAGACTACTGGAGATCAACATGGCGTATGGATTGAGTGAAGCTGTGCTTTGACAGCTAGTGTTAGGCTGATGTGAACACCAGGCTGCCACCACCTCTTTAAAGTCTAAATTGGAAAAAGCTAGGCTTCTAACTTGGCCAAACTCATAAAATGGATGTCGGTACAGTACTACTATGGCTACGCCTCCTACTAAGAGTACGGGCCAATGGTTTCGAAGTACTTGAAGTAGAGCTTTTTTATATGGTATATCAAGGCTAAGTCGACTGTTTTCTGAAGTGTAAGAATTTCCAACAACAATTCCTGCTAGTGACCAGAATGTAAAAGCAACCTTGGAAGCTGCAAAAACATCAATGTAAAGAGCGTTGATTAGCAATCCCGTTGTTCCACCAATGAAACCATACATGAAGTATCTTTGAAATGTTGAGCCTATTCTAGTTTGGCGCTTGGCAATTAGAAGTGTATACGCAACTATTCCAAAAAAACTTAGGAGCCCAAGTGTGCCCGTTTCGCCAAGAATGCGTAAATAGTTATTATCAGTGCTTTCTGCTTCAGTGAATTGCTCGACTTTTTCTTTAGTGAGCGTGGCGTACCCTTTGCCAAGCAATGGATTCCTGACAAATCCCTTGATAGCATTAGGCCAAAGCGTATCTAGCCGAATTCCCATTGAGAGTCCATACTTGATGGCATTGTCTGAATAGACCCGCGCTCTCTCGTCAATAATAATGGACTCCTTGCCGGCGGCCGAGATAGTTGCAACTTCTACATAATCTGGAACATCTACGTAGACATCACTTGGCTTATTTTCTAAAGATTGAGTTGGGGTATAGCCGAGGATATGTAGCACCTTAGCAGCTTGGGGTTGAGTGTATGCTATGTCGGCTAGTTGCATCAGAGCTGATGGTGCAAATGCAACTAGCATTGTGATAGAAACTACCATCGCTAAAAGTCCAACCATAGTAAACTGCAACAGTTGTTTCCACCTCTTCTTACTAACTAACTCAACGTGCTGAACGTGCAAGTATGTAACTACAGCCATTCCCACCCCATACGCAATAAAAGAAGATTTTAGAGCACCCACTGCCATTAGCCACAAACCTAACAGGTGTACTCCAACCAGGATAATTTTTATTAGCTTATTTGATACCGAAAGTGTAGCCGCAAATAGTAGTGGTAACACAATTACCAAGTATGCTGCCAAGTCATAGTGCCCTGCAAATGTGGACTGGACTCCGGCGAAATCAGATAGTTGTAAAGCCACCCCCGTGCTAAACTCTCTATTCATGGGTGAGCACAGCGGCCAACCCCAGTGGCGTTGGCCAAAGC
>CAZTEB010000011.1:0-21600 GCA_964612735.1 uncultured Pseudomonadales bacterium
GTCATCTAGCACTTGAGTAATTTGTGAGAGTGATGAGCCTTTTTGACCAATGTTAACGTAAACACACACCACATCCTGATCTGCTTGGTTGAGTATGGTTCCCAGAGCAACCGAAGTTTTACCCGTTTGCCTGTCGCCAATAATGAGTTCTCTTTGACCTCTTCCAATCGGAATCATGGCGTCAATAGCTTTGATGCCAGTTTGAAGTGGCTGAGACACAGATTGTCGTGCCATTACTCCTGGAGCGACGCGCTCTAACAGCATTTGTTTATCAGCTTCAATCGGTCCCTTGGCGTCGAGTGGTTTACCTAGGGCATCAACCGTTCTACCAAGAATGGCATCCGAAACTCCCACAGATAAAATAGTGCCAGTTCTCTTAACTGTACCCCCTGCTTTGAGGTGCTTAACAGCATCGAGTGCGACGATACCTACCGAGTCAGTGTCTAGGTTAAGAGCAAGGCCAGTAGCATTTTGACCAAGATCAATTAGCTCACCAGCCTGAACATCTTCAAGACCAGCGACTTGGGCGATGCCATCACCAAAGCTTGTGACAGTTCCCACACTCTCCGGAGTTATCTCAACCTGACTCTTCTTAAGAGCATCAAGATAGGTAGTACTTGCTGGTGTGGGTGCTTTCTTTGGCATGAACTATATTTCTTTCAAGGTGGTGCTTCGTATCTGATCAAGTTGATGGCGAACAGTGCCATCATACTGAGTTGATCCCACTACGACTCTAACACCGCCGATGACACTTTCATCAACTATTTCGCTGAACGTGTTCTTTTTGCCGTGTTTTTTTTCCACAGCTTTCTTTAGCACTTCAAGCTGAGTCGAAGTGAGTGGTTGTGCAGATGTGATAGTGACGTGCACGTGGTACTTTCTAGAGTTGCGTTACAACGCTTTTGCTACTTTTTGTAGTTGCTCATCAAGGAGCTTTTTGTGTTTCTTGGCATCAAGACTTTCGCCAATGACGAGCTCAGCAGTGGCAAGCACAGATTCAGTAAATTGCTGCTGCATGTCTGCCACGAGACCTTGCTTTCGAGCGCTCCACTCTTGCTTGGCCTTCTCAAGCTCTTTATCAGCTTTTTCTTTAGCTTGAGTCATGAGCTCTTTTTCAAGCTGTTTGGCATTAGCTCTTGCTTTCTCGAGAATTTCAGAAGCTTTAGCCTCAGCTTTCTCGACTGCTTTCTTCTCTGTTTCAGCAATTCGAGCGTGTTCAGCTAATGTTTTTTCAGCTGCTTTCTGAGCTTCTTCCACTCGTCTTGATCGCTCTTCCAAGATCTTGATTACTGGCTTGTATAACAGGTAGGTGAGACCTCCAGCTACGACGCCAAAGTTTACGATCTGGAATAAGATGGCTGGTAATTGGATGTCCATACTTCTCCTTTAAACAAATTTAAGTATCAATGAGACCACTAGCGCATAAATAGCGATAGCTTCTGCAAAAGCGATACCAAGAATCATGTTGGTTTGAATCTTGCCAGCAGCTTCTGGGTTTCGACCGATTGCTTCGAGTGCTTTACCTACCAAGATACCGATGCCGATACCAGGGCCAATGGCTCCTACACCCATCACAAAGGCGACTGCGAATTCTGTTGTCATATATCCTCCTTATTACGTATAGTTAATGACTATCATGGCTCTGCGTTGCCATGTTAAAAAATACTAGGGAAAGCATTGCAAATACTAGGGCTTGGATAAATCCGACGAAGACTTCAAGACCATAAAATGGCAGAGGTGCTACGAGCGGCATTAGAGCTGAGATCACTACCAGTAAAACTTCACCAGCAAAGATGTTACCAAAAAGCCTAAAGGCAAACGAGATGATTTTTGCGAGCTCAGAAATGATTTCCAAAATACCCACAAAGAACATAATTGGATTTGAGAAGTTGAGGAACTTAGAGAAGTAGCTTAGTCCTAAATAGCGGACGCCGATCACCTGAGTTGTGATGACAGAGACTAATGCCAGCGCCATGGTAGTGTTGAGGTCTGCAGTTCCTGGTCTGAAAATGGGTACAAATGTGGTGCCATGTTCATCGCCACTATGCTCTTCATGTTCTACTTCAGTTGCATGCTCATCTTCTGTATGTAAAGAAGAAGCAGCCTCGTGTGCTGCTTCATCAGTTGTTCCAGTTGCTGCGTGTGTCTTGGGTGTAAGTGAGCCAACGGTGTAATTGGGCACACTGGCGTGCTTAGCTTCACCGACTGAGTGGGTGACTCCTATGGTGCCAACACCTGGAACCAAGCCGAGCCAATTGTTGAGAAGGATAAAGAGTAAGAAGGTCGCAATGAATGGAAAGAACGCAACGGTTTTTCCTCGGTGATTGGTGACAGAGTGAATGAGGTTGTAGATAGCTTCAACTAGCCACTCAGCAAAGTTTTGTAAGCCCGTGGGCTTCGAAGTGTTTGAAAGTGAGGAGCGAGCAATAGCGCCAAAGGTCAATAGTGCTGCACTGACGATCAAACTAGTAAGTATGGAATTCGTTACGGTAAAGCCTTGTACGGCAAAGAGCGGTTCAGCTGAAAGTGAAATATGGAGGCCGGTAGCCATATTTTCCTGTACTTTCTAGTATTGTTAGTATTTTGCTGGTTGCCCTTGATGTCGGGGTAACATGCAGCAAAACTTCTTTTTACACGTTTTACACGTCTTTTGCAAGACTCAAGCGTTATTGTATCGGGAATTTTTGAAGTCTCAAGGGGCAAGTACACATTCACTACTCATTGACCTAAAAACAGCTCGTGGCCTGCGTAGGTGGGGTGATTCTCAGTTAGACTACTCGGCTAATACCACAATGGCATCGTACTCACCTTGAGTGTCTTCGACGGTTACTTCATCTGAGAACTCGAGCTCAAGCTCGGTGGCATCTTCAAGCAAGTCGATGAGTGCTTGATCCTCTTCAGTCATCAGGACAAAGTTGCCTTCTTCGTATTCCCCCTGAGCGTTTCCGGCTTCTACGGTTCCAAAGCCAGCGTCATCAAGATCAGATTTGACAGTACCGGCATAACCAGCTCTCGTAGTGGCGTTTACGACGAGTATTGAAGCGTCTGCTGGCTCAACTGAAGGCTCTGGTGAAGGGGATGGTGAGGGTGAAGGGCTTGGTTCTGCTGAAGCAATTGGTGATGCGACAGGTGATGTTTGCTCTGGTGACTGCGACTTGAGGAAGTTGATCACACCCAATCCAAGTCCTATGCCGATGCCTACTGTGGCGAAAAAGACGGCGATCGAAACAAAAATCATGCGCGCTAGCTTCTTATCTGGTCGACGCTTGTGTAGATTAGCGGCTGCAGCAGACTGAATTGGTTGAGACTGTTGAGGCTGGGGCTGAGTTGGAGTAGTTGCTGGTGCAGCAACTTGAGTCGATGAGTCTGTGATTGGCGTGACGTTGGCGTCCGCTTCGGTGGGCTCTGTTGTAGTTGGGTTCGTTGTAGTCGCCGGAACTGCTGCCGCAGTCGTTGTAGCCGCAGTTGGCGTAATGCTAGCTATAGCAGCTGATGTATCTGTTGAATCTTCGGTGGCTGTAGTGCTGTCTGTCGAGCTCTTATCATCTGTGGAATCAGTAGAAGCTTCGGGGGTTGCTTTATCAGTTGTCACAGAAGTTTCGGATTCAGCCTGGTCGTTAGTTCCAGCGTCAGACGTTGTCGCAGTGGAGTTTTCATCTTCTTCAACCACTTCTGTAGTGACTGGAGCAGCAGTTGGTTTTGGTAGTGTGGTTGATGAGGAATTGGGCATAGCTTCCTTGTCTGTTGTTTCACTAGTAGTAGCTGGCGCCTCACTCTTATCTAGAGGAAATGATGGCACTGGATATTCTTTAATGGAAAGAGTTTTCATACCTGCTTCAATGACGTCTCTGACGTAGTTGGGCATTTCTGACTCTTGGTCGGTTTGTTTGGTGAGTTGTTGAAGTGGTAAGGTGTCGCTAAGCAATTCTTTGAGTTTCTCTTCCACCAGTGGGTTGGTGAGGAGGTACATAGTCTGAATACTTGGCTCTGCCCCCTTGAGCGTCTTGATAGTTTCGGCTAGCGTGTCTATCTCTTCGATGCTCGAGCTGTTTGTTTGGTCTACGCCAATGTAGTGCTGAGCGAGATACACTCGTGATCCCATCTGGATGATGCTGATAGAAGGCTCCAGCGAGATAATAGACTTAATGGTCCAACTCAGTGGTGAGATGCCAGTGATGGTCACTTTTTGTGCAGCAGCTTGCTGTGCTATTGGTGTTACTAGGCTTTTCTCTAAGGCAGAGAGCTGAATTTTTGATTTACCTCCGTGCTCTGTGAGGATTGTTGTTTTGAGTTGGTACTCTTCTTTAGTAAGGCCGAGACTTGGTAAGAGCTGCTCTTTGAGATGAGTTTTAATTTTAGCGTCGCTCGTCTCGGCAACCTCGACAATGGTAGTGGTACAGAGAAAGTCCGGGAGAATGACATGATAGTCATCAGGATCGATTTTCTTGAATAACTTTGTGATGTTGTCCGCGATAAGCTCATTATCGTCGACAAATTCACCATTGATTTGGCGGAACGTTTGAACAGCAAAGACGTGCTCTTTCTTAGTCGGTAGTAGCTCAGCGATATATGCTACGTCTGGAAGAATATAGAGTAATTTTTTGGCGTTTAGCATGGACAGAACTAGTATACCAAGTATACAGTTTTACTTGGCTAGTGCGTCTAGTATGCGCAAAGTGCGGCGAGATTGCAAGGGTTGTGAGTCCGCCGGGACTCGAACCCGGGACGCACAGCTTAAAAGGCTGTCGCTCTAACCGACTGAGCTACGGACCCTCTCTAGAGTCACTATTATAACCCAGCTTTTGTTTTACAATAACCCCATGCCAGAGCTTCCCGAAGTCGAGACCGTGAAACGACGCTTAGCAGAAGTGTTACCAGGAAAAACCTTTGCTGATGTTCAGATCTTGGCACCCAAAAGTTTCATCGGTGATGTCAGTAGTGTGCGAGGTGCCAAAATAATAGACGTTTCTCGACGCTCAAAAGTACTTCATCTTCATCTCAATACCGATATACTCTTAGCGACACACCTCAAGATGACGGGCCAATTGATCTATTTGGACGGTGATCAAAGGGTTGGGGGCGGGCATCCGACTGCCGACTGGACTCGTACGCTGCCTAGTAATCACACTAGGATTCAGTATGAATTTACTGATGGCTCTCAACTTTTTTTCAATGACCAGCGGTTATTTGGATGGATGAAAGTGGTTGATCAGGAGCAACTACTGCGCATGCACGCCAAACTTGGCCCGGATATAATCGATCCAGTGGTGACGCCAAAGTATTTTTTTGAGCGACTTCAAAACCGCAGCGTTCCTATAAAAGTTGCTTTGATGGATAACTCAATTGTGGCTGGCGTTGGTAACATCTACGCCTGTGATGCTCTTAATCTAGCCCGAATCTCGCCATTCCGATCGGCAAACTCACTGAGTTTTGAAGAAGTGCAGAGACTTTTAGAAGCCACTTTGGTGGTGATTCATCGCGGCATTGATCTCCAGGGTGCTACAACCGATGGTAAATATTTGACAGTTGATGGCATGGCGGGTGGTTATCAGGAGAAGATGTTGACGTATAAGCGAGAGGGGTTGCCGTGCTACAACTGCGGCAACTCTATTAAGAAAGTAAAGTTTAGAGGTCGTGGAACGTACTACTGTGAGGCGTGTCAGGGGTAGGGTTTTTACTGAACTCTAAACTTAAAACTCGGTTTAGCGCTGACCATATTTTTTGGCCAAATCTCAATGCCATCTCTGGCAAAGGAAGGTAGTTCGGTATCTTCGAATGTAATATGAACAACTTTGCTATCTTCTTTTTTGGGAGGCCTAAACTCAAATGTTGAGGGAAAATTGGGTATCTTGTCTAGTAATTCCTTGAGAGCAGGTCTGTTGGTGGCGAAGCTATCATGATCATTTCCAAAAGCAAATACTACATCAATATCAGATGTGTTTTTTGCAGTGCCCTTGATGCTTGAGCCAAAAGCAATGACTCTTGTTACACCGAGACTTCTTAATTCTTCACTTCTTAAGACCAGCTGGTCTCGAAGGTCGTTAATTACATATAGTCTCTCTCGAGAATCTGGTGTAATGCTTGCCATAGAATCTTCGTTATCAGGCGGTGTAGTAATAGTGGGTTGAAAACTAGTCTCTATCATAAGACTCCTTTAAAGTTTGTATTCTCGTTACAAATTAGGTTATTTCTTTTTGATTCTCACTATATACGACTTTGCCCTCTTCTCTTTGTTTCCACGCAAGTAGTGTTCTCTCAAGGAGATTTTTATCAAGTCTTTGAGCCAGCTCGTTTTTTGTAAAAAAGCCAAAGTCCTGGTGTTCTTTTTTGTTTATGACTATATCTTTGATTTGGGCATCTGGCATGACGCCACCATCAAAAATAAACATCAATGACTCTGTTTTCTCTGGTTCTGACGGATAGGTGTTGTAGTCAACAACGAGCAGCGGTCCAATGTGTATATCAAGTGAAAGCTCTTCTTGAACTTCTCTTTTACAACAAGTAAGTGGCGATTCGTTTTCTTCTACAATCCCACCTGGTATTTCCCATGTTGTTTTATAGGTAGGCTTGAGTAGCAGCAGTTTTTGCTCTTGGTTGGAGATGAGGCAGCCTGAGCCCATTCGTTTAGTGGGTAGTGAAGAGCGCATAGCATCGTTGTTCATTTTATAGATACCCTTTTAGCACCCCAGCCGATTTATTCAGCAACTGCTTCTCTTCCCAGCTCAGCTTTGTCTCCAAGATTTCTTCTACTCCTCCTCTGCCTACCACGCAAGGAACACTGAGCGCCACGCCGTGCAGGCCGTATTGGCCATGAAGTGGGATGCTGACGGGGAGCACCGAACGAGCGTTTCCCAAGACCGTGGTGATAAGCTTCACGACCACCACGCCGATGGCATAGTAAGTAGCACCCTTGAGCTCAATGATTTTATAGGCAGCATTCTTGGCTTGTAGATAAGCTTGACGAGCTCTTTCTTCTGAAAAGTTCGGAAAGGTGTTCAGTGGTTGGCCACCGACGGTGGCGTGTGATAACGCAGGAAACGAGCTGTCGCCATGCTCGCCAAGAATATAGGCATGAA
This sequence comes from uncultured Pseudomonadales bacterium, assembly GCA_964612735.1. Taxonomy (GTDB): domain Bacteria; phylum Patescibacteriota; class Microgenomatia; order UBA1400; family PJMF01; genus CAZTEB01. The sequence continues at coordinate 7,077 of CAZTEB010000011.1, forward strand.
TGCTCTTGGGATGCACTTTTAAAAACTCACTCAAATGAAAGCGAAAGCGCGAGGTATCAAGAACCGTTCCTGAGCCAAAGACGCGGCCCTTGGGCAGTCCAGCGAGCTTGTAGGCTTGGTAGGTGAGGACGTCTACGGGGTTGGAGACGATGATAATCACAGCTTCAGGGGCATACTTGACCACCTTGGGAATGATGGCATCGAGGACGTCGCAATTTTTCTTAGTCAAGTCTAGTCGGGTATCTCCTGGTTTTTGTGAGCAGCCTGCGGTCACTACCACCACGTCGCTATTTGCAAGTTGGCTGTAGTCGTCAGTAGCTTTAATTTTAGTATTGCCCAAGAACGTCAGGGCGTGCTCGAGGTCGAGCTCTTCACCGAGTGCTTTGTTTTTAGTTCTGCTAAGCAGCACTATTTCATCAGCTCCGTCATCAAGTAGTAGTGCGAAGGCGCTCGTCATGCCGACTTTGCCGCAGCCGATGATGGCTACTTTACGTGTGTCTGGTGTTTGGGCAGCTGGCATAGGTGGTAGTTATGATGCATGATTTCTACAGGTTTTTACAGCCCGAATGATGTCTGGGACGTCAAGACTATACTTGGTGAGTAGTTCGCTGGCTGTGCCTGACTCACCGAAGGTGTCTCTTGCGCCCACTCTAATCACTGGGGTAGGTAAATGTTCACTGAGTACTTCGGCTACTGCGCCCCCAAGCCCACCCGCAATTTGATGTTCTTCAACAGTCACTACGGCACCAGTTTTTCGAGCCGAAGCTATGATGGCTTTTTCATCAAGTGGCTTGATGGTATGAATGTTTATTACTTCCGCCATGATGCCATCTTTCTCAAGTTGCTCGGCCGCTTCAAGTGCTTTGTGTACCATGAAGCCAGTGGCGACAATGGTAACGTCGCCACCCTCTCGTAGTATTTGGGCTTTACCGAGTTCAAACGTATCTGAAGCCGTAGTCACGTCAGGACTTTTTTCTCTCGAGAGTCGAAGGTAACATGGTCCCTGGTGGGTAGCTATAGCTATGGTAGCAAGTTTGGCTTGTCGAGCATCACAGGGTACGACCACTGTCATGTTTGGTAGTACTCGAGTTATTGCGATGTCTTCGAGTGCTTGGTGAGTGGCGCCATCTGGACCGACGGTCAATCCCGCATGACCACCCACTACTTTAACGTTGAGATTGGAGTAGCACACAGATACTCGTAGTTGGTCCCAGTTTCTCCCAGGATTAAAGACAGCATAGCTCGCAGCAAAAGGAATCTTGTCAGCCATTGCTAATCCAGCAGCCATGCCCATCATGTTCTGCTCGGCGATGCCGACTTCGATGTAGCGATCGGGAAAGGCTTGGGCAAAATGATGTACGCGCACCGACTCGGTGACATCAGCACAGAGTGCAACCACGTCTTGGTTTTGGGAGCCCAGTTCAAGTAGGCCTTGTCCGAAGCCATCTCGAGTTGAAGTAGTGGTAGGCTGGTTACTCATATCTAATCTTTCCACCTAGGGTTCTGAGATCTTCGAGGGCTTCTTTGCTCTGTTGAGCATCGGGAGCTTTGCCGTGCCACTCAGGCAAGTTTTCCATGAAGTCCACGCCTTTGCCGGGTATGGTGTTACAGATAATAGCAGTGGGTTTTTCTTGAGTGGCTTGAGCTTGATGACAAGCGTCTACAACAGCTTCGATGTTGTGTCCGTCTATTGAGAGTACATCCCAGTTGAATGCTTCGAGCTTATCCGCAAACGGCTCGAGCGGTAGTACTTCTTCGGTGTAGCCGTCTATCTGGATGTTATTTCTATCAAGTAGTACAGTGATGTTACTGAGCTTGCGTACTCCAGCGAACCAGTAGGCTTCCCAGTTTTGGCCCTCTTGCTGCTCACCATCTCCCATCAGCACATAGGCTCGTTGTTTGGTAGCATCCATCTTCCAAGCTAGTGCGAGTCCGATGGCCTGCGATAGTCCTTGGCCTAGTGGACCACCGGTGTTCTCTACCCCAGGTGCTGAGTGATAGTGGGGGTGACCTTGAAGCTTTGAGTTCAATTTGCGTAGCGTTTGTAGTTCACTTTTGGGAAAGTATCCAGCTTCGGCTAGTGTCGCATACCAAACTGGACAGATGTGGCCGTTGGAGAGGATGACTCTGTCTCGTTCTGGCCAATCGGGCTGTGATGGTTTGTGGTTAACAATGCTGAAGTAGAGTGCGGTAAAGACATCAGCCATCCCCAGCGAACCTCCGGCGTGACCACTACCAGCTGCTAAGAGCATGGTGATGATGGACTGCCGAATAGTGTTTGCTGTAGCCTGAAGTTGCTCTAGAGAATACTCGTGACTCATCAGAAAAAGTGTAGCACATGGTATGATGAGACTTGTACTGTGTATTAAAAAGCAGCCATGTTTTCGAGCATTGTTGTCAGCTAAAAAAGGAGTTGGGTATGAACTCAAAAATGCTTCCCATCATAGTAGCCATCGTAGCCGTGATTGGCGTAGGTGCATACTGGTTCTCTTCGTCCAGTTCCAGCTCTAGTGAAAGCATCTCAACTGGTGAGGTAGTTACCATTACTGAGTCTGGTTCTTCACAATCTGGTGCTGATACTTCTCTTACAGAGGAAACGCAAGAATCTGAACAAGCTGAAGGCTACTCCGCTTACTCACCTGCTGCAGTTGCTGTGGCTACCGCTGATGATGGTACAGCTGTGATCTTTTTCCATGCTAGCTGGTGCCCCACCTGTAAGGCTGCTGAAAAAGACATTCTCTCGAACGTCTCTGACATTCCTAGCGACTTAACCATCCTTAAGGCTGACTACGACACAGAGCGCGAGCTCAAACAACAGTATGGCGTGACGTATCAGCATACTTTTGTGCAGGTAGATAGTGAAGGTAATCAAATCACTAAATGGAGTGGTGGTGGTCTAGACGGCATCATCGATAGAGTTCAAGAAGTATAAACACCACTGCTGCGTTACATAGCTAGCTCTAAAGGCCTGTCATGCTATACCTCTACCCAATTGTATTTATCTCTGGAATCTTGACGGTTCTTTCTCCGTGCGTTTTGCCGATACTGCCGATTGTGTTGGGAAGCGGCTTGGATGGTAGTAAGTCAAGGATAAATGGCCTCATCGCAGGCTTGGTAGTCAGCTTCACCTTTTTTGCACTGATACTGTCCACGCTTGTCTCAAGTCTGGGTATCTCGGCAGACACGTTGAGAATTGTGGCAGCGATCATTCTGGGCTTTTTTGGTTTGACGCTAGTGGTACCACAAGTATGGTTACACATCCAAACCTGGCTTGAGGCTGTTTTTCATCCTCCAGCTGGACTGCAGCAAACAAACCAAGGGTTCGGTGGTGGTTTTCTAACGGGTGTGATTTTAGGTTTAGTGTGGACACCGTGCGTAGGTCCTATCATAGCCACGGTCACTACCTTTGCCTCACTGCAGGCATTTTCGTTAGGGCTGGTGGTATTGATGCTCTGCTACTCGATCGGTATAGCGCTACCTCTGTTTGCTATAGCTCATGGTGGTGCGCGCGTGTCGGAGAAGCTTGGTTGGTATAGGCAGCACCAGGGCGAGGTTCGTCAATGGTTTGGCGTGGTGATCTTATTGACTGCGCTTTTGATTGGCACTGGAATTGAGAGGCGCTTTCAAGCTTGGGTGTTGGAAGCAGTGCCAGCAAGTATTTCTAACCCAGTCGAGCAGTTCGAGAATCGTTTTGATCTTGACAGCCAACTAGATTCAGTTGGCAGCGCCGAGTCTTCTCAAGTTCAGTCCCAAAAATCTCAAGATCCTGGTGAGGAAGTGGTTAACAATGTTCGACTACAGCTTGACAGCGATGGAGCCAAAGTCCCACTGTCTGAATTATTGAACGGCTGCCCCTTTAAAGATTGCATTCCTGCTATTAATGAGCCAGAGTATGATTCGGTTGAAGTTGCTGGTACTTGGCTCAATGATTTTGACAGAGTGTTCGTGTTGGAACACAATAATCAAGTTAAAATCTTTCCTCAACGAATCATGAACTGGCATGAGATCGTCAATGACTGGTTTGGTGATGACCCAATTGCCGTTACCTTTTGCCCGCTCTGTGGTACGGCAACTGCTTTTGAGCGGCGAGTTGACGGCGTAGCTACTGAGTTTGGTGTGTCTGGAAAACTGCATAATTCTGATTTGGTGATGTATGATCGCTATGAGGGTAGCTTGTGGCAGCAAGTCACAGGTGAGGCAATTGTCGGTCCAGCAGCTAGGCGAGATGAAGTTTTGGAACCCCTTTTTTTAGTTACTTTGGAGTGGCAACAAGCTCAGGTTGAGTTTCCCAAAGCTCAAGTACTGTCTCGTGTCACTGGTCACTCCAGAGATTACAGTCGTTACCCTTATGGTAGTTATGAGCAAGATGCTGACATCTACTTTCAAGTGAGCAATCAGGATGATAGGTTGCATCCCAAGGCTTGGGTGCTAGGAATTACAGTAGCTGGTAGTAGTAAAGCGTATGTAGAAGACCAGCTAGCTGAAGGCACTATTACCGATACTGTAGGTGGCACCAGAATTGAGATTCTCAAAGAGAACGATATTGTCCGCTTCACTAATCTAAGTACAGACGAAGAAATCGTGCCGCTGCGAAGTTTTTGGTTTGCCTGGGTGGCATTCAATGCTGATACTGAGTTATATCGATAGACCTCAGTTGTTTTTGGATTGTTGTCTACCTGCCCGAAGTGTTTCTGACATCCACAGTAACTCATCGAGCATTCTGTTTGTTCGCCGTTTCCAGGGTTCAGGATCTTTGAACACCCCATCAGCTATTTCCTCTTGAACATTGGTGACATTGAGATCAGTAAACGTGGCTACCAGCCCCATTTCCCTAACTGGACCGACTAAGCTTTCAATCACCCGAGTGCCGCCCCAAGCCCCTTTGGATACACCGACGAAGGCTACTGGCTTATGAATATACTCCTTAAGATTAAGATCAAGCATATACTTCAAGCTGCCTGAGTAACCATGGTTATATTCTGGGGCGACGATGATGTAGCCATCAGCTGCTTTGACCTTGTCTCGAAGTTCGGGATACTCTGCTTCCATGCCTTCATTATCAAAGGTAAGCCCAAGGGAAGTCGGGCTAACTACTTCGCTCTCCACACCCTCCCTACTTGAAGCGACCTGGTTTACGAACGATGCGACGTGTTGAGTGTAGTTACCTTGACGGGCAGAGCCTGAGTAAATGAGAAATGTGAACATGTGTTGCTCCTAGTATTTTGTGTGTTTTCATCCACAGTATAATAAACGAGTATGCAAGTAGCCACCGCTAAAGATCTGAAGCTAGGAAGCACTGGCGTGTTTGTAGTTGATAAGCCAAAGGGCGTGACGAGTCACGATGTAGTGAACCAAGTTCGTCGGATCACGGGCGAGCGGCGAGTTGGTCATGCGGGTACCCTCGATCCTTTGGCTACGGGAGCGCTGATCATTTTGGTGGGGCGCGAGTTCACTAAACAGCAATCGACATTTCTTAAGCAAGACAAGACTTATCGTTGTAGCGCTCACTTGGGAGTGATCACTGATAGCTATGACGCTGATGGACGGGTGCTCTCTGTAGCGCCTTGGCAGCACATCTCACACATTTCACGAGAACAACTACTCAAGGTGCTACCTCTTTTCACAGGAAACATATCCCAGCAAGTACCTGCGTTCTCTGCGGTAAAAGTTGCTGGTCGAAAGTTGTACGATAAGGCTCGAGCTGGAGAAGATATTGCTCAGTTACCTACCCGAGAAGTTAGCATTCATCAGCTCGAACTACTCGATTTTCATTCAGACGCGAGTGCCCAGCAGGCTTCGTTCACCATAGACGTTACCTGTAGCTCGGGCACGTATATCCGATCGCTGGTCCATGACATCGGGCAGGAGTTGGGTGTCGGGGCGCATGTGGTAGAGTTGCGGCGATTGGCGGTGGGTAAGATTGGGTTGGAGAGTAACTCCGCACCGCAACTTAACTAGTGGTAGTAGTCTGTTCAACGACCTTCACTCTTCTAACAACACTTAGTTTTGGGTTGAGGTTACTAGTGGCTACAATAGTAATAGTTTGTGGTTTGCCGCTATTTGGGATAACCTTGACTATATCAGTGGCTTGTAGGGAGCCCTCTACTGGATATATTTTGGCATCTCCATCCAGAATTTTAAAGCTCGAAAAACTTCCGTCATTTGTGATTGCAGTAACTGCAACTCCCCTGCTTTTTGTCCAGTTGTCTTCGGGAGAGTAGTTGCTTGGGAGAATCAGAGTTTCCTCCATGTCATCAGGGATTTGGTATCGTTCTGTGCGGATACGATCTAAAATTGTTTCTACTAATCTCTCAACTAATAGGTCTAGATTTTTTTCTTCATTTGGCTTATTCTCTTCTTGTTCAAGCTGGCTTGTAATATCATTGTGTAGTAAATCAGGCACTTTGTTAAAGATGCTGGTAGCTTCCTCTAATAATAACCCACTTAAAACTCTATCTAGCAAGTGAGTGATGATGTAATCGCGGTTAACCACAGAGAGCTTGTCACTGGAGGTGATCAACTGTGCTAGTTTTGTTGGGCCCAGCTTTTCCTCAAATAACCTGATGATTGACCTTCTCAGATCTTGGACATCTTCAATGTATGAAAATATGTCAACGAGAGTGGTGAGTCCTGTAGTATTTGCTCTCTCAAGAGCTTGAAGTAATGTGGCAACTTGATCGACCCCCAAGGGTATTTCCTGAAATATTCTATAGGTTCTATCCGAAAGTCCGTCGCGATTTATATGAGGATTGACTACAGGTCTGAGTGCGGTGATAGCTGATGAAGTATTTCTAATTCTTGACTGCCTTGCAGCAATGCTAAGGTTGTTGAGCAGTGGTGCTTCTGCCTCGATCAATAAATTTGACATAATGTACCCTCTTTTATTTTTTGTTTCTACTTAAAGAGTGCGCTAAGTGTAACAGATTTGCTCTACACATCAACGACACATTATTTTTGTTCTTGTGTGTCTTTTCCATACCTTGCTACACTCCAACCACTATGTCATACGTTTTAGCCGTTGATGGTGGTGGCACTAAAACCAAGATTGTCTGTGCTGATGATCAGGGTACTGTAGTTGGTGAAGGTCTCTCAGGACCTACCAATCTTACAGCTACCAGCCTGGGAGCAGCTAGCTTTAATTTGAAAGAAGCCATTCGCCAGGCTACTCAAGACTTGCCTGAAGGCTGGAGTGCCTTGAAGATGGTGATGGGAGTGGCTGGCATCGATAGTCCCGCAGAAGAACAAGTAGCTCGAGATGTGTTCTCACAGGTGTTGCAGTACTATCAGATAGCAGAGCTCGAGCTCGTTAATGACACCGTCATCGCCTTGGCAAGTGGTAGTGAACGCGAAGATGCACTGGTACTTGTCGCCGGTACCGGCTCGAACTGCTATGGTACAAACTCTCGAAGTGAGGAAGCACGAGCTGGTGGCATGGATTTTCTGATCAGTGATGAAGGATCTGGGTATGCCATAGGCCGTGAGGTGCTCAGAGCAGCTATTCGCAGCTATGATGGCAGATCAGCAAAAACGGCTTTAGAGCAGTTGGTGCTCCAGCAATTTGGGTTGTCTAGCATGGCTGATATCAAGCAGGCTGTGTATAACCCGACGCTTGGAAAAGCTGAGGTGGCTGAGTTAGCTACGCTCTGCATCAAGGCGCAGGATCAAGGTGATGAGATAGCTGGTGGTATTCTTGAGGCTGCTGTAGCCGAACTGATCACTATGGTCCAGGCTGTGGCAACTAAGCTTGCATTAGTGGAGTCTGGATTCGACTGTGTGCTAGTGGGAGGGGTAACCACTGTCCCCTACGTAAGCGACTTACTGCGACAGCAACTTACCCAACTCTACCCCAGCATACAGATAGTAGTGCCTACTCGAGAGCCAGTGTATGGCGCTCTGTCTTTGGCGCTAAAGTAACGCAACTTCGGGCTTTTTTTCATCTGGTGGTATACTACAGCCATGACAACTAGAGATGCTCAGCGCACCATTGCAGTATTAGCACACGCTATCTATAACTCCAGGCTTCCCTCCACTGCGGAGAGTCACAGCTATAGTGGTCAATTTGACCAGTATGGCAGTATCGACTTTAGACAAGATGGTAGTAAGCGAATCTTTGGTACAGGCGACGGCTCGATCATTAAAGTTGACTACAATGGTGAGGGTAGGATTGAAGTCAGATTTAGCGGCAGCTCTGTCCTGAGTGCTCGTGATCAAGATTACACCGAGTACAACAGCATTAGAGTCTCAGGCTCTCAAGTGACCGTAGACACGCACGTCTTCACCGTTTCATGAGAGACTTCGAGATAGCAGCCTTAGTTTTCATAGCTTGGGTGCTTTTATATCACTCATCGTACTCTAGAGCAGATCATCGCCATGAAGTTCAGTCAGTCGATGACGGCTACAAGATCTCATTTAAAGTTGAAGACGGTATCAGCTGGGAAAAGATCGGGTTTCGTGACGAGAACTATCGTTACAAAATCTATGAGCACGGTCCGGTCTACTCGCACGAGTTTAAAGTTCGTCATGAGTATGGTAATGAATTCACCTTTCGTCACCGCAATAGCCAGTTTTTTGAAGTCGAGGATCAGTACGGTAAAACTGTCCAGCTTGAGCTCGATGGCTATGAATACGTCATCTTACGCTGGAAAGACAATCCTTCTAAGAAGTATCGCTTCAGGGTCTCGTAGCGATTAGACGTCTGCGAGTTTACCCTCATCAACCTCGAGGGTTTGAAACTGATCGCGGCGTAGTAACACTGCAATGATGGCGTACACGGCCAAGTCTACCCAGGTTTCTTCGATAGATTCATTAGTTGGAGTATCGCCCGACATCAATAAATGCTTGAGTCGCTCGATTTTCTCGGTCATTCGGAAGGCGATGCCCATTTCTTTGACAGACAAAATGTTGCCTTTGCCGTAGTCTTTGTGCTTCTTGAGGAACATCTGCATTAGATCATCAAGCACAAGTTGGTAGGCCTGGTCGAGGGTTTTGGGATCAGTTTTGGAAGACACGTTGCTCCTTCTAGTTGATGGTACGAACTCCACTATAACGAACACTGTACGACTGCGTCAAACATTGGGACTCAGGGGCAGCTCTGGTATAATGGTCACTTGATACAGCGGCCTCATCGTCTAACGGTTAGGACACCGGGTTTTCATCCCGGCAATCGGGGTTCGATTCCCCGTGAGGTCACAAAAAAGCCCTCATTACTGAGGGCTTTTCTATTTTCATATACAAGAGTGTTACTTATACTCCCCTTCAACCTCAAACAAGATGTAGAGGCCGATGGCGAGACCGATCACGGTGCCAAGGAGTGAGTTGGTGGCAAAGTTGCCGAGTAGGATCACCAAAGCCAAGTTTTGCAGAATGCTGATAGCCATACTCCAGAACATCAGGATCCAACCAGCTTTTTGTCGAGCCTTGAGTGGCTTGAAGGCCCAGAGTAGTACAGCTGCTGAAGCAAGCTGGAGCACACCTGAGACTAAGAAGTACTCAGAGTCGAAGCCAGCCAGTTCGTACCAAACGTTAGAGCTGATACCAAGTCCCATCGAGAGCATGTTAAGTCCTGAGAAGACTCCGAGTACTCCTCCCAAGCCAGCGAGCCAAGGAGCGATGGCAGCTAAAAAGCCAACTAGGCCTTTGGGAAGATGAGGCACGCCTTTGAAGACGGGTCTGATCTGATTGATGGCGTCAGTAACTGACTTAGATGTAAAGAACGCAGGGACGTTGGTCATAGTGGGCCTTAACTGCTAGTACTGAAAGTAGTATAGCAGAGTCAGCTATGACTGACAGTAACCTCCTTTGTCCTGAGTTGTTCAGCTAGCTCGTCAACGTTTTTGGGATCGAGTGTGGTGATATCAATGTTCGTGTGATCTTGCAGCTGTTGTTGAATGACAGCTCCCGCGGCAAACAACTTATCAAGTTTTTGCTGCTGCTCTGGTCGTCTTCGAACTAGGTCGTCGAAGCGCTCTCTAAGTGTGAGTAATCCGTATGGGCCAACTCTCATATCTGCGTGCAGGCAGATTTTCTTAGCCCAATCATCACTCTCTACAAATGTCTCTGCGGCTTCCCAATGACTATGTTCGCATAGCTCGATGGCTTCATCTGAAATACCAAGTTCCCTGAGTATGCCCAGGGTAGCCTCATCTGGATTACTACCGTACTTCTCAAGAAGACTAGCTTGCGTCTGTTTGTACTCCTCAATGCGTCCTAGGTCCTCAGCATCAAATAATGATGTGTCATTGAAGTCAATCTTTAGCACGTTTCCCATGTCGTGAAGAAGTGAAGTAATGATGATGCTTTCAGTATTTAGAATAATCGAAGCTTGAAAATGGTCGCAGATAGTTTTGGCGACAGCAGCCACTCTGAGCATGTGTCGTTGTAAATTGGTTGGTACTTGGTAATGGTGGTAAATAGCCTGAATGTTCATGTCCAGCTGATATTGCGGTAATGCTCTACTCTACCTTGTGTCACCGTAATGATATCAAATCGATAGTCATACTCGCCGAGCTTCTTTTGTCTGCGATAGATGCCAGCTACGTACTGCATCGAGCGCAGTTTTGCTTGGGAGACGGCTTTGCTAGGATGACCGAACATACCGCTAGAGCGAGTTTTTACCTCGATAAATACGACTTCATCTAGCTTGGTATCAAGAGCGATGATGTCGAGCTCTTTGTGCTGAAACGCGAGATTAGTATCCAGGATTCTATAACCGTGTTGTAATAGGAATTGGGCGGCTAGTTCTTCACCGCGACTGCCGAGCTTAAGCTTTGGTTGCTGCAGCTGTTGGTTGGTGAGTCGCCTTTTCTTTAATTCTGGTGGCGGCTTTACCGATACGATCACGCAAGTAGTATAACTTACTGCGTCGAACCTGACCTTTTCTCTTTACCTCAATCTTCTTGATAGAAGGAAGTTGAACAGGAAAGATCTTTTCAACACCGATGCCATTGGCGCCCTGCTTGCGGACTGTGAAGGACTTACCACTACCAGCATTCTTGATAGCAATGACGATACCCTCGAAAACCTGGATACGACTTTTCTTGCCCTCTTGAATCTCTTGATGAACACGAACGGTGTCACCAGAGCTGATGGATTGGTCGTTATACTTGAAGTATTGTGCCATAAGAGCTGTATTCTACTCGAGATCGGCAAAGAGTGCAACTTCCTGCTGAGAAAAGCCTACTTCGAGTAACTGGGAGTGAATGCGTTGCTCATCGTCACCAGCGTCACGCCAGAGCTGAGTAAGCGTCTCGATAGTTTCTCTGGTTTCATTGGGGAAGATTACCCAAGCCTCGCTGTCTCTGGCTGAAAAATCTACCTCAACTTCAGCCCAGGGTTTGCTAACGAGTACCGCGGTGCTAATCTTTGCTGCGCCGTGATGCTGGATATATTCGTTGGCGAGTTTAAGAGTGCCGCCGGTGTCGAGAATGTCGTCAAAGATCAAGATTTTCTCTCCCCTGATAGTCACTGGAAGGCTTTGGGTGATAACTGGTGTCTTAGCAGTAGTGCCGATGCCAGTGTAAAACTCAATCTGCATGGTGCTGATGTTATCTATCTGGAGGTAGTCGACAAGTGAGCGAGAGAAGGTTAGTCCTCCCTTAGCTAGGGCCACTATTCTGTCAAACTCTTCGCCTGAATTAAGGATCTCTTGACCAAGTGCAAAGATGTCATCGCCTAGCTGCTCCCAGCTGTAGTACTCATAGGCTTGGTCGTGGATGGTGGTCCGTTTCATGAGGTGTGTTTGAGAACCGCAGCTAAGTACTCGATGAAGATCGGGTGTGGTTGAAGCGGCTTAGATTTATACTCGGGGTGTGCTTGGGTTGCCAAAAAGAAAGGATGGTCTTTTTTGGGCAGCTCTATCATCTCGACGAAAAAATCATCTGGAGACGTGCCTGAGATCACAAATCCTGCTTCCTCTAGTCGGTCTCGATACTCGTTATTGAACTCGAAGCGATGGCGATGACGCTCGGAGATTAGGCTCTTCTTGCTATCTTTAAAGGCTTTGTGCTTTTTATAGATCGAGTGCGCTAGGGTACCAGGTTTAAGTACGCAGTCATACGCGCCAAGTCGCATGCTAGCACCGTCACCTTTGATGCGCTGATACTTCTCTTCAAATGGAATGTCATGGATGATGGGATGTGGTGTCTCTGGGGCTACTTCGGTGGTGTGGGCCTTTTCCAGTCCCAGTACGTTTCTGGCGAACTCAATTGAGGCCAGCTGCATTCCGTAACAGAGACCCAAGTAAGGGATTTTGTGCTCTCGGGCATATTGGATGGCGTTAATCTTGCCTTCTACTCCACGCTCTCCCCAGCCGATCGGGACGATAATCCCATCAAGCCCTTCGAGTTCTTTGATCTTTTTCCCACTTTTCTCTATTTGCTCGGCATCAATGAACTGTATATCAAGTTCTATTTTGTGATGCCAGCTAGCATGATTGAGTGACTCAAGCAGCGAGGCGTAGGAGTCTACCAATTGGTAGTCTCCAGTAGTTATGTACTTGGCTACGATGCCTAATGAAATCTTAGTTTTTTTCTCAGCAAGGATGATATCTACCAGCTTTTGCCAAGAGTTTAGTTTTTTATCCTTGGAGCTTAGGTGAAGTTTTTGGAGTACTTTTTTATCAAATTGCTGCTCTTTGAGGATGAGCGGTATTTGATAGATACTCTGCGCATCTGGGTTGGAGATAACGTCATCAGTACTAAGATTACAGTAGTACGCCACTTTTTCTTTGCGTTTGTCATCAATGGGTTGCTCTGCCCTACCTACGATGAAGTCTGGCTGGATGCCCATGGTGTTCAGGAGTCGTACTGAGAGTTGGGTGGGTTTTGATTTAAGCTCGTCGATATGGGCTGGGCGTGGGAAGTAGGTGACGTGAACGTGAACTACGTCCTGAGGATGACGTAGCTTCATAATCCGATACGTTTCGTAGTACACCGCATTTTGATACTCACCCACCGTGCCACCAAGCTCAACTAGAGTAATATCAAAGTTCTTTCCCGCTGCTTTAATTCGTCGAATCGCTTCTTCTGGAACGTACGGAATAGTATCTACAGTAGCACCGTTAAAGTGAAGATTTCGGGTGTCGTCAATGACTTTGGTGTAGATTTGACCAATAGTCGTAAAGTTTTTGTTGCCGACTTCTTGGCCCAAGAATCGCTCGTATGAACCAAGGTCTAGATCAGCTTCCAAGCCATCTTCACACAAAAAGACATCACCGTGCTCTGTCGGATTGATATTGCCAGAATCTAAGTTTAAGTAGTTTTCACACTTGATGTTCGAGACCGAGTAGCCTTGCTCTTTGAGCAACACTCCGAGTGAAGCCGCCGTAATACCCTTGCCGAGGCCTGATAAGACGCCGCCAGAGACGAACACAAATTTTGGTGCGTGTGAAGATTTGCTGCGAAGTCCACGGATGTCCATGGAGTAACATTCTACCGACAGATTCCTAATCAGGCAAGCAGCGCCTGGATTTCTTGTGCAAGCTTTTGGCTCCAGCCAACTTTATACGGCAATAACATGGTTTTTGGTTGTTCGCCGTTTGGGATCAGAATGGCAATGGTGTCGCTGCCGGGATTTGATTTGAGAATGGAGCCTATTTTTTCTAAGGTTTTTTTAGATGTTTTTCTTGGTATGAATAACTCGTGATCAGCTTTCTGTATGGAGGACTGAGAAGGAGCTAATATTTTCTCCGTGATAAGTGACAGAGCATCTTCACGCTCTTCAACTTTACCTTTGATCAGCACTGCCGTATCTGGGACAAGTAGGGCTTCAAACTGAGCAAATGTCTTGGGAAACACTACGAACTCGATACTGCCTGAGGTGTCCTCTAGCCGTCCAAACGCCATGGGTTTACCAGATTTTTTAGTGGTAACTCGTCTCAGCGAGGTGATGACACCTCCAAACATAAAGGTTTGACCAGTGTGTACCGCAGCGTCGAGTTCTTCAACTTTTTTATTTGCCTTGTGACTAACCGTTTCTAGTGCTTTGGCCATTGGGTGGTCAGTCAGATATAAGCCCAGCAGCTGCTTCTCAAAGGAGAGAAGTTCTTGGTTGGGGTACTCAGGGATAGCAGGAAACGTATCTTGAAGAGAGCTTCCAGCAGACTTGACGTTCACGAAAAGTGTGTCTTGTCCCTCTACTTCAGACTGATATTGGGTGGCAGTTTGTTTAATTGAATCGAGATTTTCAAGCATGCTAGCTCTGGTACCGAAGGCATCAAATGCGCCAACTTTTATCAGAGACTCAAGCACTTTTTTATTCACTTTTCTTCCTTCTGTCTCGTGGATGAACTCAGTTAGTGATGAGAATGTGCCTACCTTATCTCGGGTGGCAAGAATGTTTTCGAGTGCTGCTGTGCCGACGTTTTTAATAGCGTTAAAGCCAAATCTAATGGCAATGCCTTCCAGTGAGTCACTATGTTTTTCAAGGGTAAAGTCACTACTTGAAGCATTAATGTCCGGAGGCAGCACTAAGATGCCCATTTTCTTACATAGCTCGATGGCTTGGGCGACTTTCTCATCTCTATTCA
>CAZTEB010000012.1:0-11483 GCA_964612735.1 uncultured Pseudomonadales bacterium
TCGTGAACAAGCTTTTCTAGGTAGCTATCCTCTGTTTGACCTTTAGGTAGTGGAAAGTTTGGGAAGATTAGCTCGCCAGTTTGAATCTCTACGTTGCACTGCTCAGCAATGACTTGTGTATTGGTAATCGCTTCGGGAATGTCATGAAAAAGCTCGATCATTTCCTGAGTTGATTTGAGGTAGAAGCTGGGAGAATCAAGCATGCTCATTCGTTTGGTGTCGGCTATTAGCTTGCGAGTTTGGACGCAGAGTAGCGCATCTTGGGCTTGTGCATCATCGGCTGTGAGGTAGTGAACGTCATTGGTGGCTACTACGGGCAACTCAAGTTTGCGAGCGATCTCAATAAGTTGAGTATTGAGCTCAGTCAGCTCCGTGATGGTGCTGTGGCGCTGGAGCTCGATGTAAAACCTTCCTGCGAACACTTCTTTAAATGCTTTAAATCGTTCAAGCGCTTGTTTCTTTTTACCGTCTCTGAGTAGTCGGTTGAAGATGCTCGACATGCAGCCACTGGTGACGATGATGCCCTCGTTGTGCTTGAAAAGTAGCTCTTGATCGATGCGCGGTTTGTACGAAAACCCTTCTTTGTTGGCTAGTGACACCAGTAGCATTAAGTTTTTGTAGCCTGTCTCATTTTGGGCAAGTAATGTCAGATGGAACTGATCGCTACCCATTTTGAGTTGCTTGTCAAATCTGGAGTCCTTTGCCATGTAGACTTCGACACCCACGATGGGTTTGATGTTGGCTTGCTTGCAGGCGTTGAAAAAATGAAGACAGCCATACATGCCACCATGATCGGTGATGGCGATAGATGTTTGACCAAAGTTTTTGGCTTGCTCTACAAGATTGGGTATTTTGTTGAGTCCATCGAGCATCGAGTACTCGGTGTGAACGTGGAGGTGGGTGAAGTCTTGTGCCATCTGGCTCATCCTATCAGCTCTCAAGCTGTTTTTGAATGAGCTTCCTGACAAGATTCATGTCTACTTTTTTACCAAGTTGCTTCATCACTTGGCCAATAAAGAAGTTAAGCAGCTTAGTTTCACCCTGATTGTAGCGGGTGTGTTCTTCCGAGTTATTGGCAATGATTTCTGAGATTATACTCTCAAGCTGAGCTTCATCAATCTCTTCGATAGAATGCAATTCTGAGTAAGCTTTAAGCATTTTTTCAGGTGAGCTCAGCGTAATTTTTTTGTTCAAAAAGTCTGCTGAGAGTGCACTGGGTTTAATGTCACGAGTGCTAGCAAGCTGAAAAACCTGATCCAAGGTGCTGACTTCACTTTGTGACGTTACTAGTCTCTCGATGTACTCATTGGGAATGGCGAACTGCTGTTGCCATTTACTAGTGATCTCATCCAAGCTTTGCGGCAAGCTTTTTTTAATCCCCTCTAGATCTGCTTCACTCAAATGAATCGGTGGAATGTCAGGATCCGGGAAGTAGCGATAGTCTTCAGCAGACTCTTTAGAGCGCTGACTAAAAGTTGCTTGAGTGCTTTGGTTGAATCCTCTTGTTTCCTGAGCGGGTGTCTCACCAGAATTCAACAGCTGTGAATGGCGTTTGATCTCCGCGGTGATGGCCAGCTCTAAAAACTTAAATGAGTTAATGTTTTTAAGTTCCACTTTATAGTTTGGTAGCTCTTTAGCTTCGGGAGTGGTGAGTGAGACGTTGGCTTCCAGCCGCATGCCACCTTGCTCCATGTCGCAGTCACTAATTTCTAGATAACGGATAACTTCTCTGAGTTTTCTGCCATATGCTGCCGCTTGTTCTGCTGTGGTGATATCAGGCTCACTGACGATCTCGATTAAGGGTACGCCGCTACGATTGAAGTCTATTAATGAAACTTTTTTACCTTCGACTTCAGTGTGCTGAAGCTTAGCAGTGTCCTCTTCTAAGTGGATGCGAGTGATGCCCACTCTACCCTGTGGTGTTTCGAGATAGCCATCATAGCAAAACGGAATATCGTATTGGCTGATTTGATAGCCTTTGGGTAAATCTGGATAAAAGTAATGTTTGCGATCAAACTTTGAGAACAGGTTGATGTTACAGTTAAGTGCCAGGCCAAGCTTAATGGTCCACTCAATAGCTTTTTTATTCGGTACTGGAAGTCCTCCGGGTAGTCCTAGGCAAACTGGGCAAGTGTGGGAGTTGGGCTGTTTGGCGTGAAATGGATCATTCTTGCAGCCACAAAACATTTTGCTAGCCGTTTTTAGTTCGGCATGTACTTCCATGCCGCAAACGAGTTGGTAGGTATCAGCGTTACTCATTGCTTCTCCAGGTGTTCCAGTCAGTGTTTTTTTCAAAAGCATCAGCAATTGTAAGACAAGTGTCCTCGCGCCACTTGGGAGCCATGATATTTAAGCCTAGGAACAAGTTTGTCTTCTGATCTCGATAGCATGGTACGCTAATGCCGGGTAGTCCCGCTAGTGAACTTGGTTCCAGTAGCAAGTCCTCGAGTTCTCCAAACATAACCTCACCTTCTGTGGCACCGAGCTTCTTGGCAAAGCTGGGAGAAGTGAGGCTAATCAGGGCATCATACTTCGAAAACTGTGTATCAAAGTCATCCATATAGAGCCGTCTCACCTTTTGAGCTAAGGTGTAGTACTTGTCTGCATAGCCTTTGCTGAGCGCGAACGTGCCGAGCATGATGCGTCGTTTAGCTTCGTCACCAAAGTGATCTCTGGTGTTGCCATAACGAATGCCGGTGTAGCGTGCTAGATTACTACTGACTTCAGCTCGCTGTACGATTGTGTAGACACTAACGGCATGACGAGGATCAAGCGCAGCAACCATCTCAACCTCTGCGCCAAGATCTCTAAAGACGGCTAGCTGTGGTTCGACAAACGACCAAGCATCGGCTAGACCCTCTAAGTCGTGGTACACCACGCCAATTTTCAACCCTTTAAGACTTTTGCCAAGAGCGGTAGTAAAGTCAGGAGTAGATTGGTCGCTAGTAGTCGCATCATAGATATCTTTACCGGCCATATGATTGAGCAGAATAGCGCTATCTTCAACAGTTTTAGTTATCGGTCCGGGCGAGTCTGTAGATGAAGCCATAGCTACGATGCCATAGCGACTGACTCTGCCGTAGGTTGGTTTGAGTCCAACTACTCCACACCAAGCGGCTGGCTGTCGAATAGAGCCAGCTGTTTCAGTACCAATGCTGGCGATAGCCATGTCTCCCGCTACCGCTGCAGCACTACCACCAGAAGAACCACCAGGTAGGTGGTCAGGATTTCGGGGGTTGTGAGTAGCGCCATAACCAGAAGTTTCGGTGGAGGAGCCGTGAGCCCATGCATCTAGGTTGGTTTTGCCATGTACTACCCCACCCGCTGCCTTGAGCTTAGTAGTTATGGTTGCGTCCACGACTGGTGTATAGCCATCGAGTACTTTAGATGAAGCTGTCGTCTCTACTCCAGCTGTGGATATATTGTCTTTGATCGCTAGTGGTACCCCTCGAAGTGGCGATGTAGCTGCAGAGCTAGCTTGAGTTTTCGCTTGCTTGTTGAGGTGAAGGTAGACGTTTAGCTCGGTGTTATCTTTAGCAATCGCGGCATCAAGGTCGCTATACAAGTCATCAAGAGAGATCTCATTTGATGTGAGTTTATCGAGAGCTTGTTTGAGTGTGAGGGTATTAAGCATCTGAAGACAGCACTTGTTCAACTACTATATAGCCCTGATGAGTTTGATGAGCATTACTCAGCGCTTCTTCTTGTGACAACATCTGGTGTTCATCGACAGCGTCATCACGAGTTACATTTTCGAGACCAGTTACGTGGTGCGCTGGTTCTACTCCTTTAGTAGCAACTTTCTTGAGTTCCTCTACTACTTCGAGCGTTTCAGTGAATGCTGCAGCTAACGCTTCTTCTTCTTGTGGAGTGATCGGGATTTGTGACAGTTGGGCGATGTGTCCAACTTGATGTGCTGATATGCCAGACATGCTATGTAGTGTACCAGATTACAACTCACTCAGGGCAGCAATTCGCTGTTCTACCGGCGGATGGGTATGAAACAGCCCAGCAAACATGCCAATGGCTCCATGAGTATTTTTCAGTGGGTTGGAGATGTAGAGATGAGCAGTTGCTTTATTGGCAGCTTCGAGTGGTTCCCGATCTAATGAGATCTTCTTGAGAGCACTAATTAAGCCTGCTGGATTTTTGGTCATAGCGGCACTACTAGCGTCGGCTAGAAACTCTCGTCGTCTCGAGATGGCTAGTTGAATCAGTTGAGCGATAATCGGTGAGAGTAACGCTAAGATAAGACCTACTACGAACATAATCACCTGCAGCTGATTACCTTCACCATCTCTATCTCTACCCGATCGGCGCCAAAACGTCATTCGTAGCATCCAGTCTGCCAACAGTGCAATGAGTCCGACTAGTACGGTCACGATCGACATCAGTCTAATGTCATAGTTTTTGACGTGACCCAGTTCGTGAGCTACCACAGCTTCGATTTCAGAGCGGTTTAATCGGGATAGCAAGCCCGTAGTGGCACACACGACTGCGTGTTCTGGATCTCTACCAGTCGCAAATGCATTCATAGCTGTGTCTTGAATGACGTACAGCTTGGGCATCGGCATCCGTTGGCTCATAGCCAGGTTTTCAGTAACTGTATAAAAGTCAAAAAATTCTTCACGAGAGGCCTCTTTGGCACCAGAGATGGATAGGATGATTTTGTCTGACCACCAGTATGAAGTAAACGACATTACGCCAGAGAATACCAGCGCCATCCCGACTACATCTAAACCATAGCCGAGTCCTGTGGTCATGAGATAGCTAGCGCCACCGATAAAAGCTATAAAGACAGCGACGATCAACCAAGATTTGGTTTTATTGGCCTGGACGGCTTGGTAATGGGTCATATTGTTCTAAAGTCTAAACCGGCTCAACTTCTTCCCAAGGATGGGAGGTTGTTGGGCCTGCGCTAGAAGCTATAAGATGGGTGAGGAAATCTTCCACATAGGTAAAGCCATACCAAAGAGCAACCAGTAGCTGCGCATCGGCATCTTTTGATAGCTGTTTGGCTTTGATGATGAAATCAGGAGCATCAACATATCTTTGATCGTAATCGTCGGGATGAACATCTTCAAAGGAGGTGATCAAAGCTATTACGAATCCCAATTCTCCCGCATTTTTTTCAAAATGCCTGGTGGCTTCCCCAGCAAATTGTACCAAGTCAGCCTCATCATTATGATCGGGAATTGTTAGGGCCTCGCTCATACAACTTCTCCTATGACATAAGATACTATTTTGAACTACAGATTGACTTTGGGGTCACTCATCTCGCCGCTTGAGACTGAGACGTGCGAACCACTGGTGGGAGTATCAAGGCCTTTCTCTTCAGTGAAGCCAAATACTCCAGCGATAATGTTGGATGGAAAGGTGACTAACTTGACATTATAGGCCTGACTAAGGTCAATCACGCTGCGGCGAGCATACATTAGCTTGTCTGCCGTATCTCGAAGCTCATCCATAAACTTGGTAACAGTTTTATCTGACTTCAGCTCTGGATTATCTTCTACAGCAATGTTAATTCTTGGGACAACTGCTTGGATTTTCTGGATGGCATCCTCGATGTCACTGGCTTTGCCACTTTTATCAGCTTGGGCGACCGACTTGCGGGCGTCGGTCAACATCTTAAAGACATCTTTCTCTTGCTTAAGATAGCCTTTGACGGCTGACTCAAGATTTGGAATCAGTGAAGCTTGGCGCTTGAGCTGGTTGCCGATCTCCTGAATACTTGCTTTGATTTGCGTCTTCAGACTTTGGAGAGTGTTGTAGACTGAGATGACGTAGGCTGCTATGGCTACGCCGGCTACGATCAAGATAAGTGGTAGTGACATTGGTTCCTTTCGAACTACTAGTGAGTGACAGTCATTGCCGTGTGTCTAAGTATACTATATAAGAGTTTCTTCTGCTAAGCATTGTGGTTAGTGCGATACTATTTCACGACTTTTCACATTATTCACACTAATATTCACGAAAAGATGGTAATCCTATAGTCAATAATTATGGGAGTGGTATAGATTGGGGTCAAAGCAGGAATTGAGTTTCTGGTTCCCTGGCGGTACAATATGCCCTCTAGGCCTCGTGGTGTAGCGGTTAACATGCCTCCCTGTCACGGAGGAGATCGCCGGTTCGATTCCGGTCGAGGTCGCAAGTTTTATTGTTTAGTTAATATTCTTTCTCAAGTACTACTTGGCGCATGCTGAAACCACAATCTTGATAGAATTCGACTGCATCTCTATTCTCATTGAGAGCGCTCACAACGATTCTCTGAGCATTTAGAGCTCTAGCTTCTTTTTCAAAATGCATCAGTAGCTCTTTTCCGATACCAAGATTCCGGTAAGAATCTAAGACAAACATGTTTTCAAGCTCTGCAGTCTTTGAAGGTGAGCGATATGAGAGCATAGCTATAGAACCACAAGTATATCCGACGACTTTTTCATTTTTTGTTGCAATAAAAACGATTCCATTTTTAATTCGATCCTGAAAGTATTGATTACCTGCACTCGAGTGGGACCAATTCGTGTTGTATGTATTTGTGAATTGATCTTCAAACTCAAACAATGCTTGATTCAACTGACGAATAATTTTTCCGTTGCTGTTCTCAGCTTTTTGTATTGTAATTTTTAGCACTCTAATCCTTACTATGCTAATTACAGTCAAATATGTGAAAAGATGTATACATCAATTAATTTTAATCACTTCATTGTATTAAATCGATACATTTATTGCTATTTTGATCTATATTGAGTATATAATGTGATCAGTTAGTATGTAACAGATGAAGCAATATTACAGTTGATATACATACTCATCGAGTAGCATAGCTATGAGTTGGCATCTACTGTTTCACTCACTACCTTGACTAGCTTGGTATCTCGCCACTGGCTAGTGTTATAGATAATACCTGGTTGATCACTGAATACAAAGTCAAAGTAGTACTTCACAGGTTCAAAGACATTTTCCAAAGAGTGTACTTTGTTAATAGGCACCCAGTGCGGCTTGCCCTCCTCAGTTTCATGGAGAGTTGGTTGTTCTGTTAGGGTCACCGCAAAAGCGAACGCTACATAGCGCTCTTCCCTATCTAAGTGATCATGCATCGCCACAACTTTGAGTTTGATCTCTCTAGGCGTAATGGAAATTAAGGTCTCCTCTTGTACCTCTCTAATAGCTGCTGCTAGTGGATCCTCACCTAGCTCAATGTGTCCACCTGGCAGTGACCAAAATCCCGGAAACTTCTTTTTAGTATCGCTTCGTTTGTGAAGGAGTATCTTGTTCTCGTGAAAAATATACACTTCAGCCACAAATATAGGACGTAGTGACATTAAAGTAATTTAAAGAAAGATTTTAGTTTGTTACAAGTGTAATGTAGGCAGATCTGAGTGCTAGTGCTTCTCGTAGGTTGAGTTTTTGTTTTTTTGCTTTTCCTACAAGGAGTCGTAGGTTTACAGCAGTGGTGTAGGCGTTTTCAACGGCTATATCTTCACTATCCCAAACCCTTTGAATGCGTGTGTGGTACCAAGATAAATCTTTTGGATTTTGCTGTTTAATTTCGGAGAGCAACCGGTTGATTCCTGCAGCATAACGAAGAGCATTCACGGTATCAATAGGTCCCAGGGCTTCATCTCTTTGAGCTGTTTGTGTTGCTTGGTGATATTGCTCAAGAGTTCCAAATGTTCTTCTCTGAGTTGGTGGTGTTAGTTCTGGTGCGGGATTGGGCGTGCTGTGATCACTAGTAAGATAGCCTCTTCGTATTGAATACTCACTCATACCATCTCCTTACTAGTATATTTAGCGTGATTTTATCATACACTCTTTTGTACTGTGATATACTCTGATTCTCATGACCACCGAAGATTTTAAACAATTTTTAAAACTGTTGTATCAACCAGTAACAGTAGCAGCGCTTGCCATTGGGTTTGTGTTGGTGTTAATCATCGCTGGTCTACTAGTTTTATTGGCTCGTCAGAGCTTGCGACCGCAGCTGGAATCAGGTGTTCAAGATGATCACTCATCTCAGGTGTTTGTAACTGAGCTTCCTGGTGAAACTGACAGAGTTGCGCTACAAGAATTACTGCCAGTGGTGTACGAGGTGGGTCAAGGTGACTCGACTTGGCGCATAGCCCAGGCCTTTTATGGTGATGGCAGTCTTTACCGAGTTATTGAATTGGAGAACGATCTAGTAGCTGATCAACATTTAGAGGTTGGTATGGAGCTGGTTATCCCTAGGCTAGATAGAGATATTGAACAAGACGAGCAGCAACAAGCTGAGCAAAATCCCGAGCAAGACGCTAGCGATCTGGAAGAATCAGTAGATACTACTAGTGAGGTGAGTGAAGTTGCCTACACTGTCGTACAGGGTGACTCACTTTGGCAGATAGCTGAGGCATATCTTGGTGATCCCTATCGTTGGCCAGAGCTCTATCAGCAGAACTCACACCAGATCTCGCATCCAGACCTCATTTATCCAGACCAAGTTCTAACGCTACCATCTTCAGATTAAGTACGCTAACTAAGCATTCCTTGCTACAATACAGGGCGCGGGCGTAGTTCAGTGGTAGAATGTCTGCTTCCCAAGCAGAAGATCGCCGGTTCGAATCCGGTCGCCCGCTCAGCGCCAGGATAGCTCAGTTGGTAGAGCATCGGTATCGTAAACCGAGGGTCAGGGGTTCGAATCCCCTTCCTGGCTCCCAAGGTACTATTTTTTCAGTACTCTGCTACACTACTATCATGAACACTCCAGGTGAATTTGACAGATTCGATTCAGTTGGGTATACCTCTACAACATCACAACCAGATCAAACCATGAGTCCCAAAGGTGTTTCTTCCAGATTAGCTAAAAAACAGCAAAAGCGCTTAGCTCGACAAACCTGGTTGATTGGTATCGTAACCGTAGTATTTGCGATAGTATTTGCTTTGTTTATTGTGCCAAATGTGATCCGGCTGGGCGCCGATTTCCTGGGTAGCGATGGATCGCTTTCGGTTGGTGACACTACCCCACCTCAAATTCCCACTATTTCTCAGCCAGTAGCCGCCACACCTAGTGCTTCGCTGCGTGTCCAAGGTTTTGGTGAAGCTGGTAGTACGGCGGTATTTGTTGTGAATAGTTCTCAGGTGGAGGAAGTAGTCATTGGTGATGAAGGCGATTTTGAAACTACTATAGATCTCGATGAGGGTGAAAATGTCTTAAACATTTTTGCGAAAGATGAGGCTGGTAATGAATCAGGAACGAGTAAGTCACACATCATAGTGTATGATCCAGTGCCACCTGAGCTTGAGTTGACTGAGCCAGTGGATGGCCAAACGTATGAGCTGCGCAAAAACCAAACGATCACCGTCCAGGGAACGACTGAGCCAAAGGCAAAAGTTAGCCTAAATGCCAGGCCAGTTTTGACCAAGGCCGACGGCACTTTTAGAACTACTTACCAGTTGGCTGAGGGAGATAATGAGTTGAAGTTTGTGGTAGTTGACCAAGCTGGTAACACCACTGCAGATCGTTAAAGTTACTTTTCGCTACTAACCCCAGCTTTTATACTGAGCAGCATCAGCACCAGCACAAAAGGCTGCAGCAGTGTGTTATTAAAGAAACTGTGAGTTAGTACGCTTGCTATCACTGGCCAAGCAAGTGAGTCAGCTTTGACATACTGCAAGCTTAGATATGCCAGCCAGCAGAGCGCGACCATTCCAAGCCCCCCCACTCCACTAAGCACCGTCACTATCACAGCATCAGCGGCATTAGCATGGTCGGGCAGCACCCCCTGAGAGCTAGTAGTAGGTTGCACCCAAGCTCCTCTGCCAACCAGCCACTGAAGTGGTGTTAGTTGGGAGATCCAGAGGGCATTGGTTGAGATCCTAGATGTAACAGTCGACATTCTGGTGAGAACCACTCCTTCGCCAGTGGGTTTGGGGGCCAAGAGTATGCTGACAGCTAGCAAACTACTTAGTGCTATGAGTTTAAAGAAGCGTCGGGAGCGTTGCATTACTAGTATCGCTGCGCCAATGAATAGGGCCACATACGAAGCTCGTGAGAAGGTTAGTGCTAGAGCTACAATCATTAGTGATTGTGAGCCGATCAGGAGGCTAGAAATCAGGCCAGTGCCTTTCCGATGAATAGTTGGTGTCTCCACAAACCATGAGACTATAAAACAGATGATCAGCATCATGCCAGTGAACCCGGGGTCCAGCTGAGTGCCCACTAGTCGGGCATAGTGATCATCCCAGCCTAAGGCCGCCAAGAACCGCACATCTGGTAGTAGTACATACTGAATGATGCCCCAGGCAGCCAGCAAACCACCCAGTAGCACTAGTTTCCATCGTAATCTTGGGGCAATGGTCGCACTATAGCTGAAGAGTAGGCCAAACCAAATGAGGTATGCACATAGTCTTGCCGTATAGAGCAGCGGAGTCGTAAGATCTTGGCCGCCACTAAATGCCCCTAGCCATCCTGCTATGAGGCAGACAAAGAGTATGGTGAGTGGAGTACGTCGTCGTTTTAGCCATTTGAGTACGCGGAGATGACTGTCTAGTCTGAGCACTAGTAGAGCTGACCAGGCTGTGACGATGGCATCGTGGGGGTAGATTGCCAATTGCTGATCGAGGCTAATCCGACCAAGTTGTCCCAGAGCTAAACTGCAAAGCAGTAGCACTGTCATACCCTGGTCTATGGCCACTCGTCGATCAAGAGGGATCGACGTTCGTCTTTTCATACTGATATACCCTAACACACAGGGAGTGAAGGCTCATCATGTAGGCATATGCCACTCCCCTCCAGCCATCTCTGAGCCCGAGTCGAAACAGTAGGTTGTATATAAGCTTCAAGGGAGGAAAGAAGAGTAGTTCGAGTGTAGATGCTGTTCTATGTTGCTGTATGCGGTAATTAGCCTCGAGCTGGGAGTAGTATGAAATTTTTTCGAGGAAGGAGTTCAGTGATTGATGGGAGTGGTGGAGGAGTTTAACGTCAACTTTTGCAATCGTCCCGGAGATGGTAGCTAGCTCATGAACGGGCCTGCCATAGCTCATCAGTTTCTTTTTACCAACTCTGAGTAGCCAAACATTGGCGGCTTCTCCGCCCTTGAGAGCTTGATTGTGGAAAACATCGCTTCTACGTACTAATAATCCGTCATACTGGCCGCGCTCAATATGCTTGGAGATCTTTTCGGCGGCACCAGGCTGGACGACTTCATCACTGTCTACAAAGAACACCCATTCTTGTGAGGCTTCTTGCAATGCCCGATTTCGAACTTTACCAAAGTCAGTTATTTTTCCTGAGGGCTGTGGAAGCTTTAGGATGGTAGTCGTATTCCATGGTTTAGAGTTGGGAAGTGCGATGTTGGAACGAGTCAGTACTACTAATATCTCTTGACACCAGTCTAAAGATGCGACGCACTGTTTGAGTGCATCATCGATGGTATCGACTAAGACTATGGCTGTGATGTTGACAAGTTTTGACATCACTTACGATCTAACAATGACTTAAATGGCAA
>CAZTEB010000012.1:11493-21257 GCA_964612735.1 uncultured Pseudomonadales bacterium
TACAGGCAGAGTTATAACTCTTGGGATCAGGACAGCCAAAACGGCACCTAGTAGTCCGTATGAGCTTCCCAGCCAGATGATAAGAGCCACCATGAGCACAACAGTTAGTGCCAGATGAAGATTGACTGGTGCATAGACTCTTTGGGAGACGAAGAACGTATAAATGATGTTGGTGGCACTCTGTAGTAATCCAGCCAGTACTAACCACTTGAGGAGTGGAATTACTTCCAACCATTGGCTTCCCAACAATAGCGTTACGGCATATTCTGGAAAGATAAGTAGAGGCAGTGATGCAAAGGTGGTAATTACCACTACGCCGCCCAGACTTTTGAGCATGGCGTTGCGGAGTCTGGCTTGTTGTCCAGAGAGCTTGGTGAGTGCCGGTAGAACGCCGTGGCTCGCAGACTTAGCTACATCATAGTTGAGTTTGTGACTAATGCTGTAGGCATTGTGATAGAGACCCAACTGACCAGTTGAGAGTAGTTTACCGATCAATAAGTTGTCTAGATTTTCATGAAGATATTGAAAGAGGCTGGTAAAACTTAGCCACTTGGCATTACGGAGAATGATGTCTCCTCTAGATTTGAGGTATTGAAAGCGTGGCCTAGTGCTGAAGAAGAAAAAGGAGATGGCAACTTCGGCGATAGCGGCCAAAACCATGGCTACTATCAGCGCCATGACAGATTGGAATACTAGGGCCAGCGCAATCGCAGCGATGGCGTCGATGAAAGATAGGGAAAAACGGTAGGTGCTGTCGGCAAAAAATGCGAACTGCTTCTGCATGTTTACGATTGCGGGGTTGATAAACCCCTTGATGACGGGTATGAGTGAGGCCACAGTTACAAGCGGTAGTAGTTCCTGAGTAGCTAAAAAGTTGCTCATTGTTAGTCCAAGAACTAGCATGATTGCCCCAATCACCAATCCTCTTACGATGGCTATTACCCAAGCCGTGTCTACAAAATAGGTGATTGAGTGTCGAGATTGTAAAATCGTGATGTTGACACCAGTTTGCGTAGTTGCTTCGCTGATGCCAAGCGCTATCATCGCCAACGAAAACAAGCCAAAGTCAGCTGGTGTCAGCAGGCGCGCCAAGACTGATATTTTGAGAATGGTGACTACAGCAATGGCTATTTTAAGCGCCGTCTGCCAACTAAAGCCAGCGATCGCATTTTGTGCATATCCCATAACCCTATTATCGCCTTTCAGGGCTTGCGCGGCTACTAGCTAAAATGGATAATCCTAGGGTATGTCACGCATTGTGCGCTCTTTAGGCGAGTTTTTCCTAGACATTTTTGAGACTTTGGTGATAGCGCTATCACTTTTCTTGGTTGTGTATCTTTTTTTTATGCAGCCACACCAGGTAAATGGCAAGTCAATGGTGCCCAATTTTCAAGACGGTGAGTATCTACTTACAGATAAAATTAGCTATCGCATAGGCGAGCCCAGTCGGGGCGACGTGGTTGTGTTCCATGCGCCGGAACAAGCAAATTGTCCTCAAGGTACTGGTTGTGACTTCATTAAGCGAGTGATTGGACTTCCTGGCGAAACGATCTCAGTTCGTGATAATGCCATCTTTGTAGATGGGCAGCAAGTGCCAGAGGCATATATTCCACCTGAAAATGTTACTCAGGCGGGCACCTTTACTAAAGGTAGGGATATTGTGCTGGGAAGCAATGAATACTTCGTCGTAGGTGATAATCGCCCGTACTCAAGTGACTCTAGAGCATGGGGTCCTATCGCTAAGACTGACATTGTAGGAAGAGCGTTCTTTAGATATTGGCCAGCAAATATGGTTGGCTTTTTGCCTCAAGTTCAGTATCGTTAATACTTAGCTCTATTGGGGGCGTTTGTTGTTCTATCGTTTGTTAGGCTTTCTCACCCTTGCCTTCAGTTACCATTTCAATAATCTTTTCTAGATCATCTTGTGTTTCTTGTAAATTACCTTTGAGTGTAATGCTTACTTTTGTTTGGCTTTTTGACCGCACTAAGTTGAGTCGTGATTTGGCGTGGAAGACTTGGTCCATGTGATGTTCCCACTGCTTGAGGACATTATCGTCTACGTGATGTGGTCTGCCGCGCTTAATGTACTTAAGTTTGTGTTGCTCTTTGAACCTTCGAGCAAGGTCTTCAGCACGCCTAACGGATGCGTTTTCCTTGAGAATTACTTTGTAGCACTCAACCATCAGTTGCTCATTCATGATGCCACCAATAGCCCTGGCATGACCTTCTGTAATCAGTCCACCCATTAGGCCATCTTTAATAGCATCGGGTAAATCCAATAGTCGCATGGTATTACTGACGTATGAGATGGACTTTCCAACTCGCTCGCCGATCTCTTTCATCGACAGCTGAAAGTCGCTAGCCAGCCGAGCAAAAGCCTGTGCTCTCTCAATAGGTGAGAGATCGCTTCGTTGAACATTCTCAATGATTGCCATCTCAAGCATGCCCTTGGGACTCGTTTTTTTGATTAAAGCAGGTACTGTATCCAAACCAGCTTCTTTACTAGCTCGCCAGCGTCGCTCACCAGCAATGATTTGGTAGCCCGCAGGTGTGTGAGCCACCACAAGCGGCTCAAGTACACCGTGGACGGTTATTGATTGAGTGAGGTCTTCTAGATCCTCTTTCTTGATTTTATCCCTGGGTTGGAAGGGATTCGGTTGAAGTTGATCTATGGGGATGAGAACTATTTGCTGAGACATACAGCCATGTATATCATAGCTTGACTCTTTTTTTTAGAGCTAAAGTACTAGATAAAGGAAAATAAGCTTAGAAAAAGAGCAAATTCTCTTAGGAAACTTGCACGACGGTTCTACCCCATTTTTTTCCAAATGAGACGATACCATCGATCATGGCAAAAATAGTGTGGTCTTTGCCCATTCCAACGCCTTTGCCAGCTTTGTACTTGGCGCCGCGTTGACGAAGAATGATGTTGCCAGCTTTAACTACTTCTCCACCGGCTTTTTTCAAGCCGAGTCGCTTACCATGGCGTTTGCCTTGGGCGTGTTGAGTAACTTTACCGGAGGCTTTAACTTTTGACATATGCTATGCGTTGTATGTTATTTGATATATTTCTCTTTTGATAACTGCCCCAGGGCGAGCGTACTCGATGGGACTAGACACAGTAGTGTACCCGAGAGTAGCTATCTTGTCAATCAATTTTTCCATGGTGTAGCTGTGTTTTCCTGATTCAGCAGCCGGTAGCGTGATTACTACTTTGCCACCTTGTTTTAGTAAGCGAGTCCAGTTTTTGAAGCTGCCATAGTAAAGTTTTTCGAGACCCTTGAAGATATTTGTTAGTTCTTCAGGTTTGGGCTTTGGCTTGCCAAGGAATGGTTCAGTTACGATGGCATCTATTTTGGGCAACTGCGAAGCTAGAGAATTTTGGGTGGCGTCAGCAATTATGAGTTCGGGGACTCGTGATACTTCATACTGATCACAAAGCCAGTCGACATTTTTTTGAGCTCCAAAGATAGTTTCTTGACGAATATCTGAGCCTACTGCTTGGTAGCCCAGTACGGCTGCTTCTAGTATAACGGTGCCCGTGCCACAAAATGGATCGTATACAACTACATCAGATTGTGTGGGTCCGAGTAGGTTCAGCATCATTCTGGCTACTTTGGGTGGTAGCATACCGCGCTTTCTGTCAGCATAGGGCTTACTCCTATCTCTTTTTGTCCAGTCGTCAATATTCTGAACACTGGCAGTTTCAGCTAGTATTAACGAGCCATCTACATCAACTAGCCAGAGATCATGTCTACTAGGCTTGCTGAGTAGTAGCGGAGCAGGCATGCCTATTTTGGTGCTTCTCAGGTAGCGCGAAGATATGTTGTGCTGCTTGAGTGCATTTTTAATATCTGTGCTATCAATAGAAATCAGCTCAGACGAGGAAGCGTCAGTAAAGCTAAACTCTGGATTGTCGTCATTGCTCAGATGCTCAACGATCTCCTTAAGCAGGTTATCTTCAGAGGAAATGGTAGTCGCCAAAGGCTGTAGAATTTTTATAGTGCCGCCAAGTGAGTCTTGGAGTTGGCTTACGTCTTCAAGTGCATGATCTGATAGTATCGCAAACATATCACCACACCGGCGAACCGATGGGTGTACATAGGCTTGTAACTCTGCCAAAGAGAGTTTTGGAGTTGATCCGAGCAGGAATAGGGTTGTCATTAGAGAGCGATCTTGGTCACCTCTAGAGTTGTTTGGTCCTGGCGATGACCCATTTGTCTTCGATATCTTGACTTTGATTTGTACTTCATGACAGAGATTTTGTCACCCTTTCCCTGGTCTGTGATGGTTAGTTTGACGCTCGCCTTAGAGACAAGTGGTGAGCCAACTTGAATGGCTTTGCCATCATTGCTCAAAAGTACATCACTTGCTGTAATAGTGTCGCCTGCTTTACCTAAGTTAGCGTCAACTACGATAACGTCACCCTCTGTGACAAAGTGCTGTTTTCCTGCAAGCTGAATAATTGCTGTTTTTTTCATAAAAACTTTCAACGTTCTTGAGGCATGTATTGTATCATGCCTCGCTAGTAAGTGATAGTCAACTGATGTGATGTGCCTGATGAGGAGACGAAGACTCAATGGCACTTTGTACTATGGCTAGTAGTAAGGCTGTAGCTATGATGGAGCTACCTCCATACGACATGAATGGGAGTGTGATGCCAGTAATGGGTAGTAATTTCATGTTCATGCCGATGTGAACCACGGTCTGCGCTGTTAGAAATGTTGCTGCGATTGCACAGTACAACTGTTCACTTTGGTTGGGGTGACTCCAAGAACTATGGATAACGTAACTGATCATAGCTGTATACAAAGAGAGCAAGAAAAAACTACCTAAAAATCCCCACTCTTCTGCAAAAGAAGCGAAAATAAAATCAGTCTGACGCTCAGGTAGGAAGCGCAAGTGAGATTGCACTCCTTGACCCAGACCTCTGCCAAATGCTTGTCCAGAGCCAACGGCAATTTGTGATTGACGAGCATTGTATTGAGAACCACTGACAGCAGAATCATTCGAAGAAAAACCAATAATTCTCTCCTTTTGATACGGCTTGAGAAAGAATATCCATCCCAGAGCAGCCACTGCGACGGCTAGGCCTACTAAGCCAAAAAGATACTTCCATGGAACTTGACTGAGAAAGAGGCCGGTGCTGATGCTAGCCACAAATAGGATGGTAGTTCCCAGATCGGGTGCTACCACTATTAAGGTAGCGGGTAAACCAATGATCAATAGTACTGTAATCAGCGTAGACAGCTTGGTTGTGGCATGCTGTCCTAAGTATCGAGCTACCACCAGACCCACTATTGGAACAGCGAGCTGTGAGCCTTGGATGGAAAACAGACCTCCTACAGATATCCAACGCAGCGTACCTTTTGTCAATGTCCCGACTAGGAGTGTCAGGACAAGTAAAGCAGCCAAGCCAAAGTATGCTAGCCAGCGGTATGAAAGCAGTGTGCTGAATGAAATTTGAGATACGATCCAGAATACAATTAAGCCAGTCATCAGAAAGACTAATTGAATATATGCCAAGTCACTGGCGATGCTGCTTAGAGTAGTAATGCTCGTCAAACCAAGGATGCCGATGCAGCTAAATAAAAACCACTGCTTCATGTTAAGCACATAGTAGCACTGTCACTAGGATTAGTGATCAAGTAGTTCTAGAACCTCACCTTGCCGAAGCTTAGCATTAGTTCTCTCTTCAATTTGAGCGGTCCAGTCCTTGGGCCAGTTTGGGAGCGAAACTACTGCTTGATCCTCTGGTGATAAACCAGATTTTTTTCGAAGTCGCTGAATGGATCGCATTACCTCTCGAGCTTCTCCCTCATCCTTCAAATCTTGGGTAAGCTTAGTGTCAAGTGAAACTTCTAGCTCTAAACCTTGCTCCCAGCGAACTTCTTTTACGTTAACCTCATTGGCTAATACATCTAGTAGGTTTTGAAATGGTTTCTCAACGGGTGAGGTTACTGTTAGAGAGGCCAGCGGTTGTCGTACTTTCATCTCCAGTTCTTTTCTCTGGGCGTGCGCTCTTTCAACTACTCTTCTGATCTCTGCCATTTTTTTCTCAAGTTCTGGGTGGTGTAACTCACTCTCTGCTTTAGGCCAGTCAGTTAGGTGTATAGAACTGTCATCACCGAGCAAACAGTCATGGACTAACTCAGTAAAAAAGGGAGCAAGGGGTGCCATGAGTTGAGCTAATGTATAAAGAGCAAATCCGAATGTTTGATTTGCTTCAGCATTAGTTGTGTCACGCAACCTATCCCGACTTTGACGAAGGTACCAGGTTGAGAGCTCAGTGACGAACTCCATTAGTGCCCTACTAGCTTTTACTAGGTCATAGTTTTCATAGTGCTCAGTTACTGTTTGAGTGAGAGTGGTGGTTACACTGAGTAGCCATGTGTCCATTACATGTGATGCTGTGGGTGGTGTCATGGGGAGCTTCTTTGGTGTGCACATCGAGTAAAATGACAGCATGTTCCACCACACTACAAACACTTTTCTTCTAATGTCCGCTACTGCTTTTTCGCTGAAGTGTAAATTTTCACCATTCATTACAGGAGAGCTCATCAGGTATAGTCGTAAACTATCTACGCCATACTCCTCCATCAAAATCTGAGGATCGGGATAGTTCTTCTTAGATTTGCTCATTTTTGATCCATCTTCGGCCAAAATAGTTCCGGTAGTCAGCACATTTTCGAATGCATGAGACTCAAAAACACCCGTCGCAAGTACGTGCATCGTATAGAACCACGCTCTGGTTTGAGCTACGTATTCGCTGATGAACTGCGCTGGGAATGTTTGCTCAAAGTGCTGCTTGTTCTCAAAAGGATAATGGACTGATGCAAACGGCATCGATCCAGACTCGATCCAGCAATCAAATACCTCGGGGATTCTGGTGCCCTTAAGTGTCTTTTCATCGTCAACCCAGACACTAACGTCTTGTAAGTATTCGGGATGGATATCATCTAAGTCAGCAACTTTTTCGGGTTCAACAGCCCATGTTTTGAGCTCTTCAATACTTCCGATGACTCGTAGTTGCTCGGTGCCGTCTGCAGCTATTGCTGACCAAATGGGCATTGGCGTTCCCCAATACCGAGATCTTGAGATATTCCAATCTGGGGCGTGTTCAAGTCCTTTGCCGAAGCGGCCATTTTTTAGATGATCGGGATACCAATTTATGGCCTCATTATTTTCAAGCAATTGCGATTTTATTTTTTGAATGTCTATAAACCAGGCCGGAACTGGGGCATAGTACAGCCTGGTACTACATCGATAGCACACGGCCACATTGTGTGTATGGGGAGTGTGTTGATACACGAGGCCTCGATCACTAAGGTCTTGGTCAACTTCAGCATTTACGTCTAGGATCGAGCGTCCTGCCCAGGGTTTCACCTCTTCTTTAAGCTTACCTTCCTGATCAACGTGTTCGACCAATTGAACACCGTGCTCACTCATCACTCGATAGTCATCTTCGCCGTATGCAGCTAGTGTCACTATCCCAGTACCATCTTCAGCAGATACAAACTCATCTGCTAGTAGTACTCCCACTTTCTCATCGGGGGAGCGCTCTGGATAAAAGTCATAGTGAAGCTCAAAGTGTTTCTGAGCTAGTTCTGAGCCAGTTTGCGTGGCCACCACGGTGTATGGTTCATCTTTGAGGTGATCAAGTCGATCTTTTGCGAGTATGTAGCGCTCATCACCTTGTTCCACAGTTACATACTCTAAGTTTGGATGTACAGCTAGGGCGGGAGTGGCTAGTTTATTCCAAGGCGTGGTGGACCAAGCTAGTATGAACGTGTTTTCTTCATCTTTGACACGATATTTGTAGGTTGTTGAGGGCTCACTCACTTCTTGATAGCTGTTATCCATAGCAATCTCAAAGTTAGAGAGTGGGGTGGCGCAGCGTGGACAGTATAAAATCACTCGTCTACCTTGATACACAAGGTCTTTTTGGTACAGTTGCTTGAAGCCCCACCACACCGACTCCATAAAAGACGTATCCATCGTTTTATAGTTATTCTTGAAGTCTACCCACCGTCCCAATCGATGTATGATCTGCTCCCACTCTGTGTCGAGTCGCATCACTTCTTTGCGACAGGCTTGGTTGAAGACGTCTAACCCAAGTTCCTCAATACCTTTTTTACCTCCCTTGATATTCAGCTGTTTCTCGATCATGTTTTCGATAGGAAGGCCGTGGCAGTCCCAGCCCCAAACTCGTTCAACTCGTTTGCCTCTCATCGTTTGAAATCGAGGTATAACGTCTTTGGTGGTAGAAGCTAGTAAGTGGCCGTAATGTGGCATGCCAGTTGCAAATGGTGGTCCATCGTAAAATATGTAGGAGTCACTGGTTGGACGTTGTTCTACCGAAGCTTGGAAAGTGTCATTGCGTAGCCACTCATCTAAAACTTGTTTCTCAAGTTCTGGTAAGTCTGGTGGTCGACTAAAATCAAGTTGTTTGCTGTCAGCTTTTGACATAAAAAAACCTCCATAGCCACTTTTTAGTGACGATAGAAGGTTTCCTACATCTGAGGAAAGGTACCAACCTTCCTATACTTGATTACTGCTGTTACGGGCTTACCCGAGGGGTTCTAGTTGCTTGTCAGCGTTCTTCCCCTACCTTCTTCGGTGATAATCGAAGTCAATTGGCTGTGATCGTATTGTATTGCGAAGGGAGAAGTACGTCAAATCGCTATTTTTGTCTCAGAAAGGCAGGAATATCAAACTCATCTTCAAATTCAGAGGTTGAGCTAGAGTCACTTTTTGCTTCTTCATCTCCTGCTGGCTCGGTTTGCTGTTTTGGTTTGGCTAGAAATGGATTGCTTGGTTGAGTTGGAGTTGGCTTAGGCTGCGCTGCGGTCATTTGTGATGTTGTCTGTGGTTGGGTAAAACCAGAGGGAGCCCGGTCTATTTTCGTAGGTTGATCGCTCGGCTGTTCGTCAATTTTTTTGAAAGAATCTCTTGAGAATGCACCAAACATAGATTTTGAGCTACCTGCAAAACCTAGTTGACTCTCGTTAAAGCCAGTAGCAATGACTGAAATCTTGATGTTGCTGCCCATTTCTTCGTTGATGGTGGCACCAAAGATGATGTTGGCATCTGGATCAGCTGCGTTGGCTATGATGGCAGAAGCGTCAGAAACTTCGCTCATTGTCATGTCTGCACCGCCAATGATGTTGTACAGTATGCCCTTTGCACCATCTATGGATACTTCGAGTAATGGAGATGAGATAGCCATTCGGGCTGCAGTGGTAGCCCTATTCTCACCACTGGCCTCACCGATACCCATTAGTGCTGAGCCAGAATCAGCCATGATAGTTTTAACGTCCGCGAAGTCTACGTTAATCAGGCCTGGAACCGTGATTAAATCTGAGATGCCTTGGACACCCTGGCCAAGTACATTGTCTGCAAGTCTAAATGAATCTAGGAGCGTCATTTTTTTATCTACGACATCCATGAGTCGTTGGTTTGGAATGACGATTAGTGTATCAACCTTGTCTTTGAGTTCTTCAATACCTTCCTCTGCTAGCTGCATACGCCTAACACCTTCGAACGCAAAGGGCTTAGTGACGACCGCGACCGTGAGAGCTCCAGATTCTTTGGCAATTTCCGCTATGACGGGTGAAGCACCGGTGCCAGTGCCACCACCCATGCCGGCAGTGATGAAGACCATGTCAGAGTCGAAAAGAAGATCTTTAATTTTCTCCCTACTCTCTTCAGCAGCTGTACGACCCACTTCAGGGTCAGCGCCGGATCCGAGGCCTTTAGTAATG
>CAZTEB010000013.1:0-1024 GCA_964612735.1 uncultured Pseudomonadales bacterium
CCGAGGTGCTTTAGAGTACACCGTCATCGTAGCAGCGACTGCCTCACAAACAGCAGCTCAACAGTTCTTAGCTCCTTACACTGGCGTAGCTATCGCCGAGTACTTCCTCGAAAAAGGGAGAGATGTTCTAATCATCTATGATGACCTCTCAAAGCACGCCCAAGCTTACAGAGAAATCTCACTACTGCTTCGCCGACCATCAGGTAGAGAAGCATATCCCGGTGATGTCTTCTACCTTCACTCTCGATTGCTTGAAAGAGCTTGTCGTCTTAATACAGATCATGGCGGTGGTTCAATCACAGCATTACCAATTATCGAAACCCAAGCAAATGACGTATCGGCCTACATTCCAACCAACGTAATTTCAATTACCGATGGCCAGATTTACCTAGAGGCTGATCTCTTTAACAAGGGCATGAAGCCTGCCATCAACGTAGGTCTCTCTGTATCTCGCGTCGGCTCATCAGCACAGATCAAAGCCATGAAGCAAGTTGCAGGCACCATGAAGCTCGACTTGGCTCAGTTTAGAGAGCTAGAGGCTTTCGCACAGTTTAGCTCAGACCTTGATGATAAAACAAAAGCTCAACTTGATAGGGGAGAGCGGGTGAACTCAGTTTTGAAGCAAGGCTGGGATACTCCGCTGAAAGTGGAAGAGCAGGTCGTAGTTATCTTTGCCGCTGTGAAGGGCTATCTTGATCCAGTAACCATCGAAAACATCCAAGAGTGGGAGAGACGATACCTTGAGTACATGCACACGAGTGGCAAGAAAATCTTAACAGCTATTAAATCTGATCAGAAAATCACAGAAGATACTGAAACCCAACTTCATGAAGCAGTTAAAGCATTTAACTCACTCAACACAGATCTACATAAAGCAACAGAATAGCGCACCTAGTTATGGCAAATGCTCGA
Source organism: uncultured Pseudomonadales bacterium (assembly GCA_964612735.1). GTDB lineage: Bacteria > Patescibacteriota > Microgenomatia > UBA1400 > PJMF01 > CAZTEB01. The sequence goes on from CAZTEB010000013.1 coordinate 913, forward strand.
CAAATAAAGCGCCGCATCACCGCAGCAGGTAATATTTCTAAAATTACCAAAGCTATGGAAATGGTTGCTGCCAGTAAGATGAGAGAGGCTCAGGATCAAGCTACAGCAGCTC
>CAZTEB010000013.1:1034-10471 GCA_964612735.1 uncultured Pseudomonadales bacterium
AGCCTCACTGGCAAAGCTGTCACAAGGTGTTTCTGCTGAAGCGCATCCTATGCTCTTCAATCACGGTCATGGCAAAGATGTCGTAGTCGTAATTGCGACAGATAAGGGCCTTTGTGGCAGCTTAAATGCTCAACTCATGAAGGCTACTCTACGCTGGTTTGAACAACATCCTGAGGGCGCCATGGTGGCTGTAGGTAAAAAAGCCGTCCACTTTGCCACTCTAGCGGGACTTTCTATTCATGCTCAGTTTACTGACCTAGCAGAACATGTCACTACCGAGAGCATTCTTCCATTGACCGAACTCATCGCTGATGGCTTTTTAGATCAAGGGTTCCGCTCAGTCGATGTCATCTACATGGACTTCATCAACACATTGTCACAGCAAGTGAGATCGATTCAGCTCTTACCACTTCAGCCAACTGACGTCTTTGAAGCAGAGACCGCCACTGAGCCTAGTGAGTATATCTTCGAGCCATCTGCAAAAGATATTCTCAAGGAACTGTTGCCATACTATCTGGAAAACACAGTCTATCAATCATTTCTTGAAGCTCGAGCTAGTGAGCACAGTGCTCGTATGGTCACGATGAAAAATGCAAGTGAGAATGCAGGTGAGTTGGTTGATGAACTCAAGCTTGAGTTCAACAAAACCCGTCAGGCTAGCATTACTAGCGAACTACTTGATATCACTACAGCAAGCTTAACACTCAATTAACAAAGGACATCATGAAACAGCACAAAGGAATAGTTACACGCATCATTGGACCCGTCGTTGACGTCGAGTTTGAGTCATCAGTTCCTGCTATCTACACGGCACTAGAGCTACCAAGAGAAGGTCAGCAGCCACTCATACTTGAGGTTGAACAACAGCTGTCTACGACAGAAGTTCGTTGTATTGCTTTAGGTCCCACGGAGGGGCTCGCTCGAGGCACAGAAGTGCTTGATACTGGCAACCCCATTCAGGTTCCCGTCGGCGAGCAGACACTCGGTAGAATCTTCAACGTAGTTGGTGAAGTAATCGATGAGGGCAAACCCCTCAAAGACCCCGATTTAGCTCCAATTCACAAGCCAGCCCCACACTTGAGCGAGCTCGAAACATCTGCTGAGATTTTGGAGACTGGCATCAAGGTGATCGACCTAATTGCTCCCTTTATGAAGGGTGGTAAAGTCGGTGCGTTTGGTGGCGCGGGTGTGGGAAAGACAGTGATCATTCAAGAATTGATCAGAAACATTGCAGAAGAACATCAGGGTCACTCTGTATTCGCTGGAGTGGGAGAAAGAACTAGAGAAGGTAATGACCTATATCACGAGATGAAGGATTCTGGTGTTATCAATAGCACAGTGATGTGCTTTGGTCAGATGAACGAACCACCTGGAAATCGCCTGCGTGTGGCTTTGACCGCACTGACTATGGCAGAGTACTTTAGAGACGAAAAGCATGAAGACGTACTGTTATTCATCGACAACATCTTCCGCTTCTCCCAGGCTGGTTCAGAAGTTTCTGCACTGCTAGGAAGAATTCCCTCAGCTGTAGGCTACCAACCTAATCTGGCGACAGAAATGGCTGCTCTTCAAGAGCGAATCACTTCAACCAAGCAAGGCTCAATCACTTCAATTCAAGCAGTGTACGTCCCTGCTGACGACTACACCGACCCGGCTCCTGCGACCACCTTTGCTCACCTCGACTCAACCATTTCACTCGAGCGCAGATTAGCTGAGCAAGCACTGTTTCCAGCTGTGGACCCACTAGTTTCTACATCTAAAGTGCTACAGCCAGATATCGTCGGCAAAGAGCACTACCAAGTTGCTCGCGGTGTTCAAGAGGTGCTACAGCGCTATAAAGAACTGCAAGACATCATCGCTATTCTTGGTATTGATGAGCTGAGTGACGAAGATAAACTAGTGGTAGCCAGAGCTCGAAGAATTCAGAAGTTCCTATCACAACCGTTCTTCGTAGCCGAACAGTTTACCAACATGCCAGGCAAGTACGTCAGCATCACAGATACCGTCAAAGGCTTCAAAGAAATTCTTGAAGGCAAGCATGATGCGCTACCCGAGCAAGCCTTCTACATGGTCGGTTCGATAGAAGAAGCTGTGGAGAAAGCCAAGAATATCTAAGGTATGGCTACCTCAAAACTAAAGCTCACCGTTGTCTCACAAGAAAAGCAACTCCTAGACACTGAAGTTGAACAACTCACCGTGCCGGGAAGCCAGGGAGAGATGACCATCTTGCCTCACCACGCCTCTTTGTTCAGTAGACTCAGTCCTGGAGAGTTGCAGTACCTGCAAGATGGGGCACCACACTCGTTTGTGGTGAGCAAAGGTTTTATAGACGTTAATAATGACAACACAGCTACGGTCATCGTAGACACAGCTACCGCGGCTAGAGACATCAGCGTTGAAAAAGCACAAGAAGCCATTAAGCAAGCTAAAGAAACCATGTCACATTCTGAAGATCGACGAGAATTATTGCTTGCCGAAGCCTCACTTAAACACGCTATGCTGGAAATTCAAGTCGCTCAAAGGTCTAAGAAAAATAAACTATAGGCCTTTTTAGCCTGGTAGAGTGACACTATACAGAATTCTCTCGGATGGGTAAGCTTACACCATCGTTTTTTTGTGGAAATATATGGCAAAAACAACAACGCCTAAAATAATTCAGTTGACAGCAGAGGGCCTTCAAGAGCTCAAAGCTGAACTTGCTGAGCTAGTTGAGGTTAAACTACCAGAGGTAATCAAGAGAGTTGCTTCTGCCAGAGCTCACTGCTATCTCTCTGAGAACGCTGAATACCATAACGCCAAGGAAGAGCAAGAGTTGGTAGAAGTCAGAATTAGTGAGATCGAAAACGTTATCAATAAAGCTCAAGTAGTAAAGAAAACTACTAGTCATACTCGGGTGGGAATGGGCTCAGCAGTTGAAGTGAGTGTCAAAGGTAAAAAGAAAAAACTAACCTACCACATCGTCGGTGAGTTTGAGGCTGACCCCCTAGAGGGCAAAGTCTCCAGTGACTCGCCTATTGGCAAGGCTTTGATGGGTAAGAAGAAGGGCGATACAGCCACAGTCTCGGCCCCAGCGGGAGAAGTTGTGTATATACTTGAAAATATTAAATAACAGTACATACATACGCATTCTCCCCCGCTTCATCAGGCGGGGTTTTTCGTTTAAGATGCAAAACAGGGTAATACCAGATACAATACGAACTACGACATGACAGCTACAACACAATCGAACCACTGGATAGACAAAATTGCTACAGGGATTTTGTCGTGGCAAAAAAAGAAACAAGTTTCTAAACTCCACGTTGATGACATGAAAACCCCCTCAGGTAGGGTGCACACAGGCTCACTAGTGGGCGCGATACTTCATGATGTAGTAGCTAAAGCAGTTGCGGAAAAAACACAAAAAAATGTGACGAGTACCTTCGTCATTAATGACCTAGATCCCATGGATGGCCTACCGGCATATTTGAATGCTGAAGAGTATGAGGAGCACATGGGCAAACCTCTTCACCTCATTCCGGCACCAGCACTAGGGGCATCAGGCATCGATTTTACCGGTAAAACTGCAGAGCAAAAAAAACCCTACCAAGACGCAATGAGCTTTGCAGAATTCTACGCTTTGGATTTCATAGAAGCATTTAGAGCACTGGGCTGCGACCAGGAGATAGTCTGGAGTCACCAACTCTACGAATCTGGTGAAATGGACGATACCATTCGTACTGCACTCGATAACGTAGGTGTCTTTAAGAACATTTACAAAGAGGTGGCAGAGTATCAACTTCCAGATAACTGGTATCCCTTCCAAGTAATTTGCCCAAAATGCGGAAAGCTTGGGACAACACTTGTCACTGGTTGGGATGGTGAAAAAGTGACATTTGAGTGTCAGCCAAACAAAGTGACATGGGCTGTCGGCTGTGGACATACCGGAAGTATTTCGCCATTTGGCGGCAACGGCAAACTGCTGTGGAAAGTAGACTGGCCAGGACACTGGAACGTGATGGGGGTGTCGATCGAAGGTGCAGGCAAGGATCATACTTCAGCTGGTGGCTCAAGAGACATGGCGAATGCCATTTGCCAACAAGTATTTAACATAGAACCACCTTTTGACATTCCCTACGAATGGATCCTAATCAGGGGAGCAAAGATGAGCTCAAGCAAGGGCGTGGGTACATCGGCTCGTGAGTTTACCGAGCTATTCCCTGCAGAAGTCGGTCGTTTTTTGTTCGTGAACAAGCACTACAATCAAGTGCTGGATTTTGACCCTAGAACTATGACCATTCCCGATCTCTTTGATCTGTATGATCAAGCAGCTCGAATATATTGGAACCAAGAAGAGGGGGATCAGCGACTGGCTCGATCATTTGAGTTGTCTCAGCTTAGTGGTTCAGCACCCACTCCACACTTCTTGCCAAGATTTAGAGACGTAGCTACATGGATGCAGCACCCAGAAATTGCTCTTGTAGAAAAATGTGCTGAAGTTAAAGGGGAAGACCTAACTAAAGCTGAGATCGACGTCATACGACAACGTCAAACGTATGCCCAAATCTGGATCGATAGATATGCTCCCGAAGAGTTTCAACTGACACCAAAAGAAGAACTACCAGAACAAGCTACCCAACTTACAACAGAACAGAAGGAGTACCTTCGGCAAGCGCTAGACCTAATTAGCAGCAAAGCCGACTGGGACCCCAACCAACTCCAACAAGAACTGTTTAAATTAGCTAAAGCTGGCATCGGAGCCAAAGCAGCTTTTCAGTCTATTTACTTAGCATTTCTAGGCAAGAAAGCTGGCCCTCGAGCAGCTTGGTTTTTACTCAATATTGATCCTGATTTACGAGAAAAAAGAATTGAGCAAATTGAAGAGCTACACATAAGTGAAAATGTTGCATACGAAACAAAAGATGGTGTGAGTCAGAAAGTTCGTTCAGTATTTCCTGGAATGTTCTTCGCTGAAGTTAAAATAACGGGTGTTACCATTACCAAACAGATCAAAGAACTTGAAGAACGTAAAAAACAAGTTGTCGATTCTTTCTCTGGCCTAACGACTCAAAGCATAGGTGAGCTTGAGTCTATACAAGCATACCGTCGTCTTTTTAAAGCTACCGGCACCGACTGGCACAAACGCCGACCTTCTCCTGATGCCCTGCTGAGAAGAATAGCTCTTAACAAAGGTCTCTACACAGTAAATACTGCCGTTGATGCTTACAACTTAGCAGTTATTGAAACTGGTGTTGGTCTGGGTGGCTTTGATGCTGCCACTGTGTCACAACCCATTACACTACGCTTTTCAGAGGAAGGTGAATTAATGCAGTTATTGGGAGACGACGAGCCAATAGAAACTAGAAAAGGACAATTGGTATACGCTGATCAAAATAGGCCCATAACCATTGACCTTAACTACCGAGATATTAATGACACAAAACTAACGACTCAAACTAAAGATATTCTATTGTACGCTGATGGTGCCCCAGGTCTCTCAAAAGATGAGGTAGTGGGCGCGCTATTAAAAGGGGCCAACTACATCCAAAAATTTTGCGGTGGAGTAGTCGGTGAAGTTGTAGTACTGGAGTAACTAAACATGAATCTACCACCACGCTCACAAGCTATCGATCTACTTGACCACTACATCAAAAGTGACGCGCTAAAGCATCACTGTCAGATGGTAGGGCAAGCCATGGCCGCTTATGCCAAACAGTTGGGTGAAGATGAAGAGCTTTGGTATCAGGCTGGCCTACTTCATGATCTGGATTGGGAGATGTATCCTGACGAACATCCCAATAAAGCCGTAAACGAAATTCTCACTGAGTATCCCACAGAGTTGCTTGATGCCATTAGAGCTCATGGACCCGACAGAACTGGCAAGCAACCCGAGACACCAATCGAGCGCTACCTATTTGCCTGCGATGAACTCAGCGGCCTGATGAATGCCGTAGCGATACTTCGACCAAATGGCTTTGCCGACATGAAGCCAAAGTCAGTCAAGAAGAAACTCAAAGACAAAAGCTTTGCAGCTAACGTCAGCAGAGAAGACATACAGCGAGGTTTTGAACTTATTGGTAAAACCCCCGACGAACACATTACATTTTTGATAGAAGTATTTCGCTCAAACTCATAGGATAGCACTACTGCAGTGCTATAATCAGCTCATGCTCGACATACAGTTTATTCGCGACCACCAAGATGAAGTTACTCAAGCTTGCAAAGATAAGCAGCTTGATCCAAGTGTAGTTGAAAAACTGATTGCCGTTGATGGCAAACGTCGAGAGCTCTTAGTCGAAGTTGAGACCCTTCGCAGTCAGAGCAATCAAAACGCTAAAGCAGTCAAAGAAATGGTGTCTCAAGGCGACAAGCCCGCGGCTAACCTCATACAAAAAGGTAAAGAGATTAAGTCTCAGCTCAAAGAGCTCGAGCCCACTCTTCGAGAGCTAGAGCAAGAATTCGAACATCTCCAACTTCACATTCCTAATATTCCCGCAGAAGATGTTCCCCTGGGCACTGACGAATCTGGAAACACCGTTGCTCGAACACACGGCGACATTCCCTCATTTGATTTTGAACCAAAAGCACACCACGAACTGATGGAAGAGCTTGGTTGGCTAGACACCAAGAGAGCAGTGCGAATTGCCGGCTTCCGAGCGTACTTCCTCCAAGGAAAAGGCTTATTACTCGAACAAGCACTGCTTCGCTATGCACTTCAAAAAATGATTTCTGAAGGTTTTACTCCCATCAGCACTCCCACGCTCGTCAACGAAGAAGCCATGTGGGGAACTGGCTATTTTCCCTGGGGCCATGAAGACCACTATAAAACCCAAGATGGTCAATTCTTAACGGGCACATCTGAAGTCGCCCTAACTGCCTATCACCAGGGGGAAAACCTCTCGGAAAAAGACCTACCTATTAAGCTAACTGGTATCTCATCCTGCTATCGTAGAGAGGTGGGTTCATATGGTAAAGATACTCAGGGTGTAATTAGAGTTCATCAGTTTAATAAAGTAGAGCAAGTGGTGTACACCATTGCTGATGAAGCTGAGACTAGAAAGTGGCACGAGAAAATGACTGGCTTTAGCGAGCAATTACTCCAAGATCTTGAACTACCGTATCAAGTGCTTACTATGTGCACTGGCGATATGGGAGCCGGTCAAAGAAAGAAGTATGATATCGAGACTTGGTTTCCTGCTCAAAATAAGTATCGAGAAACTCACTCAGCCAGCTACTTTAATGACTTCCAGTCCAGAAGACTTGGTATAACGTACACAGCTAAGGGCGGTGATACCAAACACGTCTATACACTCAACAACACCATGGCAGCCTCGCCTCGATTACTAGCAGCCATTATAGAAAACTACCAGACTGCTGATGGTCAAGTTGCAATACCCAAGGTTCTCCAGCCATTACTATCTTAGTTGCGCTCGAAAAAAAAGGCGTTTTCTGCCATAATCAGTCCTCATGTTACAGTTCTTCACCAATCTTTTTGACGAAAATAAGAAAACACTTCAAAAGTACCAGAGTCGGGTTGAAGAGATCAATCAACTAGAACCCAGCTTCAAGAAGCTTAGTGATACTAAGCTCGCTGCCAAGACAGCAGAGTTCAAAAAAAGAATTAAGGAACGCCAAGCAGCTGGTGACGACGACCAAACCATTCTGGATGCGCTATTACCTGAGGCATTCGCCACTGTCAGAGAAACATCTCGTCGTGTACTAGGTATGCGCCATTACGATGTCCAGCTGTTAGCTGGAATCGCCCTGCATAAGCAGACCGTCACCGAACAAAAAACAGGCGAGGGAAAAACCCTTACTGTGACCGCTCCCTTATACCTCAATGCCTTGCTGGGCAAAGGCGTTCACTTGGTCACAGTCAATGATTATTTGGCTGAAATAGGCATGGGTTGGATGGGGTCAATTTATCACTTTCTAGGCATGTCATCAGCAGTCATCGTTCATGACAAAGCTCACCTCTATAACCCAGATATCGACAGTGAAGATCGGGGAGACGAGCGCCTTGAGCACTTCGAAAGCATTACTCGCAAGCAGGCTTACGCTGCCGACATCACCTACGGCACCAATAATGAGTTTGGCTTCGATTACTTACGTGACAATATGGTGCAGTCACTCGAACAAATGGTGCAGAGGACACAGCATGCTCACCACTTTGCAATTGTAGACGAAGCTGACTCCATTTTGATCGACGAAGCTAGGACACCATTGATCATCTCGGCGCCTGATACTGAACCAACTCATAAGTACTTCGATTACGCCAAGATGGTGCAGTCCCTAACCCAAGAAACAGATTATAAAATCGACGAAAAGGCAAAATCAGTTACCCTGACTGATCTGGGTGTCAAACGCATTGAGCAAAAACTTGGTGTCAGCAACCTATATGAAGAAAGCTTTGACACCATCCATCACGTAGAGTCGGCCCTCAAAGCTAGGACACTCTACCGCCGAGATAAAGAGTACATCGTCCGCGATGATCAGGTCATCATCGTTGACGAGCACACTGGTCGATTGATGCACGGTCGACGTTACTCAGATGGGCTACACCAAGCTATCGAGGCCAAAGAGGGCGTCGCCATTCAGCAAGAATCAAGAACGCTAGCTACTGTCTCGATTCAAAACTACTTCAGACAGTACCACAAGCTTTCAGGCATGACTGGTACTGCTACCACTGAAGCAGAAGAGTTTAGAAAAATTTATGACATGGACGTCTTGGCCATACCCACCAATAAGCCCGTGGTCAGAGATGATAGAGCTGATGTGGTGTACAAAACCACAGCAGCTAAGTACAGTGCTATTACCAAGGCGGTTGAAGAAATTCACGAATCTGGTCGACCAATCTTGATCGGTACTCGTTCGATTGAACACAACCAGATTGTCTCCAATTTCCTCAAACGAAAAAAGATACCCCATCAGGTACTTAACGCTAAAAATAACGAAAAAGAAGCCTTCATTATAGCCGACGCTGGAACTAAGGGTGCCATCACTGTAGCCACCAACATTGCCGGCCGTGGCGTAGACATCGTACTCGGTGGTGCACAACCAGAGCTCAAAGACTTCCGCCGAAAAAGCCCATCAACGTCAAAGAGTAAAAAGTCGCTCTCAGAATCACTGCGGCTTCCACCATCAATTGATCCAGCCAACTACAAACTCAAGGAATATCACAAAGCACTCGAAAAGTGGCAAGCAACTCATGATGAAGTTATAGAGCTGGGAGGACTTCACATCCTGGGTACCGAACGACATGAGTCGCGACGCATCGATAACCAGCTACGCGGTCGAGCCGGTCGCCAAGGAGATCCTGGTTCGTCGCAGTTTTATCTGTCTCTGGAAGATGAGATCATGCGTATCTTCGGTGGAGAACAGATCTCAAAAATCATGGACTTCTTAAAGATTGAGGAAGACCAACCTATAGAAGCTGGGATGGTTGGCAAAGCTATTGAATC
>CAZTEB010000013.1:10481-21037 GCA_964612735.1 uncultured Pseudomonadales bacterium
CAAGTCAAAGTAGAGGGGTTCTTCTTCGACCAGCGTAAACGCCTCGTTGATTTCGATGATGTCATGAACAAGCACCGCGAGATCATTTACGAGCGACGCAGAGGATTGCTTGAGCGAGCTACAGCTGAACAAAAACAAGAACAGCTAGATCGAGCGACACTTAAAGAGCAAATACTCGAGTATATAGAAGACGAAGTTAGAACTCAGGTAAGCTTGAGGGCTCCAGAAAATTTCACTGCTGATGAGTACGACGCTATTATCAAAGAGTACACGAAAATCGTGCCATTCGATGATGCCTCACAGAAGCGACTCAGAGAGCAACTCTCTTCGTACAAAGAGTCTGACGCCATCGTGTCACAACTCATGAGCATCACTCACACCACGTATCAACAACGAGAAAAACAACTTGGTGCCGATGCCATGCGCTCACTCGAAAGATTTGTGCTGCTTTCAACTATTGATGAAAAATGGATGGACCACCTTGACCAAGTTGAGAGCTTGCGCCAAGGCATTTGGCTTCGAGGAGACAAAAACACTGTGTTATCTGAGTACAAAAAAGAGGCTTTCTCCTTATTCGAAACCTTGATTGGCTCGATAGAATCCACTGTGGCCAACAGGGTCTTCAGAGTACAACCAGCTGGCCAACCCCAACCAACCATAGATCTACGAGCAGCTCAAGAAATTAAAGAAGATATACACGAACCACTTGCTAAAGAAGTACAAGATGCTACGCCACCCTCGCAAGCACAGACTCCGGCATCTACAAAAGGCAACGCCGGTGACCTAGCTGCTGCACTCAAAACTGCTAAAGCTGGCAAAAAACCCTCACCCGGCTCCAAGCAAGTTAAGATAGGTCGGAATGAACCTTGTCCTTGTGGCAGTGGTCTAAAGTACAAAAAATGTGGCCTCATCAACGCTCCGGAGCACAAGGGATGAGCGCCAAACTACCCTTTAGATACTCTGGAAAAGTTATTCCAGGTGAAAAGCAGGGTAGGCTAATAGGTTTCCCAACAGCCAACTTTGACACTTCACCAAATGAGGACCAGCTAGACCCAGGAGTCTACCATGGCCTCTGTTGGATAGGCGATGACCCAAAGGGACATCACTCATTAACCTATTTTGGACCCAGATATATCTTTGGAGAAAAAAGAAATAACTTTGAGACGTACATCTATGACTTCTCTGACGAGGTGTATCAAAAAGAAATAACCGTAGAGCTCACCACATTTATCAGGTCACCCTTGCCGTTTTCATCATTAGAAGAGACAGAGCAGCAGTTACATAAAGACAAACAAGCTGGCCTAGAACTACTTGCCCAAAACAGAGTATAATCCAGCCATGAAACTGATCAGTGGTAGCTCAAACCACCCACTAGCCGACAAAATTGCTCAGCAGCTAAAAGTTGAGACCGTCAAGGCAGATATCTCTAGGTTCAACAACGGAGAAAAACGCGTCTGGATACAGGGAAACCTGCGGGGTGAAAACGTAATTTTAGTCCAATCCTTTAGTGTGCCTACTGACGAGCACATCATGGAGTTTCTACTTCTGACAGATGCTCTCGAGAGAATGGGTGTACGCCACGTCAATCTAGTACTCCCCTGGATGGGATACTCCAGACAAGATAAAGTGTTCAGGGACGGTGAGCCCATCGCTGCCAAAGTGGTAGCAAACTTGGTATCTAATTCGTACGTCAAGCGTGCTTTCTTGCTCGATCTACACAACTCTAGCACCACCGGCTTTTTTTCGATACCCACCGAACACTTGTCTGCTATGGAACTCTTTGCAGAGTCTGCTAAAGATCGATTTGGAAGCGAAGATCTAATTGTGGCTAGCCCTGACTTCGGAGGACTAAAAAGAGCTCATCAATTTGCCCAGCTACTTGGCACCGAAGTCGTCAATATTGACAAACACCGCGACTTGCACAGCGGTGAAGTTACCGCAAGAGACATGAGTGGACAAGACGTAACGGGCAAAATAGCCATACTCTTCGATGACTGTCTCTTTTCGGGCGGCACGGCTATCGAAGCTGGTCGACTTCTCCGAGAAAAAGGAGCTTCAGAAGTTCATTTTTTCTCTACACACGGTTTATTCACTGGCGATGCGCTTAAAGATCTCGAAGCTTCCAGCCTAGATTCTGTGACAGTTTCAAACTCCGTACACCACACACAGCTTCCAGAAAAAATCAGAGTAGTGGACACATCAACGCTTTTTGCAAACTCACTTACAGACTGGATTTGATCATCTATTGACTATGCTGATAGAATAGTCGGACAAGTGAATACGAAATGCTGAGCAGCCACAAGCTGCGCTCATTGGCTCCTAACCAATGATCCCCCTTGGGAAGTAGGCGAGGACATCAAAATAAAGTACTAACTCGCTCGGCAGGTGGCCGTTATCAACCACCGGACTAATATCAAACAGAGTTAGTCACCAAGTCTTACAGCGCAAGATGTAAGAGAAGCAAAGTGGTACCGCGCAGCCAGCGCCTTTGCACAAGTCAGGATTAAAAGTTCTTGGTTTGTGTGAGGGCGTTTTTTTATGACCAGCAGTGGTACTATAGGAGAAAGGAAGTATGAAATACTCAAAGCTATTTGGTAAAACTCGATTTGGCAAAGCGGGTGATTCAAAATTCACTAGTCATCAGCTACTGACAAAAGGTGGCTTTATCGCTGAATCAACAGCAGGGAGATACTTTTTCTTGCCACTGGGGTGGCGTGTACATGAAAAGATGAAGCAGATCATCAAGGAGGAAATGGATCGAGCTGGCGCACAAGAGATGATTACCCCTACGCTACATCCACTGGAACTCTGGCAAGAAACCAATAGAACCAACTCCGTCGGCTTCGAGCTAATGTCTATAGAGGATCGCAGAGGTGCAGAGTTTGCCCTAGGTGGAACTGCTGAAGAAATGTTTGTAGACGTGGTTCGCAAATCAAAACTCTCCTATAAAGATCTGCCCTTTAACGTCTATCAGTTTTCTACAAAATTCAGAGACGAACTTCGAGCAAGAGGTGGCCTACTGCGCGTGCGTGAATTCATCATGAAAGACGCATACTCCTTCCATTCTGGCGAAGAAGATTTTAAGCGCGAGTATCAAGCCATGGCAGATACCTACAGTACGATTTACAAGCGGTTTGGACTCAAAACCCTCAAGGTTGCAGCAGACAATGGTTACATCGGTGGAGAGTACTGCCACGAATTTCAAGTTGAACATTCGGAAGGTGAAGGCAGATTCTTTGTTTCTGACGATGGCTCATATGTTGCTCATGAAGATATTGCCACTTTCGCCAGAGATGAAAAAAACACCGGGGAAGAACTCAAGGAGTATCAAGAAGTTGAGGCAGTTCGAGGCACAACCATGGAAGATGGAGTGCAGTATCATGATTTGCCACTTTGGCAACAAATTAAAGACGTAATGCTCGCCAATGAGAAAGACGAGCTCATTCTTGCTGTAATCAGGGGAGATCTCGACGTCAACGAGACAAAGCTGGCGCGCCTTATTGGAGCTCACCAACTAAGACCAGCAACCGCTGAAGAAATTAGGGATGCGGGCAGCGAACCAGGCTTCATTTCACCCGTAGGTATAAAGAGTGAAAAAATTACCATAGTTGGTGACACCTCACTGAGAACAGTTAGAAATGCCTTTGGTGGAGCAAACAAGAAGAACCTAGATGCACTCAATATCAATATTGATCGCGACTATCAACTTGATATAGAGGGTGATATTGCCATGGCGCAAAATGGATATAGCACTGAACAAGGTAGCAAGCTACGGGAGAAACGGGGGATAGAAGTCGGAAACATCTTTCAACTCGGTCTGCACTACTCTTCAAAAATGAATAACGCCACCTTTACTGATCAGGACGGTCAAGAAAAACCATACTACATGGGTTGCTACGGAATTGGTATTGGCAGAACCATGGCCACCATCGTCGAGAAATTTCATGATGACAACGGCATCATTTGGCCCGAGGCTGTAGCGCCATTTCAAGCACACCTGGTTTCACTAGCAGGTGCAGAGGAACAAGCAGAACAGTTGCACCAACAGCTGCTAGCAGCTGGAGTAGAAATACTGTGGGACGATAGGGATGAATCTGCTGGTAAGAAATTTGCAGATGCAGACTTACTTGGTATTCCTGTACGACTAGTAGTGTCTAAGAAAACCAATGGTCAGGTTGAGTGGAAGCAACGCAGTAGCGATACATCAGAACTTCTGAGCACTGAGCAGGTTATCAAACAGCTCGCATCATAATAGAGTCTTTCACTGCAAAAAGCTCAAGAATTATCTAGGCTCATAATAATATTTCTGAATGTCAGGATGATGAATTATAGAGTGTAGCATCAAGCCTTTTTGGTGATGGGTTTTTTCTAACTCAAACCGTATAGTAATGACATATCCCGGTGAGGAGCCCGCGGCAAGACTTCTCAGACATATGTCTGATGAGGACTTGCGGCGGGTATTTTTTTATGAAAACCAACCGAATAGTTTGAGAGCTGGTTCCCTTATCGTTATGGATCAGAGTATACTAAGTGTATGGACAGGAAAGTAATCGCCACCCATCATGCCCCCGATCTCGACGCCATTGGCGCTACGTGGATGCTTAAGCGCTTCGACTCACAGCACTACGCCACTGCCAAAGTTGCCTTCGTCGATCCTGGCTCAACCATCACAGCTCAAGAAGCACTAGAGCATGACGCCACTCTAGATGAAGTGACTCACGTCGATACTGGCTTGGGTGAGTTTGATCACCATCAGCCCGAACGTGGTCATCAGCGTATTAGTGCCAGCTCGCTGGTATACGATCATGTCTGCAAAGTGCACCCCGACCTCAAACAAGATCGGGCCCTAGCAGAGCTATCAGCGTTTATAACTGATATAGATCACTTTGGTGAGATTAACTGGCCGGAAGCTGAGCATCTTCGCTACGCACTAATGATCCATGAATTGATCAGGGGCATAGAGTTCACCGACCCTCACAATGACGAATCACAACTTCACTTTGGCATGACTTGCTTGGATAGCGCCTACGCTACCCTAACTCTTCGCATCAAGGCTGAGGAGATCATCGCCACTGAAGGAACTACCTTTGACTTGCCATTTGGAGCTTGCCTAGCCTTAGAAACAAGCAATGATGACACCATTAAAGTAGCTCAAAAAAAGGGCTTCTCACTCGTAGTCCGCAAAGATCCCAAGCTTGGTAACATTCGCATCAAGCTCAGACCAGACACTAAAGCAGATCTCAAGGCCGTGCACGAGAAAGTTCTTCTCAAAGACACTAAGGGCAGCTGGTACTACCACCCTAGCGGCAAGATGCTGATCAACGGCTCACGCAAACACCGCAATCAAACAGCTAGCCCCCTAAAGCTAACTGAGATAACAGACATCATCAAGGAGTCTTTTCATGCATGAAACTGAAGAAAAATCGGTCTTTTCCAAGATAATTGATCGAGAATTGCCTAGTACTATTAGATATGAAGATGACACATACATCGCCATAGATGATATTAGAGAAGACGCCAAAACCCATGTTTTAGTCATTCCCAAAGAACAGGTTGAGACACTTGGAGACATGAGCGAAGCAGAGCTCGGAAAACTCTTTAAAAGAGCTACCGAAATCGCCCAAGAATTACTTGGTGATAAGGGCTACAAACTAGTCATCAACGTCAAAGCTCCTTACCAGGAGGTCTTTCACGTTCATGTCCACATTCTTAGTGATGAATAGATGGCTGCTTTCTTGAGAAAAATACGATATAATACTGACCTTGACGAAAGAGCAATATACATTTGAAACACCCTGGGGGGAGGTGATGTCACATGCCAATAGTCATTAAAGCACAAGGCAGCGATTCAACTAATGATGTCATCCGCAAGTTTAAGAAAGCTGCGGCCAGCAGTAACGTGGTTCAAATCGCCAAAGACAGACGCTACTTCCAGAAACCTTCAAAGATTAGAGCTCAAAAGAAAATTGAAAGAAACCGACTCAGGAAAAAAGTTCGTATTCTTAAAAATCTTAAGAACACGTCTCCCGAATCACTCGCTCGAATCAGAGAGCGACTTCAAGAGTAGTTACTTCTTTCGAGCTTTCACTTTAGCAGAAACGGTAAAGTCCCATTGATCGCCATCACTAGTATCAAAACTAGTTGAGTTGGTGAGTTGGTAATAGTTGACGAGATGATTGCTGAGGGTCTCCTCAATCTCTTTCTTTTGTTCATTAATCTCACCTATCTGCACTTTGATAGAAGTGACTTGTGGATCCGCTTGAAGCTTGGCTCGTCTATCCTTTAGCTGTACAGCATACTGAGCCACCTGCTCCTCAGCTTCAGCCAACTCCTGGTCATTGCTAAAAACGTTTTTAAGACTTTCACGCTTCTCTTTGAGCTTGCGTTTAAGATCCTCAAGCTGCTGAGCATTGCGCTCAATGACATTTTGGAGCGAGTTAAGCGTGTCTGCTAATTGGTCTGAGGCGGCAACTTCATCGTCGGCGTCTGCGACAGTGGCAGGATCACTAGCAGCTTGCAACGCATCTTGCGCTAAGTCGTCACTGGTTTTCGTTTGATCATCTGACATAGATACTTTCTAGATACTTAGTAAGCCAGCTACTGTATAGCACATTTACCCAAGCTACCACTAGTCACAATCACCTCAGGTTCTTATACTGTACCTATGCAGAAAAAAACCAAGGTAGTTGCAACTATAGGCCCAGCAACCTCAAGCGAGAGTGTCTTAACGGAGATGATCTCAACAGGTATGAATGTAGCGCGGTTTAACACCAAGCACGGCACACCAGCTTGGCATAAGGAACACATAGAGCGGGTCAGAAGCGTTTCGAAGAAGATGGGGACACCAGTCGCCACGCTGCTCGACTTGCAGGGCCCTGAGATTAGAGTGAAGGTCGAAGCTGAGTTCGATGTAAAGCAGCACGACTTAGTCACGTTTGCCTCACCCGAATACACTAAGTCGAGACAGGTAGTGCAAATTCCACAGCAAGTCATAGAAGCTCTCTCAGTTAATGATCAAATTATCCTCGAGGATGGTGCTTGCGAATTTAGAGTAAGTGAGGTTCAGGGCACTCATATCGTAGCCACGTCACTCATGGACTGCACAGTAAAAGACAGCAAAACCATGAATGTACCACTTACTGAGTTGGAGATGCCTCCACTTACGGAGAAAGATGTCACTTTTTTAGAAGCAGTAAGCCCTAGCTCGATTGATTTTGTGGCGCTATCATTTGTGCGAACACAGCGTGACATCACACTACTTAGAGAGCGCCTTGAAAAACTACGCATGGATGCCCACATCGTAGCCAAGATCGAAAATAGAGCTGCTCTGGATAACATCGATGACATCATCGCAGCCAGTGACGCCATCATGATAGCTAGGGGTGACCTGGGCGTGGAAATCCCATACGAAGAACTCATTTTTTGGCAAAAAACCTTGATAGAAAAATGCCGTGCGGCAGCTAGACCGGTTATCACTGCCACCCAAATGCTTAAGTCAATGGTAACTGAGCCACAGCCAACTCGAGCAGAAGTGAGTGACATAGCTCACGCTATCTACGATGGTACAGATGCCGTTATGCTTTCAGAAGAAACAACCATTGGTGCTTATCCAGTCAAGGCAGTACAGGTTCAGGCTAAGATAGCACAGTACAATGAACAGAAAGCTCATCCTGCCACCATACCAGAATCAGACGATAGAATGAGAAACCACTGTGTTCCTGCTTTGACACGAGCAGTAGAAGGACTCATCACCAACTCAGACTACAACATCGACACGATTGTGTGCTTCACAGAGACAGGCAAGACAGCTAGACTGCTGTCCCGCTATAGACTCAAGGTGCCAATTCATGCAGTCACCAGCACCATTAGCACCCAAAGGAAGCTGGCATTAGTGTACGGCATCGAAAGTACTCGCATATCCCTGCCGGAGAGAAGAATCGACGCTTCGGAGAACTTGCTTGAGCTCTTCAAAGATAAGGGCATAGCGACTGCTGGCCAAACTATAGCACTGGTGCACGGCACTCTTTGGAAGCATCCCGGCCTAACTAATACCGTATCAATTCTCGACGTTACGTAACATCGAACAAGGAGGCATATGCCAAAAAAATCAGGAGGTTTATTCACATTACTCAGCGGTGTCGCTATGGGGGCTGCAGCCGTATTTCTTTCAAAAAAAGAGAACAGAGATAAAGCTAGTAAGGCACTTCATCAAGCTGGAGAAGAAATTGAGCAAGCCGTTAATGACTATAAAAAAGACCCTGAGGCTTTCAAAAAGAGAGTAGTCAAAAAAGGTAAGGCGGTCGCCAGAAAGGCTACCACCACTGCTAAAAAATCTGTTAAGAAAACTACTAAGAAAAAAACAACAGCCAAAAAGAAGACTGCATCTAAAAAGAAATCATAGCTTTGAGCAAGGTAGGTCGTGCCAACTACAAAGGTGCTGATCTACGTTTCCGTCTAGAAACTGCTCAAGATATTCTTGCTTTGCTTGCTGACCCAAAATGTAGCGCATGTTCCTAGCAGCAACTGCCACTCTAGGCAGTGCTAATACCCCTGTCACCAATATCATCGTCATTAGTAGAGAGGAAGAAAGAGCTTTGTTTCTATCACTCAAATATTGAGAACTCTTCATCAGAAGTATTAATAGAACAATAAAACCTGATAGAGCATATCTACTCGATGTGGGTGGCACAAACCACCATACTAGCCATTGAGACGCTGAAAATACGAGTAAAGCTTGTAGCCGTTTATCACTTGCTATTAGCCGCCAACATAGCACTAAACACGGCAATAAAATGATAATGAGCGGCGTAGTGTAATCGGCGGTAGTGCTCAGCTGAACCACTAGAGAGTAGGGTAGTGTTACCAATCTAGTAGTTACATACATCAAAAGGGAAGACTCTCCACCGATCTCAGCAAGCTTTGCTACATGAATAGATACTGAGTGCCAAGCATCGCCTGTGTAGTAGTAGCTACGCAAATACCAGGGTAGAGAAACTACTACAGAAGATACTAAAAAATAGAGCGCGTCACGAATTTTATTGGCACTCAGAAGCCAGACTATAACCAAAAATGCCGGTAGCAACAGTATGCTAAAAGCTTTGGTACCCAATGATAATCCAAAGGCTATTCCGGCAGTAGTGACCAACACTGAAGATCGTCTTCTGTGGGCGTGTAGTAATACCACTAGAGCTACAACTTCCCACATCGCCTTTGCGACATCTACATAGAAGCTGCTTGCCTGCCAAGCAACTACTTGAAAAAGTGAAACTATGATTGCCGCGTAGAGAGACCAAGCCCTGTCCATGTATTGGCGTGATAGAGCATAACTAGCTGCAACTAAACTCAAACCAAAACTAAAAGCAACTAATTTAGCACCAAGCTCACCCATAAACATATAGCCAAGAAAAAAGAAAAGGTCAGAAGCCAGAGGATTTACGCTTTGATACAACTCGGGCATGTACGCAAGCCCACCAGTCTCTATAACACGTTGTGCAATTGGCAAGTGATACCATACTGCGTCGAAGCCTGTCTCAGGAACTAACACCCCAGTGCCGTGCATCGTCCAAATGAGCACAAGCACAACTATAGAAACTACTTCGATCTTCTTTGAACTCCACCTCACAGATAACATGAGGTGATCATACCCTAGGTGGTAAAGTTATGCCGAAGCTCTTACTCGTCGCTTTTTCTGAGCTCCTTCAGAGTTAGCAAAAAGCTCAACGTAGAGAGTCGGTAGCAGGAATAAAATCAATAGACCGGACACTGATAGACCGGCAATGATGGCCCCACCCAACCCCCTCCAAAAGGGATCAGCAACGGTGATGGGGAGCAGGCCAATGCTCGTAGTGAGCGATGTGAATAAAATAGCTTCAAGGCGAGAAGAACAAGCATCTACTACAGCTTCAATAAAGGGTAGTCCACTAGCAATGTTTTGGTTGATTTTTTCTATCAGCATTATTGAGTTATTTACAACGATGCCAAACAGTGCCAATACGCCAATCAGCGATGCAAACCCCAGGGGAATGCCCAGAATAGTAAAGTTGAAAAACACACCCGCCACTGCCAGTGGTATCACCACTAACACTAAAAATGACTTTCTAAATGAGTTGAGTTGCACTACCATAGTGATTAGAATCAAGATGACTGACAAACCCATAGCCTGAATAATAGACTGTGTCGATTCTTGGTTTTCTTCATTAGCACCACCTACATCCCATGTGTATCCCACAGGAATCTCGTACTCACTAGCTACAGCTTGAAACTCAGCCAGAAGTGCTGGGGTAGCAACACCATCAGCTGCAGCTGTTACTCTGACTACACGCCTACTATCTTCACGAGCTTTTGATGTCGGACTCGTTTCCAGCACAAGCTCCGAAACTTCCGCCAATGAGTAGCCACCCATCTGTAGTGGTAGCACCAGATTCTGCAACATACTAAGCTCAGTATCATCATCCGACAGCTTAGTTACTACGTCAATTTCTTGATCACCAAGCGTAATCGTGCCAGAATCAGCACCCGTGACAGCAGTTCGCAACCAACCAGCTACTTGTACAGCC
>CAZTEB010000014.1:0-3825 GCA_964612735.1 uncultured Pseudomonadales bacterium
GATGCTTGGGATTTGACTAGAGCAAAGTTTAAGCAGCTGGCAGTTTTGATAGTGGTAGTAACTATTGGTGCCATTCTAATGACGTTGGCTTTAATAGTAGCTACTGGTGCTGCTCTTAGCCAAACCGGTTTATTTGAAATGATCGCTAGTGGTGACTTTAGTACCATAGCTAGTCTCAATCCTAGTTCATTTGTGCCAGCGGGTGCTGTGGCTACGGTAGGGCTGTTGCTGTTTATGGCAGGGTCACTGCTGTTTGGTACAGCCATGACGCTGACTGTGGCCAGCAAAAAGAAGTTGTCGCTGTCCGAGTCATTTTCTGAGGCTACTACGCTGTTTTGGCCACTAGTTGGAACAAGTGTTCTCGTATTTTTGCTTGTGTTGGGAAGTTACTTCGCGCTGTTTATCCCTGGATTGATAGTGTCACTACTGCTTCTCTTCGTAAATCTAGAGGTAATGCTTGGTGGGCGTTCGTATTGGGATGCCATCAAACGTAGCGTAGCTGTGGTAAGTTCTCATCCTTGGTACATTCTTTCCAGACTTGTGTTGCTAATTGTGGCAAATGTGGTGCTTTTTGCTATCGTGCCCGAGATCTTAATCTCAATCGCACCTGGCCTTGAGGATGTTGTTGGGTTGGTCGTCTCGTTGGCTAGTATTGTCTGGAACTGGTTTGCTCTGGCATTCTTTATCGAGCTCTATCGCGAGACTAGCGATGCGACACCTGCTAAAAAAGATGTACATATTGCGTTGCTGCTTGGTGTAAGTGCCATTGGCTGGGTGATCTTAAGTTCGCTACTGTATGGTTTCATTTCATTCGTGCAGTCGGGTGGATTTGAGCAGATGTTTTCTGAGGTCGCTAAAGAGATCGAAGCAGAGACTGCTGGCCAAGAATATGACTATGAGTATACTGATGAAGAGCTAGAGATGTTGTTCCAAGATATCCGCGAGGGGTAGTTTGCTTGGTTTTCGTTCAGCGGAAGCTAGTCAAAATTCTTCTATGAAGAACCAAGAATCAGATTTGATGTTGGAACTACATGTTCCAGATTTTGAAGTAGCTAAAGATTTCTATTCCAATTTTGGCTTCAAACTAGTTTGGGAGCGCAGGGCTACAAGCGAAGAGACTGGCTACATGGTGTTGCGCAGAGCCAAAACAGTGTTGTGCTTCTATGCTGGTGACAATCGAGTTTATGAGCATTCTTATTTTGGCAGATGGGGTGAAGGTACGAAGCGCGGTTATGGCGTAGAAATAATTATTCCAATAGATGGAATTAAGTCTTTTTATCAAAATGTTCAGTTAAAACAACCCAACTCAATCGTTCAACCACTTAAAACCAGATACTCACATCCTGACTTCAGAGTTGAGGATCCATTTGGTTTTTATCTGAGATTCGTAGAGAGGTACAACTGGGTAGATACCAGAAATGTTGACGGCACTCCAAAGGAGCAATAAAAAACACCGGCGATTTCTCACCGGTGTTTCGCTTTTTGAGCTGAGTTAGCAGCTGCAGTCGCCGTCACAGCAACCACCGCCACCGAGTAACTTGGTCATGTGTTCCTTTGTTGTATTGTACTACTTACCATTATAGCGAATTGGTCAACTCTGTCATCATCCTATGATGGTGATCACGCTGGCCATAGCTATCAGTGATACCAGTTGGTAGCCAGTGTCGATAGCGAAGAGTTGTGGGTTAAATTTCTTGCCGCTGTAGAGCATCATGCTCAGTTGGGTGATGGCTACGAAGCCAAGCCAAGGCCAAAACGCCACGCTAACTGCGTCACGAATGGTGTCAGCGCCGAAAAATCCCACGTAGTGAGCCAGGACATAGGTCTGCACCAATCCACCCACGAAGCTTAGGCCATAGATCTTCTGCATCTCATCCTTCATGTCCTCCATGGTTTTTTTGGTGATGCCCCTGAGTTTCATCCAAGGATTACCAAATAGAGCTGGTGAATACCAAGCAAAGCCTATTGCCATGCTTGCGACCGCGGCTAGTCCAACTGCGATCAATGAAACGTCTGAAAACATATGCCTCCTATGTTTTAGTACTAGATCAGTATAAGTTGTTCTGGTGCGTGACTGCAAGTTTGTTGACGCAGTGAGTATAATGGAATCGAGACTGCATAAAGTAGAAAGCGTGTATGCATCGAGCGAATCTACCAGAGACAGAGGGATTTTCAGAAAAACTGGGAAGCAAGGTGTTTTTGGGATTGGGTCTGCTATCAATCGGGCTTTGTACCATTGTTGGTCTATCTCCAGAAATAATGAATATGTTGAGGTAGTGCTAAATAGCTTCTAGTCAACATGCCAGACGTCATTCTCGCCTCCCAGTCTCCTCAGCGAAAAACTATAATGGAAACGTTGGGTATTCCTTTTGAAGTGCTACCTGCTGATATTGATGAGCAAGCTATCAAGGCCAATGATCATAAGCAGCGTGCTCAACTGATAGCCCAAGCTAAAGCTCAAGCTGTTTCTAGGCAGCGGCCAGATGCTGTTATTTTGGCGTGCGATACCTTCACCGTTGATGTAGCTACTGCTACTGCATTTGAAAAACCAGCTGATGTTGAAGAAGCAAAGCGAATGCTTCGGGCCCAATCTGGCAAAGAATTGATGGCATATACTGGCGTGTGTTATCTCGATCAAATTGATGATTTTGAAGAATCAACGACTATAGAGACCTCGTGCGCGTTTAGAGAATTGAGTGATGAGGAGATAGAGCATTTTGTAATGAATGAACCAGTTACTACTTGGTCGGCAGCTTTCTGTCCCGCCTACCCTTCTAGTGCTGCGCTTCTAAGCGAGGTGTCGGGTTCTTTGACAAGTTTCACGCATGGTTTCCCAGTGGAGTTTTTTGTGCCTCTGCTGCAAAAATCAGGCGTGAGAGAGTAATGCATGACGAGTAAAAAGCAGCGACACGTGATGGTGGTCGCGGTCCACTTGTTTGTGATTGATCAAGATAAGGTGTTACTACTGCGTCGCTCTAACACTGGCTATGAAGATGGTAATTATTCAGTTCCCGCTGGACACGTGGAAGCAGGTGAGGGAACGTTGACGGCCATGGTTAGAGAAGCTCGTGAAGAGATTGGTGTAGACATAGATCCTGATGACTTGATCATCGTCCACGTGATGCATCGTCAGCAGGAGGGTCAAGAAGAGCGCGTTGATTTCTTTTTTAAGCCCAAGCGATGGCGTGGTGAAATATGCAATGCTGAGCCAGAGAAATGCGATGAGTTGCGCTGGGTGGCGTTTGATCAACTACCTGAAAACACCGTCCCATACATCCGCCAAGCTTGGCAGCATGCTCAGCTCGATGATATCTACAGCGAGCGAGTGGAGTAGTTTTTTGCTTTCCTCAGTCAAAATAAGGTATAGTGACTTGAAGGAGGTCTTGATGCGAGATACTACTTTTTTTCAGACAACTACTTTAGCGGTAATCACAGCATGCGTCGGGGTAGTGTTGGCAGTAACCGCTCCTGTTGTGGCGGCGCAAGCTAACGATGCAGTTCAGCTTAGGCAGGCTACTCGAGCACAACGAGTTGAGACAAGACAAGCTATCAGGACAGACAGTGTGCAAGGTCGCCAAGAAGCACAAGTCCAGCGTCAAGAGCAGCGAGACCTTAGAATTTCAGACAGGTGTGATGCAGTGAATGATCGCATCTCGGGCGTGCTAGAGAAACACCAAAATCGAGCAGATGCTCATTTGGGACGCCATGATCATGTAGTGACCATAGTCAGCCAAGTGATTTCTAAAGCTGAAGCTGAAGGCCTGGATACTGGTAAAGTTGCTGCTGCCCTAGAATCATTCCAAGCTAGTTCACGAGTTTTCTCTG
>CAZTEB010000014.1:3835-19365 GCA_964612735.1 uncultured Pseudomonadales bacterium
ATACGTCAGCGCCCTCAAGAATACTCAGAGCTATACCTGTGGCGAGTCTGAAGGAGCATTCTTAGAGGCACTTGCTGAAGCTAAGAGGTTGCTGGGAGTGGTTAAAGACAACGCAGCGCAAACTAAGGCTGTCTACCAAGATGAACTCAAGCCTGCTTTGCAAGATCTTAGAACACAAAGTACTTCAAATGGAGGTAGCCAATGATCAAGCACGTAGGATTGGTTGGTGGCGCAGTTATGTTAGCCATTGCTGCTCTGGTTTTTCTGATGCTTAGTCAGCCCGAGTTTCTAAGTGTTGGTCAGACGGAGTCAGCTCCAACCTCATATCAAGCCACTCCAGAGGAAGTTCAAACGCTTAACGAAGTGATGGAGGCTGATACGGCTGAGCAAGCACTCGATGAAGCAGAAGATGATCTAGATGCCTCTCTTGATGCGGCACTAGAAGCAGACTTTGATGCTTCTGGTCTCGACGATGAAGCCTTGGGATTATAATCACTTGGTCCAAACATTTTTTTTCACAAGGTTGATGGCAGCACTCAGTCATCTGCATAAGGTACTATGATGGTGGTCCTAAAGCACTCACTCCAGTTTCTCTTACCCTCTGCATCGATTTCAGAGCGTAACATTCCCCTGTACTACGCCAAAACGTTCATGAGCTATTTTCGTTTTACGATGCCGATTACAGTGTTGTTTCTACAGCAGTACCTACCAAACTCACAAGTCGCCGGGCTATCAAGCTGGCTTTTTGCAAGTCATTTATTATTGGAGTTGCCAACGGGTGTGGTTGCAGATCTGCTTGGAAAACGAGGTACCATAATTGTCGGCTTTTTAGTTTCTGCTGCGGCAAACATACTCTTTGCACTCAGTACATCTTTTTGGGGCTTCTTTGTAGTGTTTAGCATGTTCGGTTTAGGTGAATCGTTGACTTCAGGTGCCAACGAAGCAATATTGTACGACACGCTTAAGCAAGACGGCAAAGAGAGCGCATTCAAGAGGATCAACGCTAATGCAATGTTGTTGGCACAGCTAGGATTTGTGGCTGGCACCTTTATCGGTGGTTGGCTTGGAAGTATTGATCTACGATTGCCGTTCGTACTCTATAGTGTGGTGTTACTCGTTAGCGTGCTGCTAGCATATTTGATCAGGGAGCCTGCTATAGACACCCAGCAGTTCACCCTCAGAAATTACATTAAGCAGACAATTGCTGGCTTCAAACAGTTGACCAAAAGCGAATGGATTACTTGGCTCTCACTACTATACGTACTAATAGGTGGCATAGGCTGGACATTCCAGCGACTAATGAATCAAATTTTATTGATTGAAGTTGGCTTTATGGTTGGAGCACTGGGAATTATCCTAGGCAGTTTTAGATTATTAAATATGCTTATTCTCAAGAAATTTGCATCACTCTCACATGATGTATTTGGTAGCTATGAGCTATTGCTGCTTCCTGTGCTGATGGTAATATCGTATTTGCCGGGTGTGTTTTTCTCACAGTACACCTCACTACCCTTTGTAGCTGGTGCGATGATGATCGGGACGGCACGATTCATTATTTTAAATCCTCACGTTAATGCTGTTTTTGATTCGAAGTACCGAGCAACGGCATTGTCGAGTCTCTACATGTTGGTCAGTTTAGTATTGATCATAAGTATGACGTTGGCTGGGTGGTTAGCTGAGAGCTATGGAGCCAAGATGGTATTTACGCTGTATGGTGTGTTTTCGTTGTTGGTCGTTATTCCAGTAGCTCTGAAAGTGTTTTGGTTGAGCCAGTCACGAAGTGGCGCTCATGTTCACGCCTAGATCTTCTCTGGCGTGTAAGAACTAGAGTTGGTACAATACCCTTAGCACCTTTTACCCCCATCTCAGTTTGCGCTGAGAGGAAATAGCGTATGAAGAGACACAAGGATTCCTATCCTTTGTTCCAGTTTTTGGCAGATATTAACCGTTTTGTACATCCGTACAGATGGCGGTTTTGGCCTGCTGTGCTGTTGCGTTTGAGTAGTGACATTGCTCGACTCTATCCGGTGTACGCAGTGGGCTCAGTGGTAGCTTTACTTTCAGCTGGCGGTGAGATAGACACCCAGCGCATCGTGGTGCTCTTAGCACTTTGGCCAGTCTTACTGGGATATGCTTCGTTGGGACATGGATACTCTAAATATATCGGTAACTCCACAGCAGAGAAAGCTGGGTTAGATGCGTTTTTTGCCACGCTTAGGCACGTCTACTCACTTGATTTACTATGGCAGGAAACCGAAAATAGCGGTAACAAGCTCAAGCGAGCAAATCGTGGCTATGACGGCATCAACAGAGTACTGAGAAATTTTTTCAATGTCTTGATAGAAGCCAGCGTCAATACGGTTGGTATTTTACTCATCTTCGTAAGTCTAGAGCCTTGGATCGCTGCCAGCCTGCTGGCATATATCATCTCATTTTATGCAGTGGGTACTTTTTTGACGTTTTGCGCATCAAGGCAAGAGTACATCGTTAACAAGATTGAAGAAGACATCGAGGGCGTCAGCTTTGAATCACTCAATAACATCAAAACGCTCAAGGCGCTGAGCATCGATAGGCAGATAGCTCAGAGAATCGGCACGACACTCAATAGGCTTAAGAAAGCTGTTGTAAAACGGGTGGCACTTTTTCAATTTAGAAACGGTACGTTAGTTGCATTTTATTTTCTCTATCAAGGAGCGATGGTGGCGACCATTACATACTGGGTACTTCAGGGGAGGGCTGAGATAAGCTTGTTGGTGGTGTTCGTCGGATACCTCGATCGAGTGGCTGAGTCGGCTTGGGAGCTAGCAGACACTACACAAGAGTTGGTGATTAGCCGAGTTTGGATCCAGCGCATGATGGGCATTCTCAGGATTAAGCCGATCATTGAGAATCCTCATGTCCAGCAGCTCTCGTATCCTAAAAACTGGCGTCAACTGCGGATTTCTAATGTGAGTTTTGGTTATGAAGATGGTGTGGCCTTGAAAGGCTTGAACCTCACTATTAAACGTGGTGAGAAGGTAGGAATCGTTGGATTATCTGGTGCGGGTAAGTCGACGCTGTTTAAACTACTGCTCGATCTCTATGAAGACTATGATGGCGATATTTGTCTCGATGATGTGTCGCTCAAAGATGTTGAGCGTCGCTCATACATTGGTCATTTGGCAGTGGTACTTCAGGAGACTGAGCTATTTAATCTTTCGCTTGAAGAAAATATTCGATTGGCAGCTGGCACTAACTCGCCAGCCTCCCTTAAGCATGTGTTGAGGGATGCCCACCTAGCGGAGTTAATCGAGCGACTTCCCAAGAGTGTCGATACCGTGGTAGGTGAGAAGGGCGTTAAGCTCTCGGGTGGTGAGCGGCAACGGGTGGGTATCGCTCGAGCACTGTATCGCAATCCTGATATCTTGCTGATGGACGAAGCTACTTCGCACTTGGATGCGCACTCTGAGAAAAGTATTCAACAGGCACTGCATACCTTCTTTGGTAAAGTTACCGCGATCGTGATCGCTCATCGACTCTCTACCATTAAAGAAATGGATCGAATCGTTGTACTCGATCAAGGTCGAGTCGCAGAAGAGGGCACCTTCACCCAGCTAGTCCGCAAGCAGGGTGGCTTATTTGCCAAAATGTGGCGGGCGCAGAAGTTGTAGAATTCTGTTACACTACTCCCAACATATCTTTCGGGGCAGGGTGAGGTTTGTCCACAAGCCAATTCCCGACCGGCGGTGATAGTCCGCGAGCGCGAGCGTGTGAGAGGGTGGGGTTTGCCTCATCTCACTAACACATTCAAGCTGAGTTGGTGAAATTCCAACGCCGACAGTATAGTCTGGATGGGAGAAGGAGAGCTGCTACGCAAATAGCGGCTTTGGTTGCTGTCGTGAACAGCAATGACGCTTTCTTCTCAATTGGTACGGCATCCCCGATCTAAGAAAGGGGCATCATGCCAGCACTTCTGAAAAAACTAACTACTCTTGGTCCAGTCTTGATCGTGACGGCAGCAGTATTGTGGTCGCTGGACGGTGTGCTGCGCAGAA
Organism: uncultured Pseudomonadales bacterium; assembly: GCA_964612735.1. GTDB lineage: Bacteria > Patescibacteriota > Microgenomatia > UBA1400 > PJMF01 > CAZTEB01. Next base: position 7,870 of record CAZTEB010000014.1, read on the forward strand.
GCTTATTTGTGTTGCCCGCTGTGACGATTGTGTTTTATGAGCACGCTATCGGCTCACTACTTTTGGCGCCAGTGTTGGGTAGGAAAGTCTTGGCGACTAAGTTTACGCCGAGGGTACTGCAGCTGACGTTTGTAATTGCATTGCTCAGTGGCCTGTTGGGCACCCTGTGGTTTACTACTGCTTTGTTGAAAACCAACTTTATCCCTTTTAGCGTGGTGTTTCTGCTTCAGAAACTCCAGCCACTATTTGCGATCACTGCTGCCGCAGTGTTGCTTAAGGAGAAAATAACTGGTAAGTTTTTGGCCCTAGCAGCTGTAGCATTGGCGGCAGCCTACTTTGTGACATTCCCCGGTGGTGTCGTTAATTTTGCTACAGGTGAAGGAACAGCTGTGGCTGCCTTGTTCGCAGTTGGAGCTGCTTTTGCTTGGGGTACTTCTACGGTGTTTTCTAAGATGCTGATCAGCGAGGTGAAAAGTGACAGTATTGCCACAGCTCTGCGCTTTTTCGCGACGACGCCGCTGGCTTTAGTAGCTGTGCTGATCATGGGTCAAGCAAGTAGTTTGGGAGCAGTAGGCATCTCCGAAGTTTCCAGACTGGTGATGATTAGTCTCTCAACTGGCATGGTGGCACTCTGGATTTACTACAAGGGCTTAGCAACGACGCCCGCTCGTATCTCTACCTTGCTTGAGTTGACATTCCCAATGCTGGCTGTCTTTATAGACGCAGTCTTGTACAAGACACTGCTGGCGCCAAGTCAGTATCTGGCAGCGCTAGTGCTGCTGGCGACCATGTATACTATTGGCAAGCAGGTCAACACTAAGCCTGTGGCTAAAAATGTCAGCAGTTGATTATTTTGCTATCATCCATCAGCATATTGCGCCAGATTCGCAGTTGTATCAACTGTACTTGCCGCACGTGATTTTGGTTGCCAATGCAGCGTTGGCGATCGCTCGAAGGCTAGACCTTGACCAAGAGCAGCTCACCTTTATTGAAGAAGCGTCGATGCTCCATGACATTGGTATCAGTAACGTCAAAAGTAGTAAGTGGCACACTGATAGCGACTTGCCGTATATTTGTCACGGTGTAGAGGGTGCAAAGATTTTGCGAGATGCTGGTTTACCTAGGCATGCTTTAGTCGCAGAACGTCATACTGGAGTAGGTATAACTCTTGAAGAAGTGCAGCAGCACCACTTGCCGTTGCCAGAGCGAGATTATCGCCCTCAGTCACTTGAAGAAGAGATCATTAGTTATGCTGATTTGTTTTTTAGCAAACGACAAGAGACATTGTGGGTGCCTGAGGCACAGGAGCAGATACGTTCAGAGCTAGCTCAATATGGTGAACAGAGTGTAGCTACTTTTGATGACTGGCATCAACGCTTCGGTGTGCCGGTAGTGCTACGCTGAAGATAGATCCTATTCCTACCTCTGACCAACACCACAAGCTTCCGTTAAATTCTTTAACTGCAATTCGATGTACTGTGTCGAGCCCGATTCCAGTACCACGGCCAGCAGACTTGGTGCTGAAGAACGGAGTAAGCATTTTTTTGAAGTGACTTGGATGAATGCCGCAGCCCCAATCTTGGACGGTGATCAGTATCACTAGCTCAGTAGTCGTTGAAGATGTAGTTTTGGGAGAAGTTCTTGCTAAGCTGCTGCACTTTGAGGTGAATGACATTTTGGTTACGTTAGTAGCGAGTTCGCTTGCTAGTGATGGAGTCGGTGCAGCCGTGGCTCTCACAAGCACCTGGCGTTTTTCAAGATCTTGGTTGGAGTAGGCGTCGATGGCGTTTGATAGCACATTGGTAATTAGTTGTACAAAGCGATTTTGATCTCCAAAGAGTTGTAGTTCGCGACCTACTGCTTTTTCAAATGTAATACTAACTCGGGATGCATTCGCCTTGGGCGTGAGGATAGTACTAGCACTTTGGATCGAGTCGTTGGGAGAAAAATATTGCGACAAGTGAGAACGCACGCCGTGGTGTTTAATAGCCTGAGCAAATGATAATACTTGAGTCAGTGCGGCATCTAGTTCCTTGATTGTGTTCGCGTGGTCTACTTCGCGAGTTTGATCCCGGGTGAGTTTTTTGAGCGCCAGAGAGCTCGCTGTCAGTGGTGAGGAAATATCATGGAATAAGCTGGCAGTAAGTCGTCCAAGCTCTGTGAAGGCGTAGAGTTCTCTAATGCGTTGTAGCTGGCGGGCTCGTAGTACTTGCAAGTAATGCCAAGCTAAGCCCAGAGCTATCAGGGGAACAAGCGACAGAAGGAAAATCCCAATGTCTCTGCTTGTAATCGTCTGCAACACATCGATACTCACGTAGTGAGTATCTCTAAAACTATCACTATATACCAGACATACTCAATACAAATTGAAAATGTATCAATGCTGCACAAAGTGATTCAAAAACCTCTAAAAATTTGCAGAGCGGGCCTTACTCTGCTAATATTAAAGGAGTAGTAGCTAGGAAAGGATGTATGGGACTCATTGAGTTACTGATCGGTTTGCTACTTTTTGCATTGATCGCAAACCTGTTTTTATCACTCATTCCACTACCTAGGAATATCGTAGGTACAATAATCGCGATACTAATCGTAGTATTTGCTTGGAGACTAGTTTTTTAAGTAGTTTAGACGGAGTATCGTGATGAGTGCTGTAGCCCAGGATGAGCAGATCTTATTTCGCTGCGCAACCACGTTTCCATTCGTGCTCTTTCCTGACTTGATTACAGTTACGTCAAATCAAGTTATTATCCAGCGCGGCTTGTTTTTCATGTCAAAAAAGGTTACTCCGATTTTGTTTGAAGACTTAGTAAACGTAACTGTTTCCACCAATCCCTTTTTTGCGACAGCCAAGTTTGACTTGCGATTTTCAGATAAGAACCCACCCAAGGTTCGTTACTTGGCTAAAGCTGATGGTTTGCGGTTGCGTGAAGTAATTATGCCGTTGATCAAGCAACAGGCTCAGAAGTCAGTTTAGTTTCTTGCACATAAAACCCGCATGATTAGCGGTAGGCATTGGCTCTAGCCATAACCCTAGTGGTCAGCCATAGGGGAAGTATTTTAAGCGCAGTGGTGATGATGCTGTTGGTTACTCCTAGCACTCGCAGTCGTTCTTTGCGTTGTATAGCTTGATACGCACGATGAGCCGCTTCAGTGACTGGCATGGCCGAGCTATTAAATGCAGTTGGATCGCTCATCTTAGCACTTTGTGCAAAGTGTGTGGCAACCCTGCCTGGACAAATGGTAGTGGCACGCACCCCAGTTCCACTCAGCTCTTGAGCTAATGCCTGGGAAAAGGACAAGACAAAAGCTTTAGTGGCGAAGTAAACACTCATTCCTGGTCCTGGGGTAAAGGAAGCGATTGAGGCAATGTTAACGATCTGTCCTCTGCGGCGCTTGATCATATCTTGAAGCACCGCATGAGTTAGTCCCACGAGTGCCCCGCAATTAACTTCAATCATGTCTCGCTGCTTCTGGTGTTTGCTGGCATGAAATGGACCAGTGTCTCCAAATCCAGCATTGTTTATAAGGACGTCTAGTGTAAGTGTATGTTTTTTTAAATATGACACTGCCTGCTTCACCGCATTAGGTTGTGCTAAGTCTAGTGACATCGTATGAACACTACCGTTACCAAGCGACTGAAGATGTTTTTTAGCGGAAGCTAAATCCTTTGCCGTGCGAGCAACTAGTACTACGCTGTGATCGTCTTGGGAAAATAGTTTAGCTAGTTCGAAGCCAATGCCTTTAGAGCCGCCGGTGATGAGTACTGTCGCCATGGCTATAGGATACGCAGTACTACCGTATGCGTCTAGGGTTCACTAACTTCTTTTTCATCCTAACGTTGACTCCAGATAATAGTATCTTATAATTAAAAACTATTACTATATAAATAGTCTATCTATTTATATCAAATACTACACAAAAATTGTGAGCAAAAGCATCCCATATTCACCGCTAAGAAAATTTATCTTCAAAAGTCTTTCATTTTTAGCACAGCTCTTAGTGCTCGCAGTATTAGTACTCTTGCCATCACCAGCTTTGGCCCAACAAGGCCCACCGCCTTGCACAGCAGAATTACTACAAATGGAAGCAGAGTGCGAGCCCTGCTATGGCCCTGGAGAGACCATCATTCCATGTCTTGAGCCAACTCCACTGCCCAGTCCAAGTCCTTCATCTTCTCCCACAGCTTCACCGCAGCCCGGCAAACGAACCAGGTTGGGATACGACATTCGCTGTGAGCGTGATTCGTTTGAAGCCACTCTTGATGCTTACGATAACAACCAACCAATTAAAGATGTGAAAGTTGAGTTTGAGTACAACGGTGATACTCGCCAGCATCAGACAAATAAAGATGGTCGTGCGCATACTCATTTCAGCAAACAAGGTGATGGTACGCTTGAGGCTAACGTCATCGATTTTCCTGATCAGTCTGTCCATGTTTCGGTGCCAACCGACTGTGATTACTCTGATGCTACTCCTAGTGCCAGTCAAGAGGTCACACAACTGGCATTCACCGGTGGTGGCGATGTGCTACTACTAGTGTTTGGAGTTCTTATTGGTGTTGGAGCTTGGTTTTACCTGCTTTGGATGGGTGTCTCTCGATCATGAGATGGGGATTGCGAAGAGTTAGCTTGCTTGAGTTAGCGGTATTTATAAGCGTAGTCGTTGGTAATCTCTACTATACCCAGTACAGAGCACAAGCATACTTCATACCTACTAGTGAGTTTTCTTCGCATACTTCACTAACGAGCGATGGTGAGCAAGAGCCAGAAGTTTCAACCCCGCAGCCCAAGCCAGTTGGTCTAAGCATTGCTCAGGTTGGTGTCAACATACCTGTGGAGTCAAAACAGCTTAGTAATGGCCAGTGGTATCTTTCTGATACTCAGGCAGTGCACCTGGCTAGTTCTGCATCACCTGGTGAGGGGGGCAATATCATTGTGTACGGTCACAATACTCAGGGGGTCTTGGGCGACGTTAAAGACATTCGCGAGGGTGACGTTATTGCGCTACAGACAGAAGATGGTAAGCAGTATGAGTACCGCGTCACGACACTTGAGCAGGTTGATCCAGATCAGATTGAAGCTATTTTGCCAACTACTTACGAAGTGTTGACGATGTATACCTGCTCGGGGTTTCTGGACTCACAACGACTAATTGTGCGGGCGCTTCCGATCGGTGTATCGTCTGCTCTCAGTGGCGTGTAGGGCTTTTTATTCAGTACTCGTTATGCTTTTGTTGGTACCACCGTAAGTCTGGTTCTTCTTCTCGTAGAAACATAACTTGTTGATCACTCATGCCGTGCTTGGTGTAGTTGGGATCTCGTAATAGTTGGGTGTAGATAGCTTCTGGTGATGCCATCCAGTAGTTATTGGGGTTTTGGTCTGCGCGGATGTCGAGTGCGATTACTTCAGGCATCAGCGTAAAGTAGTCGTCTCGCAAAAGTAGTACTTGGTTGGTGTGTGTGAGATGAGGGATAAGATTATTGTGCGTCATCACGGTTTTTCCGTTTGGTATTTGGTCGATGAGCGTATCAAGAAACTTCATAGTAACTGTGTTTTGATAAAAAGCCCTGTTATACGCTAGCCCCAATGGCCCTCGGAGTCGCCAATGCATCATCAGGGCCGTGGTAAAGATGAAGCCGACGTGGAGCCAGGCTAATCGTTGGTACCAGCTAAAGCGCTGTAGCCAAGCAACGGCCTTAATACTGCTGTAATACAGCGCGACACTAATCACCGCGCTGTAGTGAGCGCCCAAATCCCAGATCTGTCTATCGTCGAGTACAAATCTAATGAAGAAGTCTTGAATCAAAATAGGCCAAGATGGAGGATATAGTAGTGGTAGAAACTCAAAGCTAGCCAATGTCAGAAAGACTGTTTTTATTTTTATGCTTGGAGTAACTAATTGAGTTACTGAAGACATAAGAGAGAGCTGCGTTGGTTGGTATAAGTAGGTTGTTCCACTAAACCAGGGGACTATGTATCTAAGCGTTATCACGGTGTAGAGTACGCAAAAAACGATGGTAGATATTCCTTGCCATCGATGCTTTCGTAGCCACAACAGTGTTCCTACCCCGATCCCAAACCCTACGAACAATTCTTTAGTGCCTATAAAAAGCACTAGCACACTGGTGTACCACCACCATTTTTTATGTTCAATTGTGAAAAATAGCAATGCCAATAGTAGCATGGCTAACGACTCTGGATGAAAGCCACTGATCAAAACATTTTGAACACCTAAGAATAGTAAGAAGGAGAGCAGCAGTCCGAGTCTTAGCAGCTCTGCTCCTGCGATGTCAGATAGTAGTTTTTTGGAAAGTATATAGAGGACTGCTCCTGCAGCAACGACAGATATGTTCTGAATGACGATTAGTGGTTCGTATGCTGAGGTGATCCAGTAAAGAGGTATGAGTAAATAAAGAGTTGGGTTAAAGTGGTCGCCAAGCTGGTGTAGTGGCGTCTGTGAGGTGTGATCAATCAGTGGTTGTTGGCCATGGGCGACTAGCCACAGTGCTCGATCAAAGATGCCGTGATTATAGTAAAACACTTCGTACTGCCAGAAGCGGTGTAGGGTCACTAGGTTTGCTGCTACGAGGTAGCCAAGTAGTAGCAGTAGCACAGGCCAGTTTTTGGAGAGTAGCTGTGTTAGCTTGGTACCTGCATCGAGTAATTTTGATCTAGTTAGCATCACTGCCATAGTGACAGAAAAAACTATGCTTGGGAAGCAGGTTTGGGATTAGCGCTCGAGTTCAAGGTGTAACACTTTGTCTGACTTAATAATCTCTCGAGTATCTTTGCCACTGGGCACAAATCTAAAGGCAACTATCTTGCAGACTTCGCCAAATGGATTAGAGAGCGTGTGAACGGAGTCTGCTATTTCTATGACGTCACCCGGTTGGAGGACTCGTTCTTTCTTTTGATCATTTTCTAGATAGTGAAGCACTACTTTTCCCGAGACTATGTACAGATTTTCACTGATAGTTGTATGGTGGTGCCAAGGTTGGGTAACACCAGGAGGCAGTTCGCCGTAGTGCACTTCATGCTCTTTGAAGATGTAGTACCTGATGTCGGTGCCGTCGTCTCGGACGTTGTGGATAGCTTGTGAGGCGGGGGTGATGGTCATTATTCCAACTTTGGTACTTTTTCTGCGTGGCGGAGGTAGTGGGATTCGAACCCACGAACCGATAAATCGGTCAAGATTAGCAATCTTGTGCAATTGGCCACTATGCGATACCTCCTGCTGTGGTTATGGGCAACCAGGACACATTATATCAAGAACTACCCAGTTTTCATTTACAATTATGCCGCACTGCGCTATCCTAACTCTAGTATAAAGAAAAGGACATATATGAAGAAATCTGTTGCTTCACTACTCGTGATGATGCTTGCCGCAGTCGTTTTTGCAGCCTGCAACCCGTTCGCTTCCCAGCAGGCTACCAGTGAAAGTACTGACGCTATGATGGAAAAAGAAGGCGATGCCATGATGGAAGATGACGCCATGATGGAGCACGATGGCATGGAGAAAATGGAAAAAGATGGTGAAGCTATGATGAAGAGCGATGAGGAAGCTGACTTCACGCTTAGTGCCACGAACTTTTCGTATGCACCAAATACCATTACAGCCAAGGCTGGTGAAACTATCACCGTCAAGCTTGAGATAGAAGATGGCTTTCATGACTTCGTGATCGATGAGCTCGATGTAGCTACTTCGCAAATCTCAACAGGTGAGTCTGAAATGGTGGAAATTACCATCCCTGAGGATGCGAGTGGCGAAAGCTATGAGTTCTACTGTAGTGTGGGCAACCACCGAGCTCAAGGCATGGTTGGAACACTGGTTATTGAGTAATCAGAAACCAGCTGGGTCAGAGCCCACAAAACGAAATTACGAAACAGCTTTGCCGAAAGTCTCGATAGCATTCAAGACTGGGCAGAGCTGTTTTCCTTTGGTGGTAAAGGTGTAGCTGACAGTCGGCGGAGACTCTTCTGAGACTACACGAGTGATAAAACCAGCTTCGCATAACTCTTTGAGCTTTTTACTTAAGGTAGCTTTATTTATATCCGGCAGTTGGGTCACTAGCTGATTAAATCGCTGTGGTCCACCGCTCAGTTCTCGGAAGATCGCCAGGTTCCAAAAGTCCCCGATCCACTTACTCGCTTCGATAGTTGGACAGTCGCAGTGGTTGACGTTGCGGCCGTGAATGACTGTTTGCATTGTGATGGATGTAGTATACACTAACACTAGTATATTTTTTATACTTAGTATATAAAATAATGGTTACCCACAACATCCAGAAAGGATACTATGTCAGATGTTTCGACTACCCTTAAGCAGCTCGAGTGGCGAGCGGCGGTTAAGCAGTACCGTCCAGAGCAGGTGCTCAGTGATGAGCAAGTTGATTTGGTGCGACAGGCACTGAATTTGTCACCATCAGCCTTTGGGCTTCAGCCGTACAAGATAGTACAAGTAAATGATGAAAAAGCTCGAGCTCAACTTGCTGAAGCAGGGTATGGGCAGCCTCAAATCACCACTGCTGACGTAGTGTTCGTATTAGCTTCACGAACTGAAATGACCGAGAAAGATGTGGATATCTTTGCTGATCGCATTAAAGAAGTTAGGGGCGTCACTGACGAAGACATTGCCGACTATGTCCAGACTATGAAGGGTTCAATAGCTAGCAAAAGTGATCAGGAGAATGCCCAGTGGGCAGCTAGGCAAGTCTACATTCCACTGGGATTTGCGATGGCTGCAGCAGCTATTAACGGTATCGATGCCTCACCTATGGAGGGATTCGACGCTGGAGCTGTAGATACACTACTTGGTCTGGATAAGCAGGGCTACACTTCCAGAGCTTTGCTGGCGATTGGGCTACGCTCGGATGAAGATAGCTATAGCGCTATGAAGAAAGTGCGCAAAGATCTTCCTGATTTGATCGAGACAGTCTAAGCACATTGCTTAGCAACTAGTACAAACAGCTTCGTACTACATTGATCTTGTGTGTGATCTCAGAACGAGATACTATGGTGCTAGGACAAGATGTCAGCACTACAAATTAAAAACATCACTGCGCACGAGATTCTTGCTTCAAGCGGGTATCCAACTCTTGAAGTAGCTGTTGAGCTTTCTAATGGTGTAGTTGGCAGAGCCTCAGTACCCTATGGAGCTTCGGCTGGCTCACACGAAGCCGTTACGTTATTTGATGAAGATGCTCGGCGTTATGGCGGCAAGGGCATGCTGCGCGCTGTTCAGCATGTTCAGCACGTGATTGCTCCTGTGATCGAAGGCAAGAAGCTTACTCAGCGGCAGCTGGATGCTCAGTTGCTTGATCTCGATGGCACCCGTGACAAATCAAGCCTTGGTGGCAATGCTATCTTGGCCGTTTCGCTTGCAGCAGCTCGAGCTGGATCCGCCGCAGCCAATCAAGAACTCTATGAATGGTTAGTCAGCGAGTATGAGTTGGCTGAGCCGAGTACTTTGCCTGGTCCAATGATGGTGGCTATCGAGGGTGGTAAGCATGCAAGCAACTCGACTGATCTGCAGGAGTACTGTCTAACTGGCTTAGGAACGGGATCAGTTGTCGAGCGTGTCCGTAAGACAATTGAGACGTATCATCAGTTGCGATCTGTGCTCAGTGCAACTGGGTTATCTACTAATGTTGGCAACGAAGGAGCCTTTGCCCCTGAAGGTATTCACACCAATCAAGCACCGCTAGACTATCTAGTAGAAGCGATCTCTGTGGCTGGGTATCAGCCTGGTGATGACGTAGCGATCTCCATTGACGCTGCAGCTAATGAGTTTTTTTCTGATGGAAGCTATAGATTGAAATTGGAAGGCCAGCAGTACAGTGCAGAGCAGCTGATTGAGTACTACACTCCTTGGCTGAGTCAGTACCCGATTATCACAATTGAAGATATGTTGCATGAAGATGATTGGGAGGCTTGGTCCGCTCTGAAGCAGATAGCTGATCAGCAAGGTGTCACGGTTGTTGGTGATGACTTGACCGTCACTGCTGCAGATCGTCTTCAGCAGGCTCTTGATAGTAGAGCCATCTCGGCTATCTTACTTAAACTAAATCAAGCCGGTACCTTGACTGAGACTATTGAGACCTGCCAGCTAGCCCAACGTCACAACCTGATGATGATCCCTTCACACCGAGGTGGCGGTGAAACTAACGATACGTTCATGGTGGATTTAGCAGTAGCAGTGGGGGCAGAGTACATTAAAGTCGGTCCCACGCGCGGCGAGCGAGTCAGTAAGTACAATCGACTAATGGAGATCGAGCGGTTGTTGGGGTAGGTTTTTACTTTTTTTTCATCGCAGCGCTCTCCAGTCCTGGATTGTCAGCGGCGAGCTGTAAGACTTTTTTGAGTTCAGGCAAGTTGATGTCTTCGAGCTTTTTAAATCTGATACAGCTTTTCCCCACACTTACTTTTCCTAGTTTATCAGCATGCTTTTCAGCGATGTACTCACCATCATCCAAAGCACAGACGTAGACACTGACATAGTTCTTTTGGTTGGCTAGCGCGATGATTGGCCACTTAATCTGACGCTTTTTATAATCTAGATAATCAAAGCTGCCGTAGCCAAGCATGTTATTGGCGAAGTGAGGTCTGAGGTTCGGCACTGATTTTTTGATGAAGTCGTGTAGGTGTTCGATAAGCTCTTTACGATCATCTGGAACAGCATCTAGGTATTCCTGGATGGTGGTAGCTTTGGTGGGTTTAAACATGTTCATATAGGTCTAGTATACACGGTATTCCAAGAAAGCACTGGTATCTCTGCTCGCTGTGCATAGGTCAAAAGTTCTCCATCAAAGTAGTCTGGGCTCGGGGAAAGTAGGAGCACAATAGTTTTTTGTTCGTTTAGCACTAGCCAGGCTGTGGGGGTAGTATCCGAGTGACGCTCAAACGTGTGGTCGTGCTCAAATCCTGGAGCTGGCTCTGGGCGATAGCCCATTCTGAGTTTTGAGGTTAGGTAGCCCAGGGTGTTGTGGAAACCAAAGGCATTTCTTGATCTACCTGAGCTAACAAGCCTTGGTTGTTGATCATGAGCAAACTGCAAAAAGCACAGCTCCATCAAGCTGCCTAGTGAAGTGTTGCTGTGATTTGAAATATCGATTCGATCACTCGCTTTGAAGTGTTGGGTAATCGTGTCGACATCATCTCGACTTACGACAGCACCGCCAACTGCGTCAGCCCCTTGCTTGAATTCAAGCAGCCAGAGCTGTTGTTTCTTGGTGCCGACAGTGCTGAACCACTCCGGTTGGGCGATGACGCGATGGTCTTGAGCTAGCATGCGCTGTTCGTAGAACTGTTGCCATTCTAGGAAACGCTCTTGCGTGAGGGGCAGTGCTTGCCAGGTAATAGCAGTAGCTTCAAGTAGTTCGCCAAGTTGACCCGCTTGTTTTCTCAGGCTTTTACTGAGGATCAACTCATGCCACGTTTGACCGTCACCAAGCTTAGGCAGTGTCCAGAGTAGTTGAGTTGGTCGAGAGAAGTTAGTAGG
>CAZTEB010000015.1:0-19249 GCA_964612735.1 uncultured Pseudomonadales bacterium
TTTTTTCTTCTAGCTGTTGCTCAAATGAAGCAAAGGCTTGCTCGGATGCTTCAGCAGTTTGTATCGAAGGTTGCACACTCACATCACTTTGTACAGCTTCAGGACCGGTGCCCTGCACAAGTACAGTTAAGCTGGTAAACAAAGCAAGAAAGGCCTTGGTCATTTTTTCTTTAATTTAGAGTGGACATTCATCGTAATAATTGCCGACACTCTGCGCAAGGGGAAAATAGTGCTTAAACTATCTATTGATCAATAAAAAACTCAGCTGTCCTTGCCATGCCTTGGCTGAAGGAGTTACCTGTGATGTTGTGTCCACCCGTTTGATACTCAAATAGCTGATTTGCTATGCCTGCTTCGGTCAGCAGTTGCTCAAGACCTCGAGAGTACTCTATATTTACGACCACATCATTAACAGCGTGGTGGATTTGCACTTCTCCCTGAATGTCATCGAGGTAATTAGTTGCTGGTACTTGCTGCCAAAACTCCGAACTGCTGTCAAATCGACCATGCGTCTCAAATAACTCATCTCTGTCTCTTCGGCGTTCGGAGAGTATCGACGGTGGTCGATAACTGTTATCGCTAATTCCAAGTTCGGCAAAGTCTTGATAGGTATACACAGCTCCCGCCCAAATAACTGCTTTAGGGATGCTTGGTCGAGCGGCTAAGGATCGTAGTACTACGTTGCCTGCCATCGAGTGTCCCCACAGCCCAATTTGTTGAGGATCTATAATCTCTTCATTTTCAAGTGCGGCATAGGCATTGAGAGCGTCGATGATGTAGTCTCCCGAGTAGTATGCACCACTGGCTGTTCCCTCTGAGTCACCGTGGCCACGCAGGTCGATCTTCAAAACCACTATGCCTTCTTGGGCCAAGTAGTCGACATATGATTCATAGTTGCCGAGTGTTTGATATTGGGTGGGAGGGATGTAGCCGTGGATGAAGACTACAGCTGGATAGCCACTTTGTGGGGCTGGTGTAGTTGGGATGGTTAATAGAGCGTTGATTCGCAGACCATCTGAGTCATACCAAGTGGTGTACGCTTCATACTTTGATCGTTGATATGCTGGGGTTCGTTCTTCGAGCTGGCTCTGGTATGTTCTAGCCCTAAGATGGGGAATAGTTATCTGAGAATAAGGTTGGGGTGAAGCTCCCGGCTGGTTTTGTGCCGAGGGAGTTCCCTGAGGCGTCATTAGTGTGGAGAGAACTGGCGAGGGCAGTGAGCTGGTGCTGCCGAGTAAAAACGGCAGTACTCTACCACCCCCAAGTAGTATGATAGCTCCAATTAGCGTTGCTACTCCCAGCACTACAAGCGTGGTGAGTAGCACCAATCTCTGCTCGGGTGCTGGTCGTGATTGCTTTGGGGTAGATAAAGGCATATTGAGGGATAGTACTAGGAGAACTAGAGTCCGAATACGCTGGGGTGGATTTTGATAACTCTGTCATCTCGAGCTTCGCTTTGGCCTCGGCCATCTGTGTTACTTGTGCCCATGTATAGCCAACCATCTGGTCCAACTCTCACGAATCGCAGTCGTCCAAATTCTCCTCTAAAATGTGCTTTCATGTCCGTGAGTGTGTTGTCATCAATAGTGGCTTGATACAAAGCTTCTCCTCGCAGGCCTGTGAAGAAGAGCTGATCAGCAATGATTTCTACGTCGCCCGGCGCCCAAGTTTCTTGCGTTCCTGATTCTATGACGGGACTTACCATGTCTTGAGCACTTTGGGTGCCTTTGATGACCGGCCAGCCGTAGTTTTGACCAGCTTCGAGTACATTGATTTCGTCATTGCCGGTTTGGGCACCGGAGGGGCCGTGTTCTGATGACCAAAGTCGTTCCGAGCTGTCCCATGCCAAGCCTTGTGGGTTGCGGTGGCCATAGGTATAGACTGGATTAGAGAAGGGGTTGTCACTTGGATTGCTGCCGTCTCGAGCGATTCTGAGTACTTTTCCTGCTACCGAAGAAGTATCTTGAGCTGCTTCGACGAAGCCAGCATCTCCTGTAGTGATGTACAGCAGATCATCAGGACCAAACTCAAGTCTGCCGCCGTCGTGATAGCGAGCGCCCGGAATATTCTCAATGACAACTGTTTTATTACTGAGTAGATTGTTTTCTAGATCAAGTGTATAGCGTTCAACTCTATTGCTTAGTTCTCCATTTTGTTCAGTTGTAAGGTATAGATACAGATGGTTGTTGGTAGAGAAGTCGGGATCGAGTGCTAGTCCTTGAAGTCCGCCTTCGCCGACATGTGCCACGCCCTGAATGCCGATGCGAGCTTGTGTATCTGGATACAGTCTCACTAGCGTACCGGGTCGCTCCGTCAAGAGTAGGCTTTCATCAGGTAAAAAAGCAATATCCCACGGAATATTGAGTTCGGTGGCTACAGTTTGAATTCGTGAAGCAGTGGGAATGGAATTTGTAGTAGTTTCGTTGGCATTTTCCACTTCTGCGGTAGTGATCGCAGTTTCCATCGAGACGCCACTGGGGATGCTGCTGCTCGTCGGTCTAAAGAACGCAGCAAGTAATGTAGATCTGAACGTAACGACTCCGGCAGCCAAAAGTACGATGACACCTCCAATGACTAGGAGTATCTTGGTTGATGTTGATGTAGGAGCTTTTGCCACGCCGAGATCATCGTATCATATCCTGATGAGTGGTGAACTTCCGACTAGTTTTCGCCGTAGCAACTTGCGAATGGCTAGTAGAAAGAGTGTTCCAATCCCCACCTCAATCCAGTGACGGACTACCCAATGAAGTACTATAAACAGTACGCCTACCACTGGTCTAAGTACATCTCCGACGGTGCCTCTCTGAGAAAGGTCAGCATCTATGGCAGACCGTTGATTGTCGAGAGTGTTAAGTAGATCGTTGGTGATGGGTTCAGCTGCCTCTTGAATAGAGCCTAAGGTTTTGCCACCACCTAGTTGCTGTGAAAGAGGACTGAGCGCTTCTGTGAATGGCTGGAATGCACTACCAGATTGACCATCTTCATTTTTTTCAGAAGTTGTTTCATTTTGACTCGATGACGAAGATGTCGTTTTATCTACATCTGATGTGGTTGTGGGAGAAGCAGTGATGTCATCATCTTGAGAGTCACCTATATCGTCACCATCGACGTCGCTATCTACTTCTAGTGTCACAGCCATAGTAGTTCTAGAGAGATCTGAGGTTTGCTGGGGTTGTCCAGGCTGTGAAGACTCGGTGTTGATGAGCTTTACTTCGATAGTCTGCGATCCTTTTTCAAAGGCATGATCCACCCAGGCCTCGCCAAGTCGACCGCTACTAATGCTGACTGCACTGGTACCGATTAGTTTGTCATTGATGTAAAAGACTGCTTCTCCTGTGATGTCTTGGTCAGACTGATTTTGAATGGCAGCATAGATTCTGATTTCCTCACCCGCAAAGAAGGTTGGTTGTGAGTACCAAATGCCTGACACCAGTCCTGCGTTAAGTTGTGCGTGTATGAGCGGGGGAGTTTTTAGCGTAACAAGTCCAAGTATGAGGAAAAGTGCTAGGTAGAGCACTTGAGTTTTTCTAGTATGGTTGTGCACGAAGGGTGGGAGAATCTTGAGCATACGTAGTGAAATCAGTATACTATTAGTATATGACTATTACTCCTAAGATTTTAACAGTACTTATTAGTGCAGTTACCAACGTAGTTGAAGGTTTGTTGCTGCTGCGAATTGCACTACGACTGCTGAGCGCATCACAGAGTGCGCCGTTTGTGCGCTGGGTGATGGAGACTACCGAGCCGCTACTTACGCCATTTTTAGGAATGTTTCCTTCTCCTCAGTTGACTAGTGGAGTAGTGATCGAGTTCTCGGCAATTTTCGCCTTGATGGTGTATGCATTCATCGGCTATGCTTTGGCTGAGTTGATTGCAGCACTTTCGATGGTTGGCGAACATCGATCGAGTGGAAGTAACAAATAGTAAGGTTTTTTATGGTAGCGTCATCACCTCCCAAATCTGGTCCGCGCGAACTATCACTTGATGACGATCCAGCTGAAGGTACTCAAAGCCCTGATGCTCAGTCTGCTAAACAAAGTGATTTAGCTGCCAAGAAGAGCGATGAGGTAGTTCAAGAATCAAAGCAGGCATCAGCTACACAGCCTACCGAGAAGCAAGGTGCTTCAAAGCCATCGTCCGGTAGCAAGCGTGTGCTAATCATCGAAGACGAAAAAGCCATGGCTAAGGCTGTAGAGCTTAAACTGCAAAAGTCTGGTTTTACCGCCCGAGCAGTTTTTAACGGTCAGGAAGCTTTGAATGTTTTAGAGAGTGAAGCGTTTGACTTGATACTGCTTGACATTTTGATGCCAGTGGTTGATGGTTGGCAGGTGCTTGAAAAACTCAAGGAAAAAGGAGTGAAGGCAAAGATAGTGATTACCTCCAACTTAAGTCAGCAAGAGGACATCGAAAAAGCCAAACAACTCGGTGCCAGTGATTTCTTGGTGAAGTCAAATAGTAGTCTGACTGAAATAGCTGAAAAAGTTTCCTCGCTGTTAGCATAAATTTGTCTAGCAGCTCTCAAGAAGTCTGTGCTACCATGAAAATATGGCTGCATATGACAACCAAAAACTGTTTTCTGTTCTCAAAGAACTAGACGTCATTGAACTCAAGATTTTAAGTGATGCTTTAGAGCAAAGTCTGTCTGAGAAGACGCCTCTTGATCAGCTACTGCTTCAGAAAGACGTAATTGGCGAGCAAAGTATTGGTCGTATACTCGGGGACCTAATAGGTGTTCCGTACGTAGACCTGGCGTACGAAACCATTGACCACCAAGTATTAGAGCTTATTCCCCAATCTATGGCGACAGCCAAGCAGGTGATTGCTTTTACCAGGGATGAGCAAGGTGTTCACCTGGCTATGGCAGATCCTTCTCAGCAAGAAGTGATCGATTCGTTAGCTAAGAAAACTGGCTCAGCTATAATCGTGCACTACGCACCGAGTACTAGTGTAGAGCGAATGTTGGCGCACTATAAGTTGGAGATAGGCGCTGCGTTTGAAGAGATTATTGCTGAAAATGTGGCTCGAGCCAAACAGGCTTCTGGTGTCGAGCCACCTATTATCAAGATTGTTGATACCATACTTGGCTATGCCTATGATCAGCGTGCATCTGATGTGCATATCGAGCCACTTGATGAAAAATCTGTAGTGCGTTTTCGTGTGGATGGAGCACTCAAGGATGTACTTGACGTGCCCAAGGAGCTTCACCAGCGAATTATCACCAGGATAAAAGTACAGTCTAGTTTGCGAACTGATGAGCACCAGGCAGCTCAAGATGGCAAACTTGTGTTTGACGCTGGTAGTGAAGATGTCGATGTTCGCGTCTCGATTGTGCCGATCGTAGATGGTGAAAAAGTGGTGATGCGTTTGTTGAGCAAAAAGGCTCGTCGCTTCTCACTCCAAGATTTAGGTCTTGAAAGTGAAGACTTGATTAAGATACAGCAGGCCTACCAAAAACCGCACGGGATGATCTTGGCTACAGGCCCCACGGGAAGTGGTAAGACTACGACGTTGTACTCGATCCTCAAGCTGCTTAACACCAAGGATGTCAACATCATGACTATAGAAGATCCAGTCGAGTTTGACATTGAGCGGATCAATCAAATGCAGGTCAACCCAAAGACGGAACTCACGTTTGCAAAAGGTCTTCGTTCGATAGTCCGCCAGGATCCTGACATCATATTGGTTGGAGAGGTTCGTGATGTCGAGACCGCTGGCATCTCAGTTAATGCTGCTATGACTGGCCACTTGGTTTTGTCTTCACTTCATACAAATGATGCGGCCACTGCTTTTCCTCGATTATATGATCTTGAGGTTGAGTCGTTTCTGGTGGCTAGTACAGTGAATGTGGTAATTGCCCAGCGACTGCTGCGAAAGATTTGTCAGGAGTGTAAGGTTTCATACAATCAAAAGGTAGCTGATATTCCCGAGCGGATGAGATCAGCGTTTGGCAAAAATGATCAGATTACTCTCTACAAAGGCAAGGGATGTGGGGTGTGTAGAAATACTGGCTTCGTGGGTAGAGTGGGCGTATTTGAGGTGCTTGAAGTTGATGACGAACTTCAGTCTGCAATTGCAGAGCAAAAAACCGCGGAGGAGTTGCAAGTGCTCGCTGTTTCAAAAGGTATGACGACTATGACCCAAGATGGTCTCAAAAAAGTACAGCGTGGCATCACTACTCTTGAAGAAGTTGAACGCCTTACTGCGGAGTAACTTGTATGTCGCCTGCCAAATCTCAACTCAAACCTGTCTCAAAAGCTAGCAAAGAGCCCAGTGGTAACTCAGCTTGGCTAGAGCGGTTCAAGCGACTGGGAGCCGTTCAAATCTTTGGCAGAGTATCTTTGATAGAGCGCTTGACCTTTACCAAGCATTTGGCAACCATGATGAAAGCTGGTGTGCCACTCAATGAAGCTCTTGAGATTCTCCAAGAGCGGACAAAGTCGGGTACATTTAAGCGGATACTGGCTGCTGTTTTAGCTGACGTAGAGAATGGTTCGTCGTTGGCCGCTGCGCTTGAGAAACACGATGGGGTGTTTGATAGCGTATACATCAGCATGGTAGAGATATCAGAAGAATCAGGCTCTCTTGAAGAAAACTTAACCTTCATGGCTGAGCAGCTGGCTAAAGAGTACTCCTTTCGCAAAAAAGTCCAGACTGCATCACTGTATCCCACTCTAATCTTAGTTTCTGCTGCTGTGATGGGTGGCTTTTTATCTTTTTTTGTTCTGCCAAAGCTGGTCGACTTCTTTTCAGCTCTGGATATAGAGCTGCCGTTGTCTACTAAAATACTCCTCTTTATAGCCACTGCTATGAAGGACCATGGAGTAGCAATAATCTCGAGCATCATTGCTGGATACATCGTGTTTCGAACGGCTATTGCGCACCGATGGTTCCGGCCTCATTGGGATGCCTTGCTTCTGCGAATGCCAGTGATTGGTCCCATTGTGCAAGATATCCAGCTTTCTAGCTTGAGTAGGAACCTTGGTGTATTGTTAGCAAGCGGTGTGCCGTTGGCAGAAGCTATAAACGTGCTAGCAAAACAGACCCGCCACGTCAGTTATCAGCGACGACTGCAGTTCTTAAGCGCAAAGCTTGAGCAAGGTAAAGCTTTGGGAGATACATTGAAGCACGAGCGCTTTGTCGAGTTTCCACTGCTCGTTGTAAAGATGATTGAAGTGGGTGAAAAGACTGGCAAGCTCGATGAAGCGTTGTTATATCTTGGAGATTTTTACGAAGAAGAGCTTGATGCCGTTTCTAGAAATTTAACAACGGTGCTAGAGCCACTACTATTGTTAGTAATCGGTATTACGGTGGGGTTGGTAGCCTTAGCCATTATTTCGCCTATTTACCAACTAACAGGCTCAATTCGTAGATAGTTTTTGGAGGATGTGGTGCTGTGCTTCTAGATAGTTGTCAGCAGATTTGTGGCAAGCGAGGATTTACGCTGATTGAGTTGTTGTTAGTGGTAGCCTTAATAGCCATTTTGGCTGCCGCTACCACGCCATTTTTATCTCGATTTGTACTGCAGACAAATCACGATGCTGTCGTAGACGAAGTCATTGGTTCGTTGCAGAAGGCACAGGGGTATGCGATGGATGGCCGAGCTGATGAAACTTGGGGGGTGTGTGTAACCAGTGGCGTGATTAGACTTTACGCCAGTAGCTGCGGGTCGCCGGTACAATCTGAAGAGTTTGCTCTGCCAGGTAGCATTGCGGTGTCTGGTTTGAACGATATCAGCTTCAATCAGCGCGGTGAGCCTTCGAGTGCTGCTAGCATCACCGTTAGTAGTGATTTGGGTAGTGTTGCCATCACCTTGAATACGGCAGGAGGACTTGATGTTCAGTAGCGTGTCTACTGCTAGCTCGGGGTTTGGCATCATCGAGGTGATTGTGGCACTTGGTCTGTTCGCGATAATTGCTGTCACCGCCGTATCTACTTTGGTAGGAAGCTTTAGTGTTAATCGTTTGAGTGAAGAGGAGACTCAGGCAGCGCTCTATGCTCAGGAGGGCATCGAGGCAGCGCGGTCTTTGAAGAAGCAGGGATGGTCTGATGTGTTGTTAGCTACTGATTGTAGCTCTGGTTGTGGCCTGGACTCCAGTGGTGGAACTTGGGCTTGGAGTGGAAGTAGTGATAGCTTGGGAGAATTCACGCGGGTCGTGACGATGTCGCAGGCGCAGCGAGATGGTAGTGGTAACTTGGTCGCGAGTGGTGGCACCATAGACCCGGATACCTATAGAGTTGAGTCAAGCGTGAGTTGGGATTTTTCACCGACGAGGTCAAATACAGCTGCGGTGGTGACATACCTCACGTACTATGAAAAAAGCATTGGCGGTGGTGGCGGCATGCTAGTCTACGCTGATCTATCTGGTGATGATGATGTGATTAGATATAAACTGTTGAGTTCAGACGGTACTTGGGGTTCAGAGCAGACAGTACCTGATTTTAATGTACCTAATAACAGGGACACGCAGCGTGTTGAGCTTTACTCCTCTCCCGATAGTCCTGAAAAAATTCTTGTGACAAAGCACTTTCAAAATGGACCTGGTGATGATCAATACCTTTTTGCACAGGTGTGGGATGGCAGTAGCTGGGGTAATGTACAGCAACTAGCTAGTTGGACTGGTGGTGCACGGGCTGAAGCCAGAAGTTTTGATGGTGATTATCTGGCTAATGGGACTTTTTTACTTGTGTATGAAAATAACAGCAACGTGGTTCAGTATCGGACGTGGAATGGAAGCAGTTGGTCTTCCCAGCAGGTAGCCGGGAATGTAGGTGGCAACCCTGATTGGATTGTGGTTCGCAACAGAGTGGATACCAACGAGGCATTCGTTGCGGTCCAAGACAGCGGTCAAGATACTAATACAGGGTACTGGAATGGCTCAAGTTGGGGTGGTCTGACCGAGCACGGCACTAATACTTCTGGCGCTCAGCGAGAGAGTCTTTCGTTTGCATGGAGTTTGGGAAGTACTAACCTGGGTATGATGATGTACAACGACTCTAATAACGATACTACGCCCAACGCTCGGGCGTTCACTGCCTCTGGTGGCTTTGGTTCTTGGGGGTCGCCTACAGAAAATCAAAATATTGGTGCTGCTGGTCGAAACTATAGCATCATTGCTCGGCCAGGAGCAGATGAGTTTTTGGCATGTGCTCGTGATAGTAGTAATGACATCTCCTGTATGGAGACGGGCGCAGGACCCTCATGGACTGGCTATCAAGAACTGGAGACTACTAGTGAGGGAGGAAATGGTACTAATTTCGGTTTGGCATACGAGCAGGAGTCTGGTTCACTAGCTGTCTTGGTGTATTCTGGAAATCCTAGTCAGGATGACCCAAAGTTTAGAACGTACGATCCCAGTAGTAATACTTGGGGTGGAGAGGCGGCTATGAGTGACATTGGGTCAGATCTGGAGACAGTGCGCGCCATTCCTCAACCGAACTCTGATGACATTTTGTTTCTAATGGCTGAGTCAAGTCAAGACCTTTGGAGTGTGGTGTGGAATGGAGCTAGTGATCAATTTTACAGCTCTGGAGACAGAGCGTTAATCGAACATGGCACGAATGGTTCGGGAGATAATGACGTATGGTATGACTTTGCATGGGATGATGGATAATGCATACCACGTCACAGACTCAAGCTGGCTTTACTCTAATAGAGTTGCTTTTATATGTAGGCTTAGTAGCTATTGTGATGAGCGGCATTGTGCTGTTTGGGTGGGACGTGCTGTACGCTCGAGTTAAAAGTACTACTCAGCGAACGGTAACTCATGATGCTCGATTAGCTAGCCGTAGGATACTACATGAGGTTCGCAATGCTTCTGATATCAACGCCGTATCTGGCAGTGAGCTCTGTCTCGCTTCGGCTGATGGGGACTATAACCCCACTCGCTTCTACCTTAGCTCAGGTCAGGTGCGAGTGGCTTGGGGTGGCGGTAGTAGCGACTGTACCGGCATGAGCAATGATCAGCCACTTACGAGTGGTCAGGTGACGGTGACCGAGCTTACTTTTTCTGACCTTTCGAGCGATGGTTCTCAGGGAGTGCAGTTTTTACTTACTGTGGAATCTATCGCTGACCGTGTGGAGTACCAAGAGTCTCAAACATTTCGTGGTGCTGCGGAAGTGAGGTCGCCATGAAGAACTACAGAACTTCTGAGCAAGGTTTTGCTGCTTTAGCTAGTGTGCTCGTGATCACAGCAGTGGTGCTCATTGTGGGAATGTCGGTTTCGCTGTTATCTATTAATAACGTCCAGAACTCACTCTCTGCTAAGAAAAGCGAGGAAAGCTTGGATCTGGTGGAAGCTTGTGTCGAAGAAGCGCTCTTAAGAATTAATGAAGACGCCAGTTTGCCTGCTGCGCTGACTTTACCAGAGGGCTCATGTTCTGTTACAGTGAATGCACAGGCTGGATCTGATTGGGATGTGACGGTAAGTGGGGAGTTCGAGGGAGCTATAAAGAGCATACGAGTGGTGGCAGAACGTACCAATACAGTGACTATCACCCAGTGGCTTCAAACATAAAAAGGTTTACATCAGTATGTTTTTATCTTCTACAACCGTTCTCCACTTCACTCGAACGTCAGCGAGCATCGCAGAGATAGCGGGGAGCTCGGGGCACGCTAAAAAGAAGGAGAAGCAACTACCTTGGACACCCGAGACCAGCGCTCAGGCGCTGTCACAGTTGACTAAGGGCTACTCGCTTAAGAAGTGTCGAGTGGTGCTGGGTGATGACATTGTGTATGTAGTTCGCACTAGCATTCCGACTGAGATAACAACGACTAAACAGCGCACTTCAGTGGCAGAAATAGTTGCTCAAGAAATCCCCGAGATACTTTCTAGTCACCAGTGGGACTTTGCTTTTGAGCAAGCCTCAGCTCAACAGGACAGCTCTCAGCAACCAATCATTATTTTTGCTCCAGTGGTGTCCGTATACACAGCTATTAGTGACAGCCTGGTGACATTGGGTGCAACTGTCTTCGCGGTTGAGCCTGAGGAAATTGCTCGAACTCGTCACCAAGACCCCATGATTGGTATTGCACTCAAGGAGGACAGTAAAGGGGCTGATCGCCATTCTTTAAACATGCCATTGTTGCCCTCTCAATCTAGTGAAGTTACTAGTGAGCAGCAGCAATCTGAGGTGTCACTCCGATGGGTAGTTTTATTGGCATTTGGTTGTGGGCTACTAGCCTTGGGAGTAGTTGCTGGTGTGGCTGCTCGTTATTCATTGCTGCCTATATAGGTTTTGTTCCTGATTGAAGCACTTTGTGACTAGAATATTAGCTTGTGACATCACGTAAAGTTTGCTAATCTGGAGTGTAGGTTGAAATACTAGAGAGGCACAGTATGTTATCTTCTACTACGAAAAAAGCTCAAGCAGGTTTTACACTCATTGAGTTATTAGTTGTGACTGCTATCATCGCGGTGTTAGCTACAGTCGTCTTTGTAGCACTCGATCCCTTGACTCGATTTGCTGACGCGCGCAACTCTAGGAGATGGAATGACGTCAATAGTATTCTCACTGCTGTTCACCAGTACATCGTTGATAATGATGGTTCGCTGCCATCTGGTTTGACCAGCGGCCAAGCTGCTACCGAGTTGGGTAGCTGTGGCACCTGTGATGATCTTTCTACGCCGCTGGCTCCTTTCTTAAAGACAATGCCAGCTGATCCTTCTGATGGTGATGCGACCAACACTGGTTACACGATTGCTGTTGACTCGAATAATATCATCACTGTTGCCGCCTCAAACGCCGAGAACTCAGAGACGATCGAGGTATCGAGGTAGTGGGTATGAATCAAAAAATTCTACTAGTGGGCGCAGGCATAGTTGTGTTGACTGCTGTGGGTTGGTTGGTGCAGTCGGGTGGTTTTACTTCTTACCAGCAATCAAAGACAAGCAGTAATGAGACGTTGCCCGATCCATCTGTGTCTACCATGATGATGGAAGAACGTATGGCTAAGGATACTGCCGAGCTCGATTCTAGTGAATCTCAAAGTGATTTGTTTGAGTACACTCATCGTGGTCAGCTGCTTGACGTCACTAGCGGCGAAACCATTAGGGGTATTACAACAAATGGTCAAGCAAGTGGCGAAGCTGCATTGGGTTTTAATGATACGTTTATGATGCGAGCTACCTTTGCCGATCTACCTGATCCTCAGTCCGATGATTTCTATGAAGGTTGGCTAGTGCGTAGGGACCCATTTCACTTCATTAGTACTGGAGTCGTAGAAAAAATTGATGATAGATATGTTGATACGTATACTTCAAGTACGGACTTTTCGGATCATGATTTCTATGTTCTTACGCTTGAACCAAACGACGGTGACCCCGCTCCTGCTGATCACATAGTGGAGGGCGCGTTGGTTCAGTAATCAGTAATGTAGAACGAAATGCATCGGAGGGCAACATGAATATCTTTACGAAACGAGCTATTGGATTTGCAGTTCTTGCGTATGTAGCGTCATTTATAACAGGTATAGTTACTGCTATGGTGTTGGGTGTTGATCTAGCTAGTACTGATGTCCCAAATAGCTTGTGGTATGTGGGTATGTTGATGGCAGTGATTATTATGAAGATCGTGACTATGCTGTACTTCAAGCCCAAGAAGCTTAAGCCATCGTTCCAAAGTGGTTTGGAGTTAGGTATTGTGACGGTGGTAGTCGGCTTTGTACTCGATATGCTGATAATCATTCCCACCTACAATCAAGGTGGTTCTGAAATCATCTCTACTTATTACACCACGCCATTCTTCTGGATGACGCTTGCATTGGTGGCAGTAACTCCAGCTGCTACTGGTTGGTTTTTAGCTAAGAAGTAGCTACTATAACGATGAGAAATATATTGCTCGTTGTAGGAATAGTGGCTTTGGTCATTCTTGGTTTCTGGCTATGGAGATATCAGCCTATGTCAACATCTGAAGAAGTAACTACTACGTTTGAGCAGCTTCAAGCACGCGATGATCTTGCTGTGGCTACGTTTGCCGGGGGTTGTTTTTGGTGCATAGAGGCACCGTTTCAAGAGACTCCCGGAGTAGAAGAGGTCATCTCTGGATTTATGGGTGGTCAGGTCGAGAACCCTTCGTATAACGACGTAGTTGGTGGTAGCACAGGTCATCGCGAGGCCGTCCAAGTGTTCTATGACCCCAATCAGGTTTCGTACTCAGAATTACTTGATCTATTCTGGTTGCAGATTGACCCCACCGACCCCGGTGGTCAGTTTGCTGATCGTGGTCATCAATACACCACTGCCATCTATGTGCATGATGAAGAACAACGGCAGTTGGCTGAGGAGTCTAAGCAAACTCTTGGTGAATCAGACACGCACGATGGTGAGATCGTGACGGCGATTGAGTCAGCCAGCTCGTTCTATCCAGCTGAAGACTATCATCAAGACTACTATCAGAAAAATGAGCAGCGATATCAGCAGTATAAAGAAGGCTCGGGTCGTGGGCCGTTTATCCAGCAGATTAAAGAGAAGTTGGGGAAGTAGTTACAACCCATAATACGTTCGATCTCCTAAGAATCCCGTGACTTCTGGTTTGATCACTGGTTGATTCAGCAGCGCTCCCGAGCGCAAGGTAAAGAGTCCGTACCTATCGCTAATAGCATCCATGGCTTGGTACGCCGCTTCGCGTTGGTGCCAGGATTGAAACAGTGGCTGAGGTGTTTCGATGAGTGGTTTAAGTAGTCCGAGCCTAACCGCAAACTTAATAACCGGAAAATCAGGCTTATCGCGCAGGTATAATTGATTGTAGAGAATGTCGAACAACTCGCTGGTGTGGCGGACGTAGTGGGACAGGGTGCGATGAGCTTGCCAGTGTTGCTCGTGACCATAGAGCTTGATCCAGACGTAACGACCGGCTAACTTCATTTTTCTGACTTTATAGGTAGTTTCTTCCATTAGGTTGAGCAAGATGCGCTTAATATCGTGCTGGTCGGTGTAGAGCTTGTAGCCGGTGATGGAGCGACCAACACTTTTCATATGGGGCAGCTCACGGTCAATCAATTTTAAGACGTGTGACTCTTCACCATACGCAATGTTGTGTAACTCGGCTGACCAAAATGGTCCAAAAAGTGGCAGCAGTTCTTCTTGGGAGAAAAAGCGAATTTGATAGGGAGTGCTAACTCCAAGCCTTTGTAGTTTTTTTTCGAGCCGATAGCCAATGCCACAGACATCACTAAACGGAGTGCTAGCCAAAAAAGCATCTTTAGTGGAGTGATCAATAGTAGTGATAGAGTCTGGCTCGCTAACTTCTGAAGCTAGTTTTGCCAGCAGGCGGTTGTGACTAATGCCGACGCTGCAGGTGACCCACTCACCTAGGTCGCGCTTGATGGCTGCCCGAACTTGGTAAGCTGCTTGATCTGGTGAGCTGTAGAGATGAGTTAGGCAATCACTAATATCTATGAAGGCTTCATCCAGTGAGTAGATATAGACGTCGGGACTGATCGAGCGAAAGATCTGCTTGAGACGGTAGGTAGCATCCAAGTAGCGCTCAAAGCTGGCTGGGATTGGTAAGATTTGAGGACAGTGCAGCTTAGCTTCTTTGAGACGACTGCCAGTTTTGACGCCGTACGTTTTGGCTTCCTTGGAGGCGGCAATCAAGCAGGTGCGGCCGACATCTTTGACCACACCGATGGGCTTGCCACGGAGCTTGGGGTTTTCCTGCTGGAGTAGGGTGGCGAAGTAAGAGTTGATGTCGACGTGGAGGATAGTTGGTCGGGTGAGCATGTGGCTAATATTTTTTTGTTTCCCTAATTGACTACACGCTCCCTGCCTACCGGCAGGCAGGCAATGACGAACTTTTTCAGGCCTTAAAGAGACCTTCTAAAGTGTCATTTGCGCTAAGTTTCAATGCCTCGTTTGTTTTAAGAACCCTACCCATCAAACCACAGCTGATTGAGTAACCATTGCTCGGTGTCACGGTTAAACTCTAGGCGATAGACGTTGCCGCCTGACATTACGCTGTAGAGGCGCTTGCGGACGCCGCCATCCTTGGTGTCGGAGATCAGGGTGATCTGGTCAATTTTCAGAGTTTGCTGATGCCAGCGAAATTTTTTGGGGACAAATGATGACTGATTGTAGACTCCGGCCACCGCGATAGTTTCGTCTATTGTTTGGTACATACCACTATCAAACAATAAAAAACCCGAAAGTGTCAACTGGGGTATACTGCATCATGTCATCTTGGCTTTCTTCGTTAGTACCCGGCTTAACTATAGTGTTGGTCTTGGTAAGTGCAGGCTGGCTAATGACTTTGCTAGCCTTATTTAAAGCCAATCAACAGCCACCTCAATCTCCTGAGATTTCCCAGCAGCACGGCATCAAAACTTCTTCTTATCAAGACATGGTGGCGCTGGTCAATGCTCAACGAGTTGAGCAAGGTTTACCTCAGCTAGTCGAACACGAAGCGCTGCGCAAGTCAGCTACTGCCAAGGCTTGCGATATGGTTAATCGTGAGTACTTTGGTCATCGGGATCCTGAAGGCAGGGAAGCCTGGCACTTCTTCGAAGAAAAGGGCTTCGAGTATGTGTTTGCGGGCGAGAACTTGATTGAGAGTTTTGTGGGTGATGAAGCGGCCATGGCGGAGCTAATGGCAAGTCCCGAGCACCGTGCTAATATTTTATCTCCCAACTATACCCACGTCGGCGTTGGACGGTGTGATGAGATCACGGTCCAGCACTTTGGGACGTTGAGGGTGGAGTAGGTCGAGAACACCCCTTGGGAAAACCAGAGAATATGGGAGAATAAGGCTATGGCGATTTCGCAAGATATTCAACAATTGGTTGCAAATTCATTGGTTGAGCTAAAGATACCAGCGCCAGCCGACATTCACCTGGAGCATCCAGCTGATCCATCTCATGGTGATTACGCTACCAATGTCGCCATGCAGGTGTTTGGTGCTTCGAAGAATACACCAGATTTCACCTTTTCCAATCCTAGGGAGTTGGCTTCAGCGTTGGTAGAAGTACTTCAACAGTCAGCTGGTTCAGATATTGCCAAGATCGAAGTAGCTGGTCCGGGTTTTATCAACTTCACCTTGAGTGACAACTTCTTGCTAGATAGCATGCAGTCCGTTATCACTCAAAAAGAGTTACTAGCACCATCTCTGGATGGTCAAAAGATCGTTGTTGAGTTTACCGATCCTAACCCGTTTAAGCAGCTCCACATTGGTCACTTGTACAGCAATACAGTTGGTGAATCTGTCTGCAAAATGTTTGAAGCACTGGGGGCTGAGGTAAAGCGAGCAGACTACTTTGGTGATGTGGGGATGCACGTAGCCAAGAGCGTCTGGGGGATGAAGAAAAAATTACAAGAAGAGAATCTTACTTTAGAGCAGCTTGAAGAGCAGCCACTTTCAGAACGAGTAGCTTTTTTAGGTCAAGCTTATGCTTTGGGTGCTACTGCCTATAAAGATGATGAGCAAGCTCAAGCAGAGATCAAGGAAATTAATTACTTAACCTATAAATCGGGTCAAGAGAATTTAGTAGAATCAAAAAACTGGCAGCCTCAGATTAATTATGATGCTTTGATCACTACCGACACTTTTGATTACTCAGAGATAAAGCAGCTCTATCAAACTGGTCGAGCGTGGAGCTTGGCATATTTTGACAGTATCTATCAGCGGGTGGGAATGCAGTTTGATTACTACTATCCCGAGAGTGAGACGGGTGAGTATGGCACTAAAATTGTTCGTGAGTACCTGAAGAAGGGTGTGTTTGAAGAAAGCGATGGAGCCATCGTGTACAAAGGTGAAAAGCATGGTCTTCATACCCGAGTGTTTCTTAACAGCTTTGGGCTGCCTACCTATGAAGCTAAGGAGCTAGGCTTGCCCGGACTGAAGTTCCAAGATTTTCCGTATGATCGATCGTTCATCATCACGGGCAATGAGATCAATGAATACTTCAAGGTACTACTGGCTGCTATCAGTGAGGTTAATCCTGATCTAGCTACCAAGACCACCCACATTGGTCACGGCATGGTGCGCTTGCCGGAGGGTAAGATGTCGAGTCGAACTGGTCAAGTGATCACAGCCGAGTGGTTGCTCGATGAAGCTGCTCAAAGAATTGAGGAGCATCTGCGGGAATCTCAACCCAAGATGTCAGAGGCTGAGCAAATGCAGCTGGCTGATGCTATCGGACAAGCTGCCATTAAATATGCGTTTCTAAAGCAGGCTATTGGCGCCGACATTGCGTTTAGCTTTGACGAATCACTTTCATTTACTGGTAATTCTGGTCCGTATCTCCAGTACACGGTAGTGCGGTGTAAAAGTATTTTAGAGAAAGCTGGCGCCACAGCGACTACAGACCTTTCTCCTAAACTCGAGCTTTCACCGAGTGAGCGAGCGCTGCTACGACTTTTATATCGCTATCCCGAGGCTGTCACACTGGCTGCTCAAGATCTAGCACCCCATCATGTCTGTACCTATTTGTTTGAGCTGGCACAGGCCTTTAATACTTTTTACGCTCACTGTCCCGTGGTGTCAGAAACAGACCAAGACCTCAAGCAACTGCGATTGGCGCTGACGAGTGCCACTTCCCGGATCATTGAGTCTGGGTTAGCATTGTTGGGGATACGCACTGTATCTGTGATGTGATCAACTAGATAGGATATATGTCAGGACTATGGCTTCGCATTAAATGGCATTTTTTTTGGTGGTTTAACTACTTTGCATTAACCTTTTGGCTGCAACGCCGAGGTGTGTTTGCTGATGACGCATATCAGCTTGAGCAATGGGGTTCGCAGTATGGTGGCTGGTATGTGCCGTACAATCTTCTTAAGAAAAATTGGGTGTACTACTGTGTGGGCGTAGGCCAAGATATCAGCTTCGACCTGCGGTTGACCGAGCGTGCTGGTGCCACAGTGCATATGTTTGACCCTACTCCAGCGAGTAAGGAGTTTGTGAAGCAGTATGACAGTAATAAGAAACTCAAGTTTCACGCTGTAGGCATTTGGAACAAAGATGCGACTATGAGTTTTGCTCCGCCGCTGAATGAAGGCTGGACGTCTCACTCGATTGTCGATCTTCAGGGTACTAAGGGGGTGGCGTTTAAGGCGAAGTGTAAGCGGCTGAAGACAGTGATGAAGGAGCTGGGTCACTCTAAAATCGACTTGCTTAAACTCGATATCAGTGGTGCTGAGTATGAAGTCTTGGAAGATATGTTTGCATCTAAGATCGCGCCCAAGGTGCTGCTAATAGAGTTTGATCAGCCGACGTCAGTTTTTAGGACATACGCTATGATCATGAGGATTTGTAATCAAGGGTATGACTTGGCAATTCGCTCTATGTGGGATTTTGCCTTTATCAAAAAATAGCGCCACTGCATAGTGTGCTTTTTTAAGTGGTTTTGATCTGCTCGTGCGTTTCGAGTACTCATTGACGCTTTTTTTGATACTTTCTTAGTATGGAGACAGGGATTTTTTTAGTACATAGGTGTGTTTCCCAAGGAGGTAGGTAGTATGATGAATAAAACGCTGCACATGGCGACGTTTACGTTGCTGGTAGTTGGTGGAGTTAACTGGGGGCTGGTTGGTGCCTTTGATCTCAACTTAGTTGACTCAGTGCTTGGTACCATGCCAATGGTTGAGCAACTCGTCTATATTGCTGTCGGTGTCTCTGCGGTCTATGAATTCTTGATTCATATGAAGACCTGCAAGATGTGCATGGACAAAAAATAGCGTTATTGCGTTTCACGGCTTGTTGAGCAAGGGGTCTGTGGTGATAGAATGATCACCATGCCGCTTGATCCCTATAGTGCTACTTGGATTTCCCATAGTTCATTGAGTGATTTTTTAGTTTGTCCTAGGTCGTACTATCTCAAGAACGTCTATAAAGATCCCGTTACTAATCACAAGGTTCAGGTGGTCTCTCCAGCTTTGTCTTTAGGTCAGGCTGTGCATGAGGTGCTTGAGTCATTATCCATCGTTCCTACTGAGAAACGTTTTCAAAAGTCATTGATAGAGCGCTTTGATGTCGCTTGGAAGAAAGTTAGAGGTAAAAAAGGCGGCTTTAGTACCCAAGAGGCAGAGCAGGAATACAAGGTGCAGGGAGAGGAGATGCTGCGCAGAGTTATGCAGCATCCAGGTCCGCTAGAAAACTTAGCAGTCAAAATCAATCAAGAACTACCTCACTTTTGGTTGTCTGAGGATGACAATATTATTTTGTGTGGAAAAGTTGATTGGCTCGAGTATCTAGCTGATGATGATGCTGTCCACATCATAGATTTCAAAACCAGTAAGCGTGAGGAAGCTGGCGACT
>CAZTEB010000016.1:0-19065 GCA_964612735.1 uncultured Pseudomonadales bacterium
TGTCGAGTTAACAACTAATGCATGTGGCTATTGATGTATCGTGGCTGGTTTAGATCTTCCAAATACTATTATATGAGGTATTACTGATCTTTTTTGTTCTGTCACTTATTTGTTTCTCTCCCCAGGTATCGGCATTTGTTATTCTGCTGTCGAGTAACACTTGGTTGCGGACTAGTATTTCTCTTTTTTTAGCAAAAGCTTTGCTTCCAAGTAATTCATTTGTTTGCTTATTAACTAGAATCAGATTTCCCATCTGGCCATTATTTGAGATCTTTGAGCTTTGACTACTCAAATGCTCAATGGTTAACAACCCCTTTTCTTCAGAATATGATTCTGATAAGTGCCGGTTGTATTTGTATAGTATGTAGCGCACTAAATCCTTTTGCTTAGTCACATTTTTGGTAAAGAGTATCTCATTAAAATTTGCCTCAAATTCTTGATAGCTGGGTATCTTTTCTTTTAGTTTCTGTTTTAGCTCTAAGCACACTTTTCGTCTTTGATTTTCTGACTTTGCTGACTCAAAGTTTCTGGCACTTGAGGCATACATCGCTGAAATACCGCCTGATGAGCGCTGAGAAGTTACGGCAGTGAAGATAAAGTGGAATTTTTCAATAGCCTCTAGAATTTCGATAGTGTTCTTGAGACTATAATTATTAGCAAAAAATGATCTTAATACGGATAGAACCATGGGCACTTGTTGTTTTACATTGAAAATAGTCAAGGCTTCGAGCGCTTCTTCCAATGGCATCTCTTCAATTCGCCATTTTCTAAATGAGAGATCAAAAATAGTTCTGTACGTCACACCATCAGTGACAAGCTCATCTAGAAAGTCTGAGACATCTGTTTTTTTAAAAAAAGTTGCCTTGATCGCCTTAAAGAGTTTTTTGAGGGTTACGTAGTCGTGCTTTGATAACCAGTAGTGATGTAAGAAAGTGTTGGTATTAATATTTTTACCTGACCCATCAATCGTCTCTAACAACGTATTCCATTTTATTTTTGCAGGGTCATTGCTAGTATTTTTAGCAGTCAGCTTTCTAGTAATAAAGTTTTTGACTAAATCTGTGACACTCAGATCTTTTCCTCTGGTGTTGAGCGTTTCAAAAATTATATAGGCGTCATCTTCTGTTTCTAGTTCAATTTTTATGAATCTTAAGTTCAATACCTTATCTCTCACTCGCAAAAGCTCTTCTTCAATTATTTTCGAAACTTTATTTTTATGTAGCGTAGGATTTTCTTTTATTCCGCTTACTAGTAGCGTAAGTTTCTCTTTGAAAACGTCTCTTGTCTGTGCTATTAATTTTTCTTCGGATCCTACCTCTATTTTGCCCAACTCATTTGGGTCATTGCTCATGATGACGTGCTGAAAATAGGGATACGAGCTCTCGGTTTCTAAAGTGAATCTCTTTTTATTGTTAATGTCTTTTTTTTCGATTAACTCATGAAGACCTTCGGATAAGTCTTCGCTGCCATTAATTTTTAATTGATCTCGTATGCAACTAAGTAAGACAATACATGTTGAGATCCTTTGCTGACCGTCAACAACGGCAAGGTGATCGCCGTCCTTGTAGACTACGAAGGTACCGATAAAGTAATCGCCGACTTCTTCACCAAATACATCGTTCCAAAACTCTTCTACGTTTTCACTAGTCCACGAGTAAGGTCTTTGGAAGCGGGGAATTAACAAATAACTTGAGCGCAGCAAGTCTTGTATTTTTTGGTCTCTTGTTTCAATTATCACGTAAGCAAAATTATACACCCAAAAATGTTAGGTAATTTTGATATTAGCGTATCAGGTCGACTAAATGGTGAAAAAGTCTCGTTCGTTATAATTTATTTCAAGACCTCTTTTTCTCTAAATGAAAGTAGTTCTTTAGCCTTACTTTTCCCTATATTTGTCACAAAGTAGTTTTCTAAGTCATTTCTTAAGTTTTCTAAATATAATTTAGGCTCTATTCCTTTTCGCAAAGTGTCTTGCCAGAAATTCAGATGGGTAAACGACCAAATATGGTCAAGATCAACATGCAGTTGCATCTCTATTGGAATCTGGTTTCCCATACCAGCAACTTGTTCAGGCATATCATGATAACGGATGGCCTGACAGATTATGATGATTTCCTGACCACTTAAATCAAGCTCTTCTTTTTTCTGTTCTAAAATCTGTTGAGCAATTTTTTCTCCTAAGACAGCATGTTTTTCTTTTGGTCCCATTGCTGTGTCGTTTAATGCCAAACCAGTTGCACCGAGACTAGCTGCAATTTCTTTTTGACTCATTTGACTCCATCCACTGTCATGCAAGATGAGTGAAAGCGCTAGTACTTTTCTGTTAACAGTTTGTCCTGTGGATTCAGATTTTTTCACGAATTCATCTAGGTACTGCAAACAGACTGCTGTATGCACATCAGTAGTTCGAGCAGAGAGGAGCGGAAAAACCTCTGAAAAAAATTGTCTAAAATCAGCAGGAACGAATTGGAGGTACTTGTCTTCCCAAGGTATAAATAACAAGAAGTGTTTTTCAGATTCGGGTAGATCAGAGTTTGTCGGCAACTTAACTGTAGCGTCAGCTGGAAAATTATCTGGTACGTGGATGTGATCTTCCATAATCTGAATTATATCTCGATTAAACAACTTCGAGAAAGGTGATGAATCTTCTTATGGACGCGGAGGTGGTGGCACGCTTCGCGTGCATTAGGCAGGTTTTCGTTTTACTCAAACTTGCCGTCAGGATTAGTAATCACACAACCTTTCCATTCAACAGAAAAACCACCGCTCGATGGTTTTTCTATTGAGCGGAGGTGGTGGGATTCGAACCCACGGAGCCCGAAGGCTCACGCTTTCCAAGCGTGTGCAATTGACCACTATGCGACACCTCCTGTTTGGATCCGCAGCATATTATAACCCACCTGGTAGATGAGGGTTTATTAGTGTTGGTGGAGACTTGATTCAAGCTTGGTATGCACAACTCTGAACTCTGCTAACAGGGGTGGAAGTTCTACGGTAGCCGTGGTCCACAATAGCCTAGTATCGATGTCAGCATAATCATGGACAATTTCATTTCGAGTAGCGGTAATCAAACTCCATGGTATAGCATGATGCTGCTTCTTGATGTGCTTGGGAATTTTTTTTGCTGCATCACCGATGATCTGAACTCGGCGCATTACCGCGTCTTGAAGTTCTTCATTCTGTGAAAATTGCTCAAACGTGATGTCGCTCAGATACTTCTCGATCCGTTCGAGGCTTTCTACGATGTCAGCTGAAAAGATGCAGTGGGTATCAAGCATGGTTGGTGGTAGTAGTTTGCTGGTTATGATCAGTATTTAACTCGATGGGGATTTCTTCTTTGATGATCTGCTCTTTAGCAAGTGGATGGAGGCTGTCATAGGTGTGAAGATCGACGCTGACGTTGAGGGCCTTGCTAAGCTTTCGTTGTAGGCTGATAAATCCCAGCAATCCCATATCTTCTGGAGCTTCTATCAAGAGATCTAGATCGCTTTCATCTTTCTGAAGATCATGAGCATATGAGCCAAAGACACCTGCCTTAGTGATGCCATGATGAAGAAGATGGGGGCGTAAGTTTTGGGTTATGGTCGCTATTTTCACAGTACTAGTCTATAGTATTTCTCAGTTCTATGTCAGTACTTACTCACTTATACCACTCGCCGATGGGCGTACTCAGAATAACAGCTAACGATCAGGCTTTGCTTGCTCTTGAGTATACTGATGATGCCTCTCAACTATCTGGTGAGCAAACTGGCCACCCCATCATAGACTTAGTTGTTGCACAGCTGAACGAATACTTTGGAGGTCAGCGACGAGAGTTTGAGATACCTCTGTCACTAGAGGGAACCGAGTTCCAGCGACACGTATGGCAAGGCCTAATGAAGATTCCGTATGGAATGACAGCTTCGTATAAAGACGTAGCCGAGCAGATAGGCAGACCTAGGGCGATGCGAGCTGTCGGCACGGCCAATGGCAGAAATCGATTGCCAATCATCATCCCATGTCACCGCGTAATAGCGCACGACGGTAGTTTAGGTGGATATAGCAGTGGACTAGAGAACAAAAAGTGGTTGTTGGCGCATGAAACGAGGTTTACCTAGAAATTACTCACCTTCAAGTCCCAGCAGCTTTTCAGCTTCTTCGTAACTAGGTGAACTTGTGAGTGCTAAGGCAGACTGCGCGATAACTTGATCAATTCTTGTGCCGCTTATTCTTTCCAGCTCTGGTTTTCCAGCTTCAGCGGTAGCCTCTTTCCAGTCGATGTCGTTGTTTACTTGTTGCTCTGCTTCAGTTAGCAGCGCATCCCATTCATCGGAATTTGCTGCCACCTCAGCTAAAAATCGAAAACCGTTTTCCCATCCCATATTTACTCCTTTGGCTTACTTTTACGTTTCTTAATCTTATTCAGAGAATACATCAGTCGTTCGTGCAAGTTAATGTTCTTGACCCGAGCTAGACGCAAGATTGTCAGCAATAAATCACCCAGTTCTTGCTCAACCGTCTCGTCTGCCTGAGCTGCTTTGTTCGTTCGCTTGCGACCGTGCTCTGCCAAATATGCCCGAGCCATCTCGCCAAGCTCTTCGAGTAAGTGCAAAATCATGATCGAGCCATACTCTTTGGAGTAGCGCTTGCCTTTATCGATTTCGTCTAAGTGCTTGAAGTACTCGCCAAACGGTGTGTTGTGATAGGTGCTTTGTGCTGTTTTCGACTTTGTATCTGCCATATATCTTTGCTTAGTCAAGTTGTTACTAGTCTCTAGGGTACATGTTTGGGTAATGGTTGGGTAGGGGTATTTGCCGTATACTAGAGTGACATGTCACAAGTCCAGCAAGTTAAAGACGCTACCGATATCATCCAAGTGATTGGTGAGCGCATTACGCTTAAGCGCTCTGGCATAAACTATAAAGCAGCCTGTCCTTTTCACTCAGAGAAAACAGCCTCATTTTTCGTCAGTGAATCCCTGCAGCGCTTTAAGTGTTTTGGCTGTGGTGAAAGCGGTGACGTCATCACCTTTCTTGAGAAGTATGAAGGCATGACATTTGTAGAGGCCTTGGAGTACTTGGCTGATCAGGCGGGCATCACTCTGACTAAAGTAGCTCGCAGCAAACAAGATGATGAGCGCGATCAATTATTGGCCGTGCTTGATCTGGCCAAAGAGTATTATCACTATCTGCTCACCAAACACGATGCTGGTGCAGATGCTCGCACGTATCTCAAACACAGAGGGGTGTCATCAGAGTCAATCAAGATTTTTCAGATGGGCTACGCACTCCCTGGCTGGGATGGACTGCTTAAGTACTTAAGCAAAAAGAAGAAATACTCACCTGAGTTATTAGATAAAGCTGGCTTAGTCGTGAAGGGGCGAGGTGGACGCTACTACGACCGGTTTCGCGGTCGAATTATCTTTCCACTTAAAAATCATCGAGGACAAGTAGTTGGTTTTTCAGGTAGAGTGTTAGATCCTGACGTTAAAGAAGCCAAATACATTAACTCTCCAGAGACTGCACTCTATCACAAGTCAAAGATGCTGTATGGCTATAGCGAACTGCTGCAGGAGATTCGCAAGAAAGATCGAGTGTTGGTTGTTGAAGGTGAGCTCGACGTCATCTCGTCAGCTCAGGCGCACGTCAATAACATCGTGGCTCTCAAAGGTTCTGCCTTGACCCAGGAGCAGCTCAAGCTTCTTAATCGCGTCACCCAGACTGTGGTGCTGGCGCTTGATACTGATTCAGCGGGCGTCGAAGCGACTAAGCGGGCTGTCGAGGTGGCACGACCAATGGGTGTCGATCTGCGAGTTTTAATGTTGCCCAGTGGTAAAGATCCCGATGAACTAGCTTCTTCTAAACCTGATCAGTGGCGCAAGGCAGCTGCTAAGACTGTCTCGGTCTATGACTTCTTCATCACTACAGCCTTGGCTGAACACGACCCCGCCAGCCCCGAAGGACGCAGAAATATTCTCAAAGAAGTCGGGCCGTTGATCGCTGGTATCACCCATGCTGTGGAGCGTGACTACTATGTCACTAAGTTGGCAGAAGCGTTGAAGGTGCGAGAGGCAGTAGTGCGTGAAGACATCGCTCGGATTGGCTCGCAGCGGAAAATTGGTGCCAAATCAGCTAAAGCACAGCAGGCTAGTAAGCCAAAACCAGCTACCCAGAGCCCTCGAGAGAAATTAGAAAGGCATGTTCTGACACTACTACTCACCAGTTCTTCTACAGAGTTGAGTAAGCGCGTCGAGCAGGCTACTGAGCTGACATATGTAAATGACGGATTCGGGTCACTGTTCGAGCAACTAAAGCAGCGAGTGGCGGCACATCCTACCGCTGGAGTTGCTGCTACAGTCAAGCAACTGGCAGATGATCAGCAGCAGTTGGTGTTCGATATCATGGCAGAACAAGACTTCACTGAAACAGAAGCACCTCAGGATGCCAACGCAGAATGGCGAGCTTCTATCAAGCGCTTGCAGCAATTGATAGCTAAGGAGAAGGTTGTAGAGATCACGTCTAAGCTGCATTCCCTTGATCAAAAAGACTCACTCACCGAAGCAGAGGAGCTTCAGCAACAGCAGCTACTACGCGAGGTGGTTGCGCTACGCTCACAAGCATCGTAGGCGTGGTATGCTGGGTGTATGAGTTCGTCGTTCCAGACTAAGAAATATGGTTGACAGTAATACCCCCTAGGAGTATATTTACTACACGACATGTCAGATCCTACAGTAGTCCAGCTTAAGCGAATTAGAGGTCAGCTCGATGGCATCATTAAGATGTATGAAGACGAGCGAGGCTGCGTGGACATCGTGCGCCAAGTAGTGGCCGCTCGTAACTCACTGGGTACTGTAGCTCGCAAGTTGCTTAGTGGTGAGGCTGTGCGATGCTCCAAAGAGCATAGGCCTCAAGAATTAACCGAAATTTTAAAAGAAGTATTTAAGTATTAACGTACAAGGAGAACTGTATGACAGATACCTCACAACAAACTCAAGCTAGCGGCGCCGCCCACTGGACGGATGCTGACTTTCAAGCCAATCTCAAGAAGGCACAAGACGCTGGTAAAGCAGTCTTTGTAGATTTTTATGCTGACTGGTGTGGTCCGTGTCAAATCGCTGCTCCGATCGTGGACAAGTTGGCCGGTGAGTACGCTGAGACGGCAGAGGTCGTCAAAGTGAACGTCGATGAGAATACTCAGACTGCAGGACAGTTTGGCGTAATGAGTATTCCTACCGCAATCGTGTTTGGTCCAACTGAAAATGGCATGGAGGAAATCGATAAGCTGATCGGTTTTCGAGGTGAGCCTGGGTATAGGCAGATGTTGGATAAGGCAGTGGGAGCAAAGCAGTAGCTATGGCAAACCATACTAAACTCTTGATCATTGGCTCTGGTCCCGCTGGTTACACTGCTGGCATCTATGCCTCTCGTGCTCAATTGGAGCCAATCATGGTGGCCGGACTCAAGAGTGGTGGTCAGCTGATGAACACTTCTGATGTCGAGAACTATCCAGGTTTCAAAGAAGGTAAGAATGGTCCTGCCTTGATGATGGAGATGCGGGCTCAGGCTGAGAAGTTTGGAACCACTATAGTTGATAGCTTTGTAACAGCAGTTGATTTTTCTGCTCGACCTTTTAAAGCCTGGACTGTTCTACCGCCGAATCAAGATCCTGAGGCAACTCTGACACAGCTCAAGCCCGAGGAGTTAGCGTCAGTTATGGCCCAGATCAAGACACAGCCACACGAGTACGAAGCTGATAGCGTGATCATCTCTACGGGTGCTTACCCCTTAATGGTGGGCGCCAAAGGTGAGTGGGACTTCATGGGCAAGGGTTTAAGTACCTGCGCAGTGTGTGACGCTGCTTTCTACAAGGATAAAGATACGGTCGTAGTCGGTGGTGGCGACAGTGCTATGGAAGATACCTTGGCGTTGACTAAGTTCGCACGCTCAGTGACGATCATCCATCGTCGAGATCAGTTTCGCGCCAGTAAGATCATGCAAGACCGAGTGTTAAATAATCCTAAAGTAAAGGTGTTATGGAACACAACTCTGTTGGAAGTGGCTGGATCCGGTGTCGTAGAAAAAATTAAAGTCAATGAGAATGGTCAAGAAAAAGAATATGCCGTTCAGGGTGTGTTTATTGCGATAGGTCACAAGCCAATGACGCAGTTGTTTGCAGATCAAGTTGTGTTAGATGATCACGGCTTTGTGATCACTCGAGTTAGTCCGTCTAAGGCTGGTGTCGATGCTGCTGCGGCTGCACTCAAAGAAGATGGATTGCTGGCCTTTCCCACTATGACGTCGGTAGAAGGGGTGTTTGCAGCTGGAGACGTAGTAGACTTGCGGTACAAGCAGGCTGTCACGGCAGCAGGTCAGGGTTGCATGGCGGCTTTGGATGCTGAGCGGTGGTTGGAAGCAAGGTAGATATAACTAGAACAAGGAGAACATAATGTCTAACCCTCACGTCCAAGCCATTCAACAACTCGAACAAGTTGCCAAGCTACTTCGAGACCACTATTCTGAAGCAGACCGACCTCGCTTCGATGCTGCCATCGAACAGCTCAAGAAGCCAGATCGAGTGATCGAGGATGAGCTTTCGGTCAAGATGGACGACGGCTCAACCAAGACTTTCCCGGCATATAGATCACAGCATAACAATGCTCGTGGCCCTTACAAAGGTGGTGTGCGATTTCACCCCGGTGTAACCAAAGAAGAAGTGATGGCGCTCTCTACCTGGATGACCTGGAAGTGCGCTACTACTGGCATTCCCTATGGTGGTGGCAAGGGTGGCGTGATCGTCGACCCTCGCCAACTCAGCCAAAGTGAGTTGCAGCAGCTCAGCCGAGCCTACGCTCGATTATTAGCTGAACACATCGGTCCTTGGGTGGATAGTCCCGCCCCAGATGTCAACACCAATGGTCAAATCATGGCATGGTTCGTAGATGAGTATCAGCAGATTTTAGCCGAA
This sequence comes from uncultured Pseudomonadales bacterium, assembly GCA_964612735.1. Taxonomy (GTDB): domain Bacteria; phylum Patescibacteriota; class Microgenomatia; order UBA1400; family PJMF01; genus CAZTEB01. The sequence goes on from CAZTEB010000016.1 coordinate 8,944, forward strand.
AACGGTTTTACGCTGCCTGAGAATCCACTGGCAGCTTTCACCGGCAAACCACTCGAACTAGGTGGTTCGGCTGGTCGAGAAGAGGCGACTGGCTTGGGTGGTGTGTACATGCTTGAGCAACTAACTGACAAGCTGAAGCTTGGTCGTAAGAAAGATATCACAATTGCTATCCAAGGCTTTGGCAATGTGGGCTATTGGTTTGCGTATCACGCAGACAAACTTGGCTACACAGTGGTAGCAGTATCTGACTCTAAAGGTGGTGTTTTCGTAGAGCAGGGTCTCGATCCTGCCAAGACTCTAGAGTGCAAGCGCGAACATGGCTCAATTCAAGAGTGTCTTTGTGTAGATGGCGTTTGTAGTCCTGATCATGGCAAGACGATCACTAATGAAGAACTATTGCTACTTGATGTCGATGTGTTAGTTCCTTCGGCTCTTGAGGGTGTGATTACAGCTGACAACGCTAAAGACATCAAAGCATCAATCATCATCGAGATGGCCAATGGCCCCACTACTCCTGAGGCAGATGAGATTCTGACTAAGTCAGGTGTGGTTCAAGTGCCCGATGTGCTAGCAAATGCTGGTGGTGTTACTACTTCATATCTCGAGTGGGCCCAGAACCTACAAGGATACTACTGGGATCGTGATGAGGTGATCGATAAGCTTAAAGCCAAAATGGATGCTGCTTTTGAAGATTTTTGGCAGATGCGCGAGGAGATCAAGGGTTCTGACCGTATAGCTGTCTATGCAATTGCTGTCAAAAAGGTAGTCGATACTATGATCCTCAGGGGTCGAGTCTAAGCAGTTTGGCATTCTGCCTCCTGTCAAGAAGCCTAGTTTTGTGTATAATGTCACATCTAGCTAGCACAGACTAGATCACCCCACTATGGCAAGCTCCACCAAAAAGAAAACGACCAAGACTAGCTCAAGTAGTAAGAAGTCTGCGTCGACTACTAAGAAGACAGCCGCCAAGAAGGCTACTTCTACAAAAAAAAGCACAGCTCCTAAGACTGCTAAAAAGTCTGGCGCCAAGAAAGAAAGCACGAAGGCTTCTAAGGCGACTGCAGCACCTAAAAAAGATGCTAGTAAGCCCGTCAAAGTTCCTAAGGCTCTTCAAGACGATATTAAGAAACTATTTAAAAAAGCAAAAGCTCGTGGGTACGTTACTCAGGAAGAAGTACTCGACGTGTTTGTCGAGCCAGAGTTGTACTTAGATTTACTCGATGACTTTTATCATGACGTCATTGCCCAGACCATCGATATCTTCGAGTCTGTCACAGAAGATGATGATCAAGCTGATGTCAGCGAGATTCAGCGTGAACTTGAGATCTTGAGCAGCTTGGATAGTGACGGCTCATCTGATCCTGTCAGGATGTACCTTAAGGAAATCGGTAGGATTCCTCTTTTGAACCGTGAAGACGAAATTAGACTAGCTCAGAAGGCTGAAGCTGGTGATTTAAAAGCAAAGAAGAAACTAACTGACTCCAATCTGCGATTAGTTGTTTCCATCGCCAAGAAGTACATCGGTCGTGGTATGACGTTCCTGGATCTGATCCAAGAAGGTAACAAAGGTTTAATTCGTGCAGTCGAGAAATATGACTGGACCAAGGGCTTTAAGTTCAGCACCTATGCCACTTGGTGGATTCGCCAAGCTATTACTCGTGCTATCGCTGACCAAGCTCGAACGATCCGCATTCCTGTCCACATGGTCGAGACTATCAATAAATTGATGCGTACCGCCCGTAAGCTGATGCAGGATCTGGGTCGTGAGCCCACACCTGAAGAAATCGGCAAGGCTATGGAGATGGACCCAGATAAGGTCCGCGAAATCCTCAAGATATCTCAAAATACTACTTCTCTGGAAAACCCCGTCGGTGATAGTGAAGATGATAGTGTGCTTGGCGACTTCATTGCTGACGATCGCCAGATCTCACCCTACGATGCTACTTCGCAGCAGATGCTGCGTGAGAACATCGGAGAAGTGCTTGGCGCTTTGTCTGACCGTGAAGCTCGTGTGCTCAAGATGCGCTTTGGCCTTCAGGGTGGCAAGGCTATGACACTTGAGGAAGTTGGTCAGAAGTTCGGTGTAACTCGCGAGCGTATTCGACAGATCGAGGCCAAGGCTCTGCGAAAACTTCGTCACCCCAGTCGTCGCAAACGGCTTCAAGACTTTTTGGAGTAATCTCCTCATCACGTTATACTGCTGTATATGAAAAAGCTACTTGGTGGTGTAGTGCTGCTAGCACTGGCTGGTAGTTTGTCAGCTTGCAGTGTTATCGAGACAAAACCAGTAGAAGTGGTAGAGACAATTGGTGAGCGGATGGGTATGAAGCAAGTTTTGCCGACACCTTCGTCACAGACTGAGCTGACGGCCCACTTCGAGATCACTACGTTTGGTACACAGCGCACCTTTTCTGCAGCTATGTATCACAATCAATCTGACGACGTGTACATAGAAGCTTCAGATCCTAGTGTCGTGCGCGTCAAGCGAGCGGGTAGTACTTGGGATGATTTTTTTAGTACGCTGCCGTTTGAGTTGACCAAAGACTGTTTGGTGACGGGGACACAGCAGACGTACTGTAGCTCAGAGGCAGTACAACTGCGGTTTATACTCAATGGCGAAGATACGCCCAATGCTCTCAAGCTGCCTATTCAGGACGGGGATTATCTAGAGGTGCGGTATAACTAAGGGTTAATATCAGCTGGTAGATGCTCAACAGCAGTTTTGAGTTGCTGAATAACCGCATTTCCAAGTTTCAGATATTTTTTTTCAATTGTATTTGTACTTTCAACTAACTTCTTCGATAAGTCTGGCTTCGATGCACTGATGGTATCTGCATATGTGCGAGCTGCGTCAAAAACTTGATTAAGTGAATGCTGTATTTCAAGTAAGAAGAAGAAGCGCGGTGCTAATTTCTCTGCTAACGTTCCAAATAGTTCTCTAAGTATTGGATCAACTCGGTCAAGATTTTCTCCATCCATCATGCCTGTGACATTTTCAATACTATTTTGAGAAAGCTCTTGATATAGTTTGTCGAGAATAGCAAAAAAAGCTAAGAAATTTTTCGAACTAGTTGCATACTCTCCACCCCTTACAATTAAATTTGGTGAAATGCTTTGCCAATTTTTTTCAATTGCTGATTGTTGAAAAGCTCTAATTTCTTGAAGGAAGGCTTGGGAAACACTATCTGTTTTGTTTGTGAGTTCTTTTTCTAGTAGTGCAATCTCTTTGCTAATTTCATGGCCAGCAGCTAGCGGTATCGGTAACTTATCAACTAGCTTTGAGTAAGCAGTTGTAATTCGTTGTCTAAGGTGATCGGGTAGTTGGGGAGCGGATAGGGGAAGTTCGCCAGCCACTTTCTACCCAACTATCATCAAAAACACTGCTTTGACGCCGAGTAGGATCCCCACAGCCAGCCAGTAGAACCACTGGGCGATGAAGGCTAAGATCGAGCCATCGGGATAGACGCTAGTTTGAGATAAGAAGTAGAACAGAGCTGCGATCACACCGGTGGTGGCGACGCCGAGTACTAGTTTAAAGGCTTTTCTGTCTGGTGAGATGATGAGCTCGATGATGACGAGACCCAACATCTGGATCAAGAGCAAGATCCAGGGTAAGTGATAGATAAGCCAGTTGCCAACGGTGCTGTCACCCAAGACGCTGCCAAGGCCTCCATCAGCTTCTGAGTTTTGTTGATCTTCAGTTAGGTCTAGAGTTTCATCAGTGGTATCACCAAGTACGTCTCCAGCAGGTACAAACCCTTCAGCTGGGGCTCCAGGTAAGACTCCAGGTGCTCCACCGATTTGCCCGGTGTTCACTTCATTTGAGTTGGCGCTTTGGTTGTTGGCGTTATCGACGGCGCGGACGACGAAGAAGTAGTTGCCAGCACCTAGGCCTTGAACAGTGTAGTTAGTGGTGTTACCGACTCGAGCTGCGTAGAGATACTGACCACTAGTAGTGCCGTAGTAGATGATGTAATCAACGGCATCAGTGACAGCAGTCCAGCCCAAGGTGGCTGAGCCAGCTCCGGTACCGTTTAGACTCAAGGTCGGTGCGCCGGGAGCCGTTTTATCGACGATCAGATCTTTGCTGACTGATTCGCTGTTACCAGCACTATCAAAAGCAGTTAAGGTCACTTTCCATGTTCCTTCAGTCAGTTGATCGAGTTCAGTTTCGAAGATATCGGGAGCTAATGACTTAGTATATGAAGTACTGGTGCCATCGAGCTTCCAGTTGATTTCATACTTATCGACACCAGTATTGTCTTCAGCCTCTTCCCAAGTAGCAGTGCTGCGATCAGCGCTGGTGGGGTTGGGGCTGACGTTGAAGTTGCGTGGACCTTCGGTCAGTGGTGTACTGTCCCAACGGACTACCTTAATGCCAGTATCTGAATAGTTGCCAGCTTTGTCGAGTGCTCGGTAGTACAGAATATGGCTGCCTTCACCAGGTGGGTTGAACGAGACGCTAGTACTAGTGGTGGTTGTCCAAGTGCCACTGTCACTATTCCACTGGTACTCAATCTGTTCAGTACCGTAAATAGGATCGCTGTTGTCTGTTGCAGTCAGCGTAATGGTTGGCTCAGTGATGTACCAGTCGTTATTGCCGTCAGGATCAGTGGGATCGATAGTCAGAGCAATCTCAGGGATAGTTACGTCATAGACGATGGTAATGTTGTACGAATCTTCGATGTTGCCAGCAGTGTCTACGGCATGAGATGTGACTGTGTAGATATCTTCATCGATGTCAGCGACAGTGTAAGTCCAGGTCTCAGTTCCAGTAGCGATGACGCGAGTGGTGCTTTCACTACCAGCTACCCAAGTGGCTCCATTCCAGAAGAAACCGTCTTCGTCACGTTCGATAGAGAGCTCAACTCGACTGATACCAGAGCTATCACTAGCAGTACCGCTGACGGTGCCGTCCCAGTCATTGATAATGACTACGCTGTCATCGCCAGAATTGGTTGGAACTTCAATAGTACTGGTCGGATCGGTAGTGTCTAGTTCCAGCTCGTACTCACAACTTGACTTTGATTCTCGATTACCGAGTCCAGCGTCAAGCGTAAGATCATCAGCTACGTCCTCAGCAATAGTGTACAGACAGTACTCGCCGTCGCCATCAGTGAGGGTCTCGGTGAATGATCCAGTTAAAAAGTCATCGGTGCTCAAAAGTGAAGCGACGCCACCATTAAAGGTGTACCACAGCTCTACTTTCTTAACTTCGGTATCAACATCGTCGAAAGTGTAGGAGATGGTTTGGGCACTTGAGCTACTGATAGCTGGCCCTGTAGGACTGGTGATACCTGACGTTGGAGCGATCTGCTCTCTAATTGCGAAGCCGCCGTTAGCTGCTATGTAGGAAGCTTCAGAGAAGATGCCCGTTAGGTTGCTAAAGTCGTCATACTCGAAGTCACTTGGGCTAGCTGTAGCGATGTTGAAGCCGTCCCAGTTGGACCAGGCGCCTTGATTACCAGCTAAGTCGACAGCTCGGAATCGATGAACGTTGATAGCGCCATCACTGAAGTTCGGTGACCAAGTACAGACACCTGCTACACACGATACGCCTGAGCCATAGGTGTTCATATTTAGTATACCTGTGCCAGGAGCTGAACCATTGAGATTTGATCGTCGATATTGGTACTCGTAGTAATCTACATTAGGATCAGAGTTTTCTGTGAAGGTCATGTCTACTCTGCCACCAGCGCCGTCAGTGAGGCGAGTGAAGAAAGGCGATGATGTCCAGCCGGTGGCATCTGGAGCTGTAGTGTCGATCCAGAATGGGCCTAAGTGCTCAGTGGCTGTCCAGTTGCCAGCATTATCTACAGTGGCGATATGGAAGTAGTGAGCGGTGCCGTCAGCTAGGCTGGGGCTCGTCTCTGAAGAATCACTCTCTTCATACTCTTTGACGACAGGACCAGTCATAGTGGTTGGATCAGTGTTCCACTCAGTATAGAAGCCGTCGACACCTGATAAGTTGTCGCTAGCACCAGACCAGGTTACGTCTATGGTGTCATCATTGCTCCAAGTGGATACGGTGTGACTGGTTGAAACTGGAGTAGGGTCAATGGGATCAGTGTTGTCGACTACGATAGCGACAGAGTCTTCAGAACCAGGACCTCTGTTATCAGCCTTATCTCTAGCTGCTAAGTGGACGGTGTAATCGCCATCGGGAACGGTGGTGGTGTCCCAGCTGAAGCTTGGGTTGACCACTGGGCCATCATGATACACGGTACCAGGGCCAGCAACTACGCTGTTGCTGCTGTTTCTGACCACAAAGTAATAGCGTAACAAGTTATCGTCTGAAACAGTGCCTGTAGGTGTAATGGTGCCACTTACAAAGTCGCCATCGCTGGGATCATCGACAGAGACGACAGGATCGGTGGTGTCTACTTCATAGCTAGCTGATGCGACTTCGCCACCCATGATGCCGACGTTATCGACTGCTTTGACGAAGAAGGTGTAGATGCCTTCAGCTAAGTTGGTTGGTGCTGAGGTTAGGGTGGTAAAGGTGCTGGCTACTACGTTGCTGGTACCATCCCAGACTCGGTAGTAGTAGCCCAAGATGCCAGATAGTGAGTCAGTAGCTCCACCCCAACTCCAAATTTGACTGGTTTGGTTGGTGGGCGAACTAGGTGTGGCAGTTGGTGTGCCGGGCACACTTGGAGCAGTGTTGTCGACATTAAGCTTGCGAGCATCACTCCAAGCTGATTCATTGCCATTGGCATCAACGGCTTTGACTCGCCACCAGAACGTAATGGTTTGATTACCACCTACGGTTCGAGACGTACCTGAGACGTTAGTGGTGTAGATCGGCGAAGTTAGTCCTGCGTCTGAGAAGCTCTCGTAGACATAGTGATCAGCTGTATCGATAGCAGACCAAGTTTGGGTTGGATTACCTGTGACGAAAGCATCATCAGCTGGCGAGAGGAGCTCTGGAGCATCAAGCTCGTAGCCCACACCGAGATAAGCACCACTTTCACCGTCTGCTAGGGTTGTTTCCCAACAGCGTGAAAACTCATCGCCTGCGCCAGAGGCGTTAGCGATAATGGTTGCATCTGAGAAGGCTGAGGGTAGGGCGCCTCCGCTGACTGTGACAGCAGCTTGACCTAGGCTAGGTACAGATTCAATAAAGTCATCTCGATTGACACCGCAGACACGGTAGAGGGTATCTTCATCAAGTAAGTTTTCAAAGTTGTACTGACCGACATTGGCGGTGGTGCGTGTGGTTTGTTCACCGAGTTCATTCCAGCTGGCATCGTAGAGGCGAACAGTGAAGTCGTCTTGCATGTTGGTTGGGTGGTCTCCGTCAGCTGCTAGTAGCAAGCCATTATCAGCTCTGTCGATAAAGGTGCGACCTTGAATATTGGAGAGACAGCTACCTCCAAAAGTTGGTGTGATGCTGTAGAGATCGCTGGTAGTTAGCCAAGGACAGTACTCGACATCAGGACCAACTGCGCTGCCAGCACCTGGGCCAACGCCACCAGGGCCAGAGGTATCACCCCACCAGTTTTTGATAGCGTTAACAGTTTCGCCAGTTAGGCTAGGGTGGAGTGCTACGCCAATTGGAACTGAAGTTGCAAATGAGTTAAAGGAAACGGTGGCGCTGTCTGCGTAGCTATTTGCTTCAAAGAAGACGCCGATCGCATCTGTTGAACCCTTGTGGTCAACTGCATCACTGATGGTGTTATACATCACTACTGCATCTGGAGTTGGACCCTCGAGGCCGATGGCGTGTGACCAAAGACCTTCGAGATCAGAGATAGTGTTGCCTGTGATAGTGGCATAGGTCATGCCAGTGGAAGCAGCACCGTTGTTGATCAAAATACCGTAAGCACCTTTGCTTTCTGGCCGGACATAACTAGGACCAGTGCTGCGAATATTTGAAATCGAGTTATTAGTAATAGTAAGGTTTGAAACGGTGTTCGAGCCCGTGCTGTCACCTACGAAGATGGCGCTCGCGCTGTACCCAGTGGCGCCACTACCGGCGTAACCAATGTCGCTAAAGGTATTACCATCAATGGTGATGTCGCTGATGCCAGTGCTGCTTGATTGAATGTAGACGCTGTGGACGTTGCTGCTGGTGCTATGGACATCGGTAATCACATTATTGATGACGTTCAAGCCACTATTGTTATTGGAGTAAATAGCGTAGTTGCCTGTACTATTCGTAATAGTGAAGTCATCGATAGTGACGTCATCAGAGGTGACGGTCACTGTAGTTGTGCCAGTTCCTACTAGTGCTGCCTTATTAGCACCATTCTTAGATCGCAGCGTTAGTGGATGATCGATAGTAATGTCTTCGACGTAGGTGCCGTTACGGACGACAACTTCGCCGCCATCAGCTACGGCATCGATACCTTCTTGGACGGTGGCAAAAGCATTGTACCCAAAGACCTGATCGCCACCGAGATCGGTGCCGAGAGCAGTGCCAGTCCAGGCATCTTTGACGAAGACTTTAGCTGGTGCCTCGGCAGTCATGATCTGAACCGCATCAGCGATGTAGTGACCATCATTAGCGCCAGTTGTCCTAACTTCTACGTACCAACCATTTTTCACAGTGTGCGTGCCGGCATCGAACCATCCAGAGCTGGTGCCATCAGGCTGGACGGTGCCAGTGGCATCTTTAGTCTGGTCTACAGTAGCTAAGTCGGCTTTGAGTACACCAGCGGCGTTATACAGTTTGTAGTCGACTGCAGTAGAGCGATTATCATTAACTACCCAGTGTAAGAAAATCTTGTAGTCGACGTTGTTCTTGGGTAGTTCTGCATTGCTAAAGGTCCAGCGTGCCCAACGATCTGCTGTAGTGTTGTCAACATAGTCATGATCGCCATCGATACCATTGGTGGGCCAAGTTGCCCAATCACCTGATGCGTCGGTGCTGTAACCTGGATCACCGTTGTCTATGGTGTTACTCGCTGCTGGAGGGGGTGAGGTAATCACAAACACCGTAAAGTGATCGAGACCAGAAATGCTAATCACGCCATCTTGGCGTTGCTCGCCATCTACTTGTTCAAAGTTTTGACCATCTTCTGAGTACTGAATCTGAGCGTCATTTGCTGAAGTTGGATTAGGAAGTGTTAGGGTGTACTCGAAAGTACCATCTTCCATACTTGAAGTAATTTCGTAGGCAGTGGAACTAAGTGCTCCAAGCTCTTCAACCTCACTAGCATTAAGCGTGACTTCTTTAATAGTTACTGAACCAGGATTTTCTGGTAATTGAGTGAAGGTAACGCTAACGTCAGGGTTATCAGGAAAGCTGTACGTAGTATCAAGTGCAACAGTCTCAATGGTGTAGCTGCCATCAGCATTTTCAATCCATGTTGAGTTAGCTGGAGTTTGGTCGGCAACCAGGCTTTCACCAGTCGTCAGCCAAGTTTGGTCTTGGTCGCTAAGATCAAAAGAATCTTGAACGCTTCGGCTAACCACTGTAGCACTATCACTCACTTCAAATGGCAGTCAATCAAGTTGTCACCAGGTTCCAGCACAGCTAATCGAACTAAATGACCAACAATGACACGGTTAAAGTCGTGATGAAGATCCAGTTCATAAAACCCGACTGCACAGGTCGGATCGAACACATTGTGAGGTCCTAGGCTATCTACGTCAACTGACAATTACATACGTCACAAACCGTGCCCGAACGGTTTGAGATTCATCCGCTGGAATCATCTCCAATAGCTTAACAAGTGAGAATAACGCACCAAGAACCAGCCAACCTGGGAGAAGCCATGAAATTCGATGATGCGAGAAAAGCATGAAATAACAGCCTCTGCAGCAAGTGTGGGTGTTAGGAATCTTGAAATGATCATCTTCGCTTGGCGAAGAGAAATATAGCAAGTACTACAGTGTCAAACAAATGGAGCTCGAACTAAGGCTACTTGAGCAATTCACGGATATCCTGCAACTGAGAGGTGTTATGAACATCAAAATGAACTTCAAACCAATTGTTCATCGTCTTCAGCATCAAAGGTCTGAGGAATATTGCCGCAGTCATCGAATTTACCCTCCAGGAAGACCGTCTGTGGCATATCATCAGAAGGTCCGTCTTGAGAAATCCCATTGTCCATCGATGATTCATCAGAAAGACCTAAAGAGAGTCCCATTGTAGCCAACAGCAATGCGTCAGGT
>CAZTEB010000017.1:0-18640 GCA_964612735.1 uncultured Pseudomonadales bacterium
GGCGTTTACTATCCAGCAGCTGTTGTCTTGGATGATAGTGGGCATCGCAGTACTTTTGATACTTAGTGGCCTGGTGGAGCAGAAAACAGGTTGGGCTGGCAACTGGATACTACTGAGCTTGGCTGTTTCGTTTCCGATAGCAACTCTTAAAACAATACCTTCAGTGATGCTTGAGCGAAAGTTGGATTTTTCTAAGTTGGTAGTCCCGCAAATTTTTGAGCAACTTATGTTTCATGGACTGTTGCTGGTATTAGCTTGGAAAGGTATGGGAGCAATCGCATATGCCTATGCGATATCTGCTCGGGCGGTAGTCGGTGCTGTAGTAATGATGGTCATTCAACCGTGGTCATTGGGGCTTCAGATACATCGTACTTCACTTCGGTCGCTTTTGCAGTACGGTGCGCAGTTTCAAGCAAATGATTTTTTGGCACGAATTAAAGACCAGTTGTTCTTTTTAGCACTCGGCTGGTTTTTGCCATTGAGGGAATTTGGCTACATAAGTTGGGCAAAGAACTGGTCACTATATCCCTATAATCTGACCGTTCAGAACGTGATGGCTGTTACATTTCCCACCTTTTCCAGACTTCAACACAACAAAGTGGCATTAGGTAAGGCGATAGAGAAGTCACTCTTTTTTATTAGTTTGTCAATTTTCCCGATATTAGTTGGAATGAGTGTATTTATTGCGCCGTTGATTGCTGTGATTCCACAATATGCAAAGTGGCAACCGGCTGTTCTGAGTTTGATTTTGTTCAGTCTTAGCATTGGTTGGGGAGCTGTTTCTACGCCGTTGACGAACACTCTCAATGCCATTGGAAAAATAACTACTACATTGAAGTTAATGCTCTTTTGGACAACCCTAACCTGGCTAGTTACGCCGGCGTTGGTTTGGTGGCTTGGTTTCAACGGGGTAGCACTGTCAGCATTTCTAATATCATTTACTTCACTGTTACCCATTATGTATGTGAAAAGACACGTGGCATTTAACGCTTGGGACCAAGTTTGGCGACAGCTACTGGCCGCTGGAGTGATGGGGGTTGTTGGTTGGGCTGGACAAAGTCTCTGGAGTCAGAACATTAAAATGCTACTACTGGGCATGACCTTGGTTGGTTCCGCGTATATCGCCTGCTTCGCAGTTTTTGGCGGCAAACGACTTGCTAAAGAAGTAGTAAGCTTAAAAGTAAAATAATCTACCTACCTCTTTCGTTTTTTAAGGTTCACTATTTCTTTGCTGAGTTCGATAATAAGACCAGGAAAGAAGATTAGTATGTTGAATACACAACAACCAGCTACTGTTCTAAAGTCATCTCTGCTCACTTCTGCAAGCCACTGAGTTATTTCATTATCTTTACTCATACGCGACTTCCCGCAATCTCATATTCTCGTTACAATAACTCTATGTCTTCAATCTCAGTAGTCGTCAACACTAAAAATGCCGCTGAAACACTCGATCGAGCGCTCGCGTCAGTAGCTTGGGCTGATGAGATCGTTGTTGTCGATATGCACAGCACGGATGACACTGCAAAGATTGCTAAGAAGTATACCAAGAAGATATTTAATCATAAGGATGTAGGGTATGTAGAGCCAGCTCGTAATTTTGCGATAAATAAAGCATCAGGCGACTGGATTTTAGTGTTGGATGCTGATGAAGAAGTATCATCGAGTTTAGCTGAAAAGTTGCAGCAGTTAGTATCTGGGGATGCTACGGCTCAGGCATACTACTTGCCAAGGAAAAATATTTTGTTCGGGCAGTGGTATAGGTATGGTGGTTACTGGCCCGACCATAATATTCGCTTCTTTAAAAAAGGGAGCGTTACTTGGTCAAATGCAATACACGCAGTTCCTACACTAACTGGCAAAGTTGACTACTTGGCTGCTAGTGAGAAGTTAGCCATCATCCATCATCACTACACGACCATAGACCAGTTTGTGGAGCGACTTACCAGGTACACTACACATGAAGTTAGCTCGAGAGGTGACTCTCTTATTACTAGTGAGTCTGTAATTAGCTCATTTGGTGATGAGTTGCTATCTAGACTGTTTCAACACAGGGGTGTAGATGGTGGTATTCATGGGGTTGGTCAAGCCATGCTCCAGGCTAGTTACGAGCTAGTGGTTGCACTTAAAATTTGGGAAAAACAGGGGTTTTCAGTTAGAAACAAGGAGCAGGCATTGACGTTTAAAGCTCTTAGAAGTTTTCAGCGTGGTTTGGATTACTGGATAGCAGATTGGCACGTTGCTCACACAAGCGGTTTGCAGCAACTTTGGTGGAGACTGAGGCGAAAGCTTATGCGCTAGACACGCAGCGCGTTTAATCTCGAGGATGTTTGCTATATACTACAGCCATGGATCACATCTCAATCCTGATAGTTCATTACAATACTGACAAAGACACCAAGGCCTGTCTTGATTCTCTAAAAGACCTAGTCACACCAGGTTTTGAGTGCAACATCATTGTTTTAGATAATGGTTCAAAACAGCCATTTTCGTTGAGTAAGTCCATGCAGGATGAAAAAATTGAGCTCTTGCGCTCCGAAGCAAACCTGGGTTTTACTGGGGGCAACAACCACCTCATTAAGTATGCTTTGCAGAAATTTGATAGTGACTTCGTTGTATTACTTAATAGTGACACTTTAGTAGCGCCCGACTTTCTAAAAGATCTATATCTGTTTGCAAAAGAACACCCTAGGGCTGGTTTAATTAATCCAAAAATTTATTTTGCCAAAGGTGATGAGTACCACGATGATAGTTATAAAGCTTCAGAAAAAGGCACGGTTTTCTGGTACGCAGGTGGTAGTATTGATTGGCCGCACTTGACGAGTCATCACATTGGTGTGGATGAAGTAGATCGTGGTCAATTTGAAAAGCCACAGGAAACTGACTTTGTGACTGGGTGCTGTATGATGATTCGTCGAGAAGTTATTGAAAATGCTGGTCTTCTTGATGAGCGCTTTTTTGTGTACATGGAGGATGTTGAGTACAGCATTCGAGCCAAAAGACATGGTTATGTAGCGGTGTACTACCCAGGAGCTGTAATTTGGCACAAGAATGCCGGCTCTAGTGATGGGTCAGGTTCTCGGCTCCAACAGTACTATCAGACTAGAAATAGGTTGTTTTTGGGCTTGTGGCAGCGCTATGATCGAGCGCTAGTTCCTGCGATCAGGCTATGGTGGCAGGCGGTATGGGAGAGCTCTGTTAAGCGTCAGGCTGCTCTTGATGCACTCATAGGCAATATGGGTAAAAAACCGGTAGTATAGAAGCATGCGATCTACCTCCCAACAACCAGCTCTCAGTTTGACGGCAGTTATCATCGCTAAAAATGAAGAAGCAATGATTGCAAACTGCATCGAGACACTTCGCTGGTGTGATGAAATCTTGGTTATCGATAATGGCTCAACAGACTCAACGGCTGCTGTCGCAGAAAAACTTGGTGCCAGAGTTGTTGGCTTTAGCTCTGAAGACTTTTCACAGGTGCGTGAGATGGGCTTGAAAAGGGTGAAGACTGACTGGATCATGTACATTGATGCTGATGAGCGTATTACTCCAACCCTTAAACAAGAGATAGCAGTACAAGTTGAGACACATGGGGCGGCGGCGCTAAGAATGAAGAGAGAGACGATGGCATACGGATACTCTGTACAGCATGGTGGCTTTGAAGCTGACTTTGTGACAAGGGTATTTCGTGTGTCTACATTACAGGGTTGGGAAGGCTCTATTCATGAAAGCCCTGTGTTCGAAGGCGAGGTACTAACTCTTCACACTGGACTTGTCCATCTGACCCATCGCTCCACTAGGGACAATCTGCTTAAATCTGCTGACTGGACCCGGCTTGAGGCACAACTACTCTACGAGGCTGCTGTACCAGAAGTTACTTTTTTCACTCTGTTGAGAAAAGGTGGTATGGAATTTGTACGCAAGGCATTCATAAAAAGGGGGTACAAGGATGGACCAGTGGGTCTTATAGAAGCCTTAGTGCAGGCCTTAAACAGAGTTATGGTATATATCCAAGTTTGGGAGCTTCAGAGGCAGCCAAGCATTGAGGAGCGATATCGAACCAAGGAACTTGAAATAGCTCGAGAATGGAAACACGTCTCATGAGAATTGGAATGTATTCACCCTATGTACCCAAGCACATAGGAGGTGGAGAAAAGTATTTTTTTGACGTGACTCGAGTGCTGGCACGACGTCACACTGTGGAAGTGGGAGTCTCTTCTTTGGAGTTAGATGAGCAACAAGTTTTGAGGCGCTACCAGCGATTTCTCAATACTTCTCTTGAAGGTGTCAGCATAGTGCGAACCCCATTGGGAACACCCGCATCTTTTTTTGAGAAACTGCGTTGGACCAAGCAGTTTGATGTGCTGTACTACCTAACAGATGGTAGCATTTTCTTTTCAGCTGCTAAGAAAAATATCCTTCACATCCAGTTTCCACTAAAAATTGATAAATCGTCGTTGATTGAACAGTTAAAGCTAAAAAATTGGCACGTTAAGAACACAAACTCTGAGTTTACTAAAGGTGTTGTGGAGCAGAACTGGCCCGTCACAATTGATGTGGTTCATGAACCCATGGTGGCAGTTCCAGATTCTCTGCCATCAACTCGAAAGCAAAAGGTGATCTTGAATGTTGGTAGGTTTTTTAGACACCTTCATGCTAAAAGACAAGATGTTTTAATAGATATTTTTCGCTCGATGCTCAAGAAGAAGCCAAAATTACTCAAGGAGTGGCAGTTAGTGCTTATTGGCTCAGTTGAAGATGCTGAGTACGCGAAGCAACTCACGCAAACGTGCAAGGGATTGCCAATCAAATTACTACATGAAGTAACCAGAGAAGAGCTTGATGCATGGTATGACAAAGCCAGCATCTATTGGCACGCCACCGGCTTCGATGTTGATGAGCAAGCGCACCCAGAGAAGGTTGAGCATTTTGGCATTAGCACTGTGGAAGCTATGTCCCGAGGATGTGTGCCCGTGGTGCTTGGCAAAGGAGGGCAAAAAGAAATACTTGGAAAAGAGATGGGGGACTTACTTTGGCAAACTAAAGACGATTGCATCGGCATTACGCTTGAGATGATCGAGTCGTCTGCAAAAAGAAAAAAATATGGAAAGCAAGCATATAAACGGTCTAAGATGTACGGCGGACAAATGTTTGAAAAGAAATTACTTACCATGATTGAGAGCTGAGCAGAATGAAGCAAGTCTCTGTAGTCATTCCCACCTTTAATGGTCGTCACTTGTTAGAAAAAAACTTGGGAGCTGTTTGTTCGTGCTTACGATCTGGAGATGAGATAGTTGTGGTGGATGATGCTAGTAGCGACGACACTCAGCAGTGGTTTAGCACGTTTTCCCCTCCAAAAAAGATTTCACTGCGTTATCACCTAAATACCCATAATCTTAGGTTCGGTGCTGCAGTAAACAAGGGAGTATCGCTCGCTAAGAATGAGTTGGTTTTTGTCCTTAATAATGACGTAGCCCCCCACAGTGATATTTTACAGTACTTACTTCCTCACTTTGATCAGACTACTACATTTGCAGTGGGTTGCTTAGAGATAGAATCGGACGCACAACAGAGAGGTGGAAAGAATCAGCTTTGGTTTGAGAGGGGAATCTTTCAGCACAGTAGGGCTACTAATTTTGAAGCTGGCTCTACAGCTTGGGTATCTGGCGGTAGTGGGATGTTTTCGAGAAAGAAGTGGTTGCAGTTGGGTGGCTTTGATGATCGTTACTATCCTGCCTACTGGGAGGATATTGATCTTTCTTGGCAAGCTAGAAAAAGAGGTTGGAGTGTTTTGTTTGAGCCGAGAGCTGTAGTGGATCATAACCACGAAACAACTAACTCTCAGGTATTCGGAGATCATGGCCTAAATCAGATGAGTTGGCGCAATGCACATAGGTTTGTGTGGAAAAATGGCACCCTCACCCAGAAGCTTGCAAACTTGTTTTGGCGACCATATTGGTGGTACGCTCGACATATGGAGCAACAATGAGTTGGCTAGAAAAGGTTGAAAAATACTGGTTTGAGTGTGTATTAGCACTAATCCTTGTAGTAGCGATCGTAATTCGTTTTTACCAGCTCGGCATAGTACCCCATGGCATGACTTGGGATGAGGCTGCTATTGGATACAACGGTTATGCTGTTGTCACTACTCGTAGAGACGAGTGGCTCACTAAGTTGCCAGTCTCCTTCATGTCATTTGGAGACTTCAAAGCACCTCTGGCCATCTACGCTAATGGCATCTTCACATCCATGCTGGGATTAGAGCTATGGGTAGTGCGACTACCTTTTGCCATAAGTGGCGTCGTGGCGGTGGCGGGAATCGCAGCTCTAGTTATAGCAATCGTTGGTGTCAGCAATAAAAACCATAAACCATTAAGTGTGGTAGCAGCAGCTCTGTTGGCAGTTTCACCCTGGCATATTCACTTCACTAGAGCAGGATTTGAGTCAGGTATGGCTCTTACGCTAATGATACTTGGGTTGGTGTTTCTAGTAACGTATCTCAAGAGAAACACTCATCTATGGTGGTTGCTGGCAGCAGTTTTTACATTGATAGCCAGTATGTACACCTACCATAGCGCGAAGATAACTGTTCCTGTCGTAGCCATAGTTTTGTGCTGTATGCATGGTAAAGCCCTCCTCAGTAGGTGGAAAAATCTAATCGCAGCACTCGTCTTGGAGTGTGTGTTGTTGGCGCCGTTGCTGTTAGACACTATTCGTGGTTCTGGTGCTGAGCGCTTACATCAGACCAGTATTATTGCGCTAGACGTTTCAGTTCAGGAGAAGGTTGCTCTCTTTATTCAAAACATAGTAGCTCATCTACAACTTTCTTTCTTAGTCATGGGAGAGACGCAGACGCTGCGCCATGGCGATGGTCAGTGGGGTGTATTATATGCAACGACAGCATTATTAGTGTTCATCGCACTAGCCTGGCTTGTGGTGATGATAAGAAAAAAGCACTCTTTACTTCAAAAGACGATGCGTGAGCTAGCTGTATTTGGTTTGGTTATTGTTGTTGCTGGTCTTGTCCCAGCTGGACTGGGATTTGAGGCGCCACACAGTAATCGAGCTCTGTTGGCGCTCCCAGGCTTTATTATGTTGGCAATAGCTGGTGGATTGGTCACAGTTGAATATCTAAAACACAGTAGCCTCAATGCTGTCAAAGGTAGTAAGGGTGAGCCAGATATGGTGGTGCAGGCTGTGATCGGCGTACTTATCCTCTTACATAGTTTTTTTGCTGTTAGTTATCTGCATTCATACTTCACCAAATTCGCTGCTCGCTCTGCTCAAGATTTTACTGATGGCTATCTTGAAGCCTTTGAAATTGCTAGTAGTTATACACCTCAGATTGATGCTGGTGAGATAGAGCGTATTTACTTTACTGATGTGTATGGCCAGCCCTATATTTTTGCATTATTTCATCATGGAGTGAGTCCAATTTGGTATCGGGGTGGTTGGCTAAACACTTACTATCAGTTTACCTCAGTCAACGTGGGTGATCTTGGTAGAGAACGAGCAGTTATAGTAGCTGGCAACGACGCAGATCTCCTTGACCCTGCTAAGGCTAATCATGTCGTGCGTGGTAGTGATGGTAGCGTTAGATTTAAAATCTATGTTACCGAGTAGTACTACTACGTCATCATCTCGACTTTTTTGGTTGGGAGTTATAACGATCTTGGTGTTAGCCTCAATTCTCAGGTTTGCTAGTTTAGCGACACTGCCACCTGCTCCATATTGGGAAGAAGTAGCTCTTGGCTATGATGCTCTTTCGATAAGTACAACAGGTAGGGATCACCATGGTACACCTTTTCCTCTTATAGCCTTTGAATCTTTCGGCGACTGGAAACCTTCACTCTATTTCTACGCGGTAGCTGCCACCTTACAATTCTTAGAGCTTGGAGTGTTTGCTGTTCGATTGCCTGCAGCAGTGAGCGGAGTAGCGCTTGTGGCGGCTGTTGGACGTGTGGCATATGGTTTTTCTAAGTCTCGCAGGGCGACGTTACTTGCCATGATGGTGATGACTATCTCGCCATGGGCGATTACTTTCTCGAGAGGAGGTTGGGAGGTTAATCTAGCAGTAGCACTACTAACGTGGGGCATCGCCCTGCTGATGAGTGCACTTAGCCTCTTTGAGTTTTCTAGTAGAAAAAAATGGGATACGAGGAATTGGCTAGAGCTGGTGATCGGCTTGCTGCTTTTAGTGGCTTCTATGTATGCCTATCATGCTGCTCGCGTTATCGCGCCTCTCTTGGGTATGGTGCTTGCACTCTTTTGGATTCATCAATGGGGTGTAAAAAAAGTGATGATGCATACGAAGCAGCTGCTGGTGCTACTGGTTGTGCCACTAGTGCTACTTTCACCACTGTTGACATCACTCGATTCGCCAATAGTCAAACAACGTTTTGCTGAAACGAGTATTTTTTCTGATGGATCTGCTGTTTTGCGTAGCAATCAGTTGAAAGAAGAATCAAACCTAGGTTTCTGGGGCTCTTTACTCTTCCATAGATACCTGTTTATGGTTGATCAAGTGCTAGAAGCAGCTTTCGCTCACACTACCATAGACTTTCTCTTTATTCATGGTGATCACAATCCTCGACATAGTGTTCAGTTTATAGGTCACCTATATTATCTCGATGCAGCTTTTTTGTTCGCAGGTTTCTACTGGTTGTTGATAAAAAAAAGAGGACCAGCACTTTTTCTAGTAGTCTGGATAGTAATAAGTATTGTCCCAGCCGCTGTATCAAAGTCAGCGCCACACGCACTGAGGACTCTTTTTGCACTACCTGCTATAAGTCTTGTCATTACTTTTGGAATGCTTGCTTTGTATCAAGTTGTAGTCTGCCAGTTTAGGCAAATGAAGTGGGTAGCCATTGGTGTGTTTTGCGTGGCGTATAGTCTACTTTTCTCTCAGTACTGGTTGTACTATACGCAGGTGTATCCAAAAGACTATGCTTCAGAATGGCAGTATGGCTATCAGGAGATGATTCAAAAGTTAGTAGATTTAGAAAGAAGATATCCGCAAGCAACAGTCTATGTATCTCGTCATTATGGTCGTCCAGCTATGTATTATTGGTTTTACTCAGCTACTGACCCCAGGCTTGTTCAAGGTGCAAGTAGTACTGCTGGTAAAGATCAAGGTGAGTTCTTAGAGTTCCAAAATAAGCACTTTATCAGAACTTCTGAAGAGATAGAGAGATCTCCAGCTCTATTAGTACTTGAACCAAGCTTTGACGTCAGTGCAATTGATGGAGAAAAAACAGAGCTTGATCGTGTTATTGGACTTGATGGCAAAGTACTATGGACTTTGTATCTTGTGGAAGGCTGACGCCCTTTAGTGCATACGCAAGAACGCCCAGATTATTCGCTTTCTCAAGAAGTCAGAGATGCTGTGAGGCAGGAGTGGGATCAACTGCATAGCATACTTGCTAACTTGGATGCAGACACCATTTTGCGTGATCAGGACTTGCAAACGTTTTTAGCTACAGCTCGCGAGGCATTTTTAGAACTAGGCATTGAGCAACAGCAGTCTCAAGAAAGCGCTAAAACTGTGATTTTATCGCTTTGTTTCCATCAGCTGGCAGCGATCGCCTCTAATGCTGCTATAACGAACAGTCTCAATGCTCAGGCACGGCGAGAAGAAGTTATAACCTTAAATCATTGGATAGCAGCACTAAGTTAAGCGACCTAGTTTTTGCTAATAAATGCTTTACAAAACTGTTCGTCGCTGAGCTGAGTAATGTCTAAAATACTGCGAGCGGTGATGCGACTATACGTTGATACTTGATAGTTATTACAAAGGAGGTCATTGTATATCGTGAATCCCAGTGTGTTCTCATATGGTGAGGCTATGAAGCTGCTCTGAGCAGTTTCAGGGATGTCTCCCGAACAGGTAGTAACGCTTGAATCTGTAATAATGATATTGTGTCCCACAAACATGTCTTGTGAAGCACAGCTGGTTTTTACGAGAATGTTTTGGTGCTGATAGTTTTCTGTAGCGAAAGCAGTGGCAATACTCGACTGAGTTTCAGAGGTTATCATAGTGCCATAGACTACTATTGGTTGGAATACAAACCAAGCTTCGTCAGCCAGCACGATGCTATTTATTTCAGGATATGAAGTGCTTACTCTTTGCACGTACTCTGCCAAAATTCTTTCTGAAAAGTATGATCCTCTGGTTGCGTACACTGGATATCTATAAAAGTACTCATGCATAAACCAACTCGTAAAGCCTATCACTATCGCAAGCACTATAGCTTTGAGCATCCAGTGCTTCACTATGCGGTCCCATAGGTACCACATGCCAATGCCTGCTACTAAACTTAGAATTGGGAAAGTGAAGCTTGACCTTAAAAACACCCAAGAAGCCTGGGTATTTAGTGCTGAAGGAAGGGGGCCCAGTAGCATGAGTGAGGTGATGAGTAGCGCTTGGTCTCTACGCGATCTGTGACTCCAAAGCCACCAAAAGCCGATTGCAAGCACTACTGCATCATGGGGATAAAATATACCCATCGACCATACCGAGGTAGGTGTCCTACTGGGGTCTCCGGTTATGAATAACTGAGAAGCTGAAAAGGTTTCAAAGTATCTATCTAAGCTAAGTTGAAGAGCGGCTGTGAGTTTGTTGGAGAATACGGGTTGAAGTTTTGATGGGAGACTTGCAGTCCTCCACGCATCAACTGTACCGGCAAGTTTGGGCCCTGCATTGAAGAGCAAGTCACTCGATCTTGTTCGGGCAGATTGACTAGAAAGAGTGGCGGCAAACCATAGGGTGATGCTCAAGCAGAGTAGTAGTAGTAGTGACAAGCTTGGAATAACTTTTTTCCACTTACTGGTATCAGTTGTTCGCAGAATGTAAAGAGATAGCAGTCCAACTAGTGGAAGTAGCACCACTTTCATGCCTTGATATTGAAAAAACCCTAGTAGTAGCAGGGGAAATGCTAGAAGCTTGTACCAGTCTTTAAGTTGTAGTAGTAGATAACAGCCACCGAGGAGAAAGAAAATGCTTAGCAGTGAATCGAAAGTCATTCGAGACACTTGAAACAGCCAAGGGTTGTATGACGCCCCAAGTGACACAAATAGCGCCATTCTTCTATCTTTAAATAATTCAAAGGCCACTAGACCTAGTAGAATAACTACTCCACTACCAAAAATTGCATGAGTAATGCGAGCTGCCAATAGAGGAGAGGTTAATAGCCATGCAGCCGGTGTCATTATCACTCCTGGGAGCTCAGCAAAGAGTGGGTGTTCAGATGTAAAGCTCAGTGGTGACCACTGGCCAGTTGTGCCGTTACTACCGGCGGCAAGCATTCGAGCTTGGGTGACGTAGAAAATCTCATCATGACTAAGAGCAGCGGGGATGACGTCTAAGTAGATAAAGCGAAGCGCAATTCCTAAGGTGATAGCAAATACCAAAAGCCATTCAAGAGCTGGTAGTGCTGGTGGCAACCAAGATGTACGCATTATTCGTACTATTGTATACTGGCTTGTATGTTAGGTGGAAGTATTCGCTCCAAAACTACTACATCTCTAATGACAACCGCTTCGTACTCTAAGTGGCAAATGGCGTTTGTTGCTGTGGTAGTCTTCTGTGCTTTTATGCTTAGGTTGTATCAAATTGGTGATATCCCAAAAGGGGCACTAATAGATGAAGCTCACTTTGGCTATTTAGCCTATTCATTATTAGAAACAGGTGCAGATGAGCATGGACAACCGTATCCAATAATTTTTAAAGGCTTTGGAGATAATAAGTTGCCGGCTGGTGCTTATATACTGATGCCAGTAGTTAAAGCCTTTGGCTTAAGCAATGAAACCATTCGTTATCCCTCAGTGATAGCTGGTAGCTTACTTGTAATTGCGATGTATGTTGCGCTGCGAGAACTAGCATTTTCACATAGGCTGTCTTCACTTGGGGCCATCTTAGTTGCTATCAGCCCCTGGCCTTTTTTTCTCAGTAGATTTGGATTTGAATCAAACTTGGGTTTAGCTTTTTTTACTCTGGGGCTCGCAGCTTTCCTTCGTGGTTTTAATACGACTAAGGCAGCTTGGTTCATCAGTTCCGCTGTTCTGTTTGCGCTTACTTGGTATAGCTATATTTCATACAGACCGGTAGTGGTGGCTTTTGTCGTTTGTATGACTGCTTCTGTCTGGATGATGTGGCCAAAAGTGCGTCAAAAAGTACGAGCACCATTACTTTGGTTTGCAGTCGCTTTCTGCGTTGTTGTGTCCCCCCTACTTCTGCCTAGTGTAATAGGGGCTAACTCTACGCGTTTAGAACAAGTGGGTATTTTCACCGACTCTCAGACTGAGTTGATAATCAATGAAAATAGAACATTTTGTTCTTGGAGGATTCCAAGACCTCTGTGTGATGTTGTGTGGAATAAGCCAGTATATTTAGTTAGCACTGTTGCAATGAGGTACTTCCATGTGTTCAGTCCACAGTACCTGGCGACAGTGGGTGAGGGAGAGAGTGTATTTTTGACGATAGAAGGCCATGGTCAGTTTGCTAGCGCATTGTATCCTTTTTTGCTGCTCGGGCTATTTGGTTTAGTTTTGAGTGGTGAATCATCGCGCTTCTCACCACTTCTCAAAATTGTGCTGCCGCTAGGTCTTTTGTTTGCTCCGATTCCCACCGTTTTAGTTGGTGGTCCGCAGCAGGTCAGACTATCTCCACTGCTCCCATTTTTAATAATAGCTATAGTTTTTGGCATTCACATTGCAATTGAGAAGATACGTGTAAAAAAATTATCACTAGTATTTCTGGGAGGGCTATTTACGGTTGTAGCATTTCAAACAACAAGTTTTTATGTTGATTTTTTTAGCATTCACACTGTAAAGAATGAGCAGCATTATCAGTCATATCTACCAGAATTGTTTTCGTTTTTACAAACTGTTGAAAGTGACAAGAACATTGCTATTAAGCCGTACTTTAGTGATCCCATAATGTTTTACGCGTACTATACGCACTATGACCCCTCTGTATATCAAGCCAAGGCTGTGCTAGGTGAACTTGAGAGCTCGGGTTTCCAGCATGCGATAGCTCTAGATAACATATACGTGACTAGCGACTCTATCAGCCATGAGGCCTGCGCTGCATTGGCTGAGGGTAGCCAATTGGTTTTTGTAACCAATGAGGAGTTAGACGCAGCTATTCTTCATGAAGTTCGTTCAGCAGCAGACGTTCATACATTTGCCTATGTGTATGACGCAACTAAGAATCTTGAGCTCGCTGATTGTGATTCCTAGCTATAAGTCCCAGTAACCCAATCATCGGTATAAATCTGAATACATCTCGTATCAATTGAAGTGGTACTGGTCCTGCTGTATGCTCTGTCGAAACAGCTAGGAGCGTTGTGGTGTCTAAGAGAATCATTACCGTAGCTAGGCCAACCACAATAGAAAAAACTTTCTTGTTCCAAGGTAGTAGTACCAATACTGGCATGTACCAAATATGAAATGGTTGTGAAAAGATTTTTGCTCCTAAGAATAGTACGAAAATGTAGACACCATACATTTTGAGTCCAAAAAATACTTTTGAATCTTGGGTGAGTTGGTGAGGATTAGATAAAAAAGTTATAGCTGTTTTGTACATGGCGACAGGAGAGAGGGAGAGCTTGCTGTCGGTGACATTAAGATACCTAGTTCCCATCCAAATCAGGAATACAACTAGACTTGTTGGAAATGTAATTTTAACCAGCTTGGTAGTAGTTGTTGAAACAGGACCTTGGTAGGGAAAGTCTGGAGCTTTTTGAAGTTGTTGCTCTGAATCAGTAAAAACGTCTATCCATCTGATGATGTGTGCTGGGAATGATGCATACTTTATTGGTCTGGCGTTGTTGTGTACGAAACTAACCTGCAGTGAGGATCTATAAAGTGCCAAGGGGGCACCCCAGATAAGTAAAAATCCAAGTGTGCCAGCCAGGAGTGTTTTGAGCATGCTTCTGTGGTATAGCAGCCCCATTAGTGGCCCTAGTGGAAGCGTCAGAAATTTGATAGCAGTTGATAGCCAAAATAACGTCCATCCCACTATTTGACCAATTGTACTTTTTGTAGTGCTCCAGACAGGAACAACTAAAGACGCAGTCATGCTGGCTGTAAAAGCAAGGTCAATCCCTTCATAGTAAAAATCCTTAGCCAGTGTAGTTAGGCCAATGTATATGAGTAGTGATTCTTGGGCAGTTTTCTTTTTCCAGGGTAGTCGAAGCATGGTCGCCCACAGGAAACCAAAAAACGCCACATCTATAACCAAGATTTGAGCTCGGTAGTTGGGATAGTACTTACCGATGCCACGCTGATCAAGCTCGAGTGGTACTGACAACAGTGGAATAGTTGCTGGTGGATATTCATAGAGGTGCTCTGTGTATGGGGTGAGGCCGTATCGCCAGATGTTGGCATACCGCTCGTAGTCTGCGGTGACGTCAGAATAGTACAAAGGGGGATTTTGATATATATAGAACCTTGACGCTAAGAAAAGAAACCACAGCGCCAAAGTGCTAAGAGAAAATAGTCGCCTCATGTCCGCATAATACCAGATTAGTAAGCTACGCCCCAGTCTAAAAATGCTATGATCGACAGTATGTGGAAGAAGCCTTGGATTCTGGTAGCTAGTATCGTAATGCTGGGATTAGTCGTAAGAGCCTATTTGCTCTTTTTCTCACCCCTACCTCTTTATTGGGATGAAGTTGCAATGCTTATTGATGCTCGGTCGGTGATAGAAACAGGTAGGGATCTTCATGGTGGAAATTGGCTTCAGCCGTTGTACCCTTCATACGGTGATTTTAAGCTACCAGTCTATATTTTAACCACTGCTATGACTATGTTGTTGGTGGGAACGCAAGACTGGGTTGTGAGAGTGCCAAGCTTATTAGCTGGGGTTGGCACTATTATTGTTGCTGCAGCAGTAGGTAAGGAGATCGCTGATAAAGTATATAAAAAAGCAAACTATGTCTCGTTTGCCATGGTAGCCACGGGGCTAATCATGGCGTTCTCACCATGGTCGCTACACTTCTCAAGAGTGGGTTTTGAAGCGCATTTAGCACAGTTTTTAGTGAGCTGTAGCATTTGGTTGTTGCTGCGCAACGATGGTCTATATAAAAAAACAGTGCTCGCGGCTCTTCTTGGTGTATTAGCCACCTATACCTACTTCTCTGTCAGATTTGTGTGGCCTGTAGTAGCTGCTACGGCGTTTGTACTTTTTGAGTTTCCAGACAAACTTAGGTCTGTAGGACTGCGGCGCAGCTTTAGAGCTATCGCACCGCTGGTGATGATGCTTACGCTCTATGCAGTTTTACTAATTCCACTGTATCGCTCGGAATATTATGAACAAAGTAGCCAGCTTCGTTACAGCACTTCGTCTGTTCTCAACTCAACAGACTACGCGTTGCAGTCTAATGAGCTAAGAGAACAAGCTGGAAACCACTGGTACACCAGATTTCTATTTCATCGGAACATACTATTAATACGAGCCTTTGGCACCAACGTTAGTCAGAATATATCTGCAAACTTCCTGTTTATTTCAGGAGACAACAACTTGCGCCATGGTACGGCACAGCATGGTTTATTTGTGACACCATTACTATTGGTTTTTGCCGTTGGTTGGTTTTATCTGGTCAAGAAACACCCAAAAGCTGGCATACTTTTGGTCACTTGGTGGCTTGCGGCTGTAGTGCCGGCCTCTGTTCCACATGAAGTTCCACACGCGTTGAGAAGTTTGAATGCATTAGTTCCTTTAGTCGTAGTTATGGGTTTTGGCTACACTGAGTTACTACGACTAGCTGTTGAGAGTCGCTTTAGAATTGTTGCCACTACAGGAATGGCTCTTTATACAGGAGTGATTCTTTTTGTTTCCGCTGAGTTTTTGACATACTATAGCGTTCTATATCCCAAAACTGCATATACTGCTTGGCAGGGTGGGTATCGAGAGCAAATAGCTGAGTATCAAGTATCAGAAAAAAAACATCCAGATGATAGGTTCTTTTTATGGCAGTGGGCATATGGGGATCTAACGTCAGAGCACATCCAATCACTTCCTAAAGAGCAATTTAGACCACGCTGATATGAAATATACTACCGCAATACTGGTATGCATTAGCGCTTTTGCTTTAGTACTGCGAGTGGTATGGATAGACAGCATTCCCAGCATCTTGAACAGAGATGAGGCTGCGCTTGCCTATAATGCCCTTTTGCTGGAGCAGACAGGTCGGGATGAATGGCAACGACCTTGGCCACTAGCACTCGAATCATTTGGAGACTATAAATTACCTGGATATCCAATACTTCTTTCAATACTTTTTAGATTTGTAGGATACTCTGATGTAGCTGTTAGGCTACCATCAGCAGTAGCGGGCACCCTATTGGTCGTGCTAAGTTTCTTTTTTGCTCGATCGTTTCGACGTTCTGAACCAGTGAGCCTACTATTTTCTTTTTTGATAGCAGTAACTCCCGTTTTCTGGTTTTACTCAAGAATTGCCTTCGAAGCAAACGTAGCTCTTTCACTAGTAGTAGCACTCTGTATTGTTATATATAGCTCAAAGAACAAACTACGTTGGTCGTTAAGGCTGTTTATAGCGGGGCTTCTGATGCTAGCAGCTGTATTTACATACAACACCCCGATGGTGTTGTTGCCAAGCTTGCTTTTACCCACCGCGCTGTTTTCATACACTAAACTACAAAAAGGTTCTCTTTGGGCTTTAGGCTTGATACTATTATTAAGTTCAAGCTTTGTTTTAGTTCCACTAACTGCTAGAAAAAGTGGTATTACAGTTTTTAGTGATGAGACGGTTTGGAGCAAGTCAATTGAGTTTAGGTCACAGCTTCCTGATTACCTTAAGTCCACTCTTGGCAATAAGTATCTTTTTTTCGCTGGGATGATGGCAAAAAATACCGTCGTAAGCTTTTCTCCACAATTCCTAGTTACAAACGGTGGCAGTCACCCTTGGCATTCGTTGCCCAACTGGGGACATCTTTATTGGTCAATATACTTGTTGGCTAGCGTAGGTGGTATAGCTAGCGCCACTGCGCTCCTTCGCAAGCTAAAAGACCCCAAAGCTTTTAAAGTTCAAGGTTTGCTGCTATTTCTACTTTTGACTTCGTTATTACCCTCAGTAGTTACTGTTGACTCACCACATGCAACTAGAAGCTTATTTTTCTTGTACCTAATAGTTTTTTTTGCAGTGCTCGGTTTCGAGTATGTTATATCTGTGGCTAGAAAGGTAGTGAGGGGGATCAGCCCTCAGTTGCTGTATCTGGCACTAGTGCTAGTAGTGGCATCAGAGGCCACTTGGTATGGCTATCAATTGTTTTTCAAGTATCCTGATCAGCAGCCAGAGCTGCTGAAAGTGGGATTCGATCAAGTTATACGAGAAGCGACTCAGTCACATCCCACTGGGGACATTGCGATCGTTGATGATGAGGGATTTCACTACATCTTGGCTGCTTGGTACCTAAGAATTGCTCCGCAAGAGTACTTTGAAACCACAGTAAGGCAACAACCTGATAAAATTGGCTTTAGGTACGGTGAAAGAGTGGGCAGGCTTCACTTCATTGCAAATAAAAATGATAAAAGTGATCAAGAGCGAGTTATTGTTGATTGGACAGGTAATCGTTGGCACGTGTTGACGTATTGAAAGAAGACATGATCTCCGTAGTTCTAGCTACTCATAACGAAGCTAAAAATATTATCCGCTGTTTGGAGTCAGTTCAAGGATTTGCGGATGAGGTTATTGTAGTGGACGGTGAATCAAGTGATGACACAGTGGAATTAGCTCGTTCAATGGGGGCGAAAGTTGTTTCTACAACCAATAAAGCTAACTTTCACATAAATAAGCAGCAAGCTATGGATGAAGCCAAAGGCGAGTTGGTGTTACAGCTTGATGCTGATGAGGTAGTTGATGAGCAGCTTAGCTCCCATATTAAGCAGATTCACTCTCGAATACTTGCTGAACCGGAGCAGAGTATTACCGCATGGAAGATTGCTCGAAAAAACTTGTTTCTTGGTAGTTTTCTCAAAAAAGGTGGTCAGTACCCTGATTTTGTAATTAGGTTGTACATCAACGGGTATGCTCACCTGCCTCAAAAAGATGTTCATGAGCAAATGATAGTGAATGGCGAGGTTGGCATCGCAGGGGGGCACTTAATTCACTATGCAAATCCAACTTTTGCCGATTACTTGAGAAAATGGAATACCTATACCTCCTTTAAAGCGCAGCAACTACTTGATCAGGGTAAAAAACCCAGTTTTTTAGATGGCATCTGGTTTCTTATTTTTAAGCCAGCTATAGTGTTTGCAAGTATGTTCATTAGGCACAAAGGATTTGTGGATGGCACGCCAGGCTTTGTTTTTGCGCTGATGAGCGGCCTTCATCATTCCATGTCATATCTTAAGTTGTGGGAACTACAGTACAAACAACACAAGCAGTAAGATGAAAGTACTTTTAGACACTAGCCCACTTGGTAATGCTCATTCACATAGAGGAATTGGAATGTATACCAGGCTGCTCAAACAACATCTTGAGGAAGTAAAGGGCGTCGAAGTTTTTAACACAAACCTTGACGACAATCAGGCTTTTGATATTGTTCATTATCCTTATTTTGATTTGTTTCAATCAACTCTACCATCTCGTCACAAGGCCACATCTGTAGTTACTATTCATGA
>CAZTEB010000017.1:18650-18911 GCA_964612735.1 uncultured Pseudomonadales bacterium
ATGACATTATTCCGCTTTTGTATCCTGAGTACTATCCCAAGGGGCTGCGAGGCAGATTTGGTCTGTATAGGCAAAAGCAGGCTGTTCGAAATGTATCGGCTGTGATCACAGATTCTGAGAACTCAAGACAAGATATAATTGATGTACTTGAGATTAGCCCCAGTAAAGTTCATGTTGTTCATTTGGCTGCGAATCCAGCGATCGCAGCAGCGTCACCCTCAAAGATAACTGACGTCAAAAAGCACTTTTCTTTGCCAAAGC
>CAZTEB010000018.1:0-6930 GCA_964612735.1 uncultured Pseudomonadales bacterium
ACTACTAACATCTTAACGCGCTTGGGAACACGTAGCTTTGAAAACAAGACTACCAGCGGCAAGTTTATGAAAACCGCAATGGTGGTTGAAGATAACAAGGTAGCCGAAACTACTACTGGAATTGACTTAATGAACTCTCCAATGATTCCAGTTGCGAGCACGAGAGGTAAAAATGCCCATACAGTAGTCAGCGTAGTGGTCCAGATAGGTATCACAAAGTCTCTAAAAACAAGTAGTCCCATCTCCATAGGAGGAAACTTCTTACCATATCTATGAGCTGCTTGTACGATCACGATGGCATCGTCCACCACCAAACCCAATGCCAACAATAGTGAAAACAGAGACAAGAAGTTAATGGTAAAACCCAAGACATACATGATTACAAATGTAGATAAAAACGTCAGAGGAATAGAGAGTGAAGCAATGGCTGCCTGACGCAAACCCAAGAACAAAAATAAGATAGCAAACACCAAAAGCACCGTATCTCTAAAGTTTCCAGTTAGTTCCCCAAACTGTTCAGTAATCTCATCGGAAGTATCTATGATGACCTCTGTTTGAATACCAGGATACTTTGTGATCTCTTGGTCTAAGACTTCTCGGGCTTTCTGTGCTGCATCAATGATTGTAGCGCTTTGCGCTTTATAGACAGACAGCTGAAGAGCAGTTCTTCTAGTGCCATCTGAGCTAAGATGGGTAGTAGTGGTATTTGTCTCAACTTCTCGATAAAAAATGTCAGCCACTTCTCCCAATTGAACAGTACCGTTTGAAGTCGATATAGCCAACTCTCTAAGGGATTGGGCATCAACAACTCTGTTATCTAATGTAACTTGATATTCGGTTTGATTAACGGTTACAGAACCTGCTGGAATGTTGACATCACTTGACTGAATAGCATTTTGAATCTGAGTAGCCGAGAGTTGATAGCTCTGCAGCGTCTCTGGCCTGAGTGATATCACGAGCTCTTCCTCTGCTTCACCCTGAAGGTCAACCCTGCGAACAGCAGGATCGTCTTCAAGAATGTCTTGAATTTGAGTACCAATATGAGAAAGAGAATACCTGTCTACATCTCCCAGTAGTGCTACCTGCAGTACTGGTTGATCGTTGAAATCAAGCTTTACAACCCTGGGGGTAGTGGCATCATCGGGCAAATCTGTGACCAGGTCTACTCGCTCTTTGACATCCTGAAGAGCCTCATCGGGATCTTCATTGCTCCCAAACTCAGCTGTTACCACCGATACACCCTCACTAGAGCTTGAAGTCAAAGCTGTGACTGTGGAAAGTGTATCAACTTCTGATTCAATTTTCTTTGTGACTAGCTCTTCCACGTCAAGAGGGTTGGCGCCAGGAAGCACTGTAGTTACCGATACGATCGGAATCTCTACTTCTGGATTAAGCTCTCGAGGCAGTACAGAAAAACTGTATAGACCCGCCAATATCAAGGCTAGCATTGCAAGGAAAAGCAGCCTGGTGTTTCGGAATAAAAAAGCAATCGGCAATGAAAACAACTTACGATCAAATCTTAGTTTATCTAGATAGAGAGAGTCTGTGCTTTTACTTGGCGACATAATTCCTTTTAGTAGTACAATCGCAGCTTCAAACTAGTTGCTGATCACAACATCATCTTGCAACTGCACTTCAACTTTCTGACCAGCTGTTACGCGTCTATCAGCGATGACCACATCACCCTCATCAAGACCAGAGACTACTTCTATAGTAGAACCAGTTATCTCACCAACTTGTACTGAAGTTTTAACAGCCTGACCATCGCGACCCACAAACACAAAAGTATCAGTGCTTGTAATGAAGACGCTATCAAGTGGTACAGAGTAATTGCCGCCCGCGATGCTGACAGAGTAGAGGGGCAGCAATACGTCGAGCGCTTGATTTTCATAGATCAGGTGTTGGTGCTCTGCTGGAATGATACTCAGCACCTCAAATAGCGTTCCGTTAGTGGGAGTACTTGATACATGATTCACTGGCAGTGAAACAACTTGGTTACCAAGTGTAACTTGGAGTTGACCACTCTCATCAACTTGAGATGCCAAACTTCCAGATACTGAGATCTTCAAGCACAACTTTGCCTCGCCAGTCAGAATCATCACCGGTTGGCCTGGAGTAACATAGTCACCAGGTTGCACCAAGACACGCTGAACAGTGGCTTCATAGGGAGCAGCGACTCGGGTTGCCGCCACCTGAATACCTGCAAGCCGTACATTCAGATGAGCGATCTCTTTTTGAATTTTTGCTGATTCAAGCTGAATCTCAGTCGACTTATACACCAAATCTTTGGCTATATCGGCCAACTTACTTGGCTCATTATCAGTGTCAGTTTCAAACTCCAAGCTTCTCAAGCTTGCTCTATTTGAATTGAGTGTACCCTGAGCAGCTAACAATGAACCTCGAAATGTTGCTTTTTCAGACTCGGTGCCGGCGCTGGCAATCAATGACTCTAATGCCTCAACTTGCGTCTCAGCAGTGCTGATCACACCTCTAGTGTCATCAATAGCTTTTTCAGAAAGCTTTCTGAGCTCTTCTGTTTGAGATCTAACTGCGTCTGCTTGCTCTCGGGTTTTCGCCACCGTCTCAACAGTATTTTCCAGAGTTGTATCTGCTAAGACTGCGTTCTGTTGTGCAATCTGATACTGGACAGCCGGAGCATTGCCGCTGGCATAGGCAGACTCTTGTCGAAGTAGAATTTCGCCTCGCCATACTTGATCACCTTCAACGACCTCAACACTTTTAACTGGGCCAGCTGATTGGGCCACAAGTGTAGTAGTAGTTAGGTTTTCAACCACACCAACCGATCGCTCACTTACTGTGGTGTCACCAAAAGCAAAACCCTTGACTCGAAGCGGCGTAGGCTCAGCCACTTCCACAGGCGATTCTTCTCTGGTGATAACTTGTGTAGCAACTAACGTACCTACAAACACAATGAGTAAGCTTACAAGCACCATTATCCAGTTGGTGAACATCCAGCTCTTAAACTGCTTAAAACGCTTCGATCTTTTAAAGCGCTGATATGAAAATTTTGGTGAGATTTTCTTTAATGTATTCATGGTTTTCTAGACTAGCAAAACAACTACTATAACATAGGCGTTTGCAATTATGTAATACTGACACTTATTATATCATAATAGTAATATTTATGGGACGTAGCTAGGCATATATACTACTGACTAATATTTCTAGAGCTCCAGAGTAAAAATAGGGTATAATGACCGTCTCAAGCGCCAATAGCTCAGCTGGATAGAGCAACTGCCTTCTAAGCAGTAGGTCGCAGGTTCAAGTCCTGCTTGGCGCACTTGGCTGGTACAATACTAGTTCAAGGTGGTATTAGCTCAGTTGGTTAGAGCGTCGGTTTGTGGTACCGAAGGTCGCCGGTTCGAATCCGGTATACCACCCATATACATATGCCAACCCACACCGTTTTACTATTTTATAAATACGTCTCTATTTCTGATCCAGAAGACGTTATTGCCTGGCAGCGAGAGCTGTGCGAGTCACTTAACCTCAAGGGCAGAATTCTCATTGCCGATGAAGGCATAAATGGTACTGTAGCAGGCGTGACTGAAGCTACTCAAAAGTACATTGAGCAAACTACCCAAGACGCTCGTTTTTCTGACATAGAATGGAAGACTTCTCCCGCTGACGAACAGGTGTTTCCACGCCTAAGCATCAAGCTGCGTCCGGAGATCGTCACATTAGGACAGAGAAAACAAGGTAACGACGTAGCGCTGGAAAACAAGGCGCACTACATCGAACCAGAGGAACTCCTAAAGCTATATGAAAATGATGAAGACTTCATAATCTTAGACGCTCGAAATGAATACGAGGCTCGGATCGGCAAATTCAAAGACGCCGTAGTGCCACCAATCGACAACTTTAGAGAATTTCCAAAGTTTGCCAAAACTATCGAAAGCTACAAAGACAAAGAAGTGGTGACCTACTGCACCGGCGGCATACGTTGTGAAAAGGCATCGGCGTATCTACGAGAGCAAGGCTTTAAGAAAGTTCGCCAACTACACGGTGGCGTCCATGTCTATGCAGAGAAAACAGGCGGCAAACACTTCGAAGGTGAGTTGTTTGTGTTCGATAAACGACTACATATGAAAGTAAATGAAGTCAATCCAAGCATCATCTCCAACTGTGAACATTGTGGTGCAAAATCAGCGATGTATATCGATTGCCCTGTCAAAGGTTGTCCTGAACTGTTTATAAGTTGTGAGGCATGTCAAGAGAAGCACCAATCGCACTGCACTCACCATGCAAACGTCATGACATCTCAGAGCGCAGAATCAGTTGTCTCAACCTCAAATAAGTTGACTTAGCCTACAAACCTTGCCACAATAATCTCTATGGATGAGGTATTCAGAAAAGTAGCGCAGCGAATCGCCAAGGTCACTGGCTCTTTTTGGGCATTTTTTCTAGCAGTACTCGTCGTCATCATCTGGAGTAGCAGCGGTCGCTTCTTTAACTACTCTGATACCTGGCAGTTAGTTATTAACACCGGCACCACAATCGTCACATTCCTAATGGTGTTCTTAATTCAAAATACTCAAAACCGAGATAGTAAGGCGATTCACATCAAGCTTGACGAACTAATAAAGTCCACTAAAAGCGCCCGGGACAAAATGATGGATATTGATGGCATGTCCGATGAAGAACTGGAAGAAATACATCAAGACTTTATGCGTAGATCAGCCAAGTATCAAGAAGTCCTTGATACCCGCAGAAAAGCTCGAAAAGCATCAAAAAAGTAGTTTTCTATCAGTCGTTCTTACGCCCAACGTACTGAGCAGTCTCAGTATCTATACTGACCACATCACCCACTTTGATAAAGAGAGGTGCTAGCACCTTTAATCCTGTTTCGAGCTCGACTTCCTTTTTGGCAGCGCCAACTGTATTACCAGCCACAGCATCAGGCGAAACTACTACTTTTAAATGGACTTTTGGCGGCAGGGAAACACCAATTGCCTCATTGTCATAGGAAATAATGTAAGCACGAGCATCAGGCGTCAGCAAGCCAAGCTTGCCCTCAAGCAAAGAGCCCGAGACGGTGACTTGCTCATATGTCCTGGGATTCATAAAGACTACGTCATCGCCATCTGCGTAGAGAAACTGCATCTCAGTCGACTCCACATCTATCAGCTCAACCTGCTCATTACTCTTATACGTTTTCTCGTAGGAAGCCCCAGTCACTATGTTTTTCATCTTTATAGCACTGACGCCACCGCCACGACCAGCATGATGAAACTTGGTAGAAACTACAGCCTGCGGCTCACCTTTTTCCAGGATGTAACT
The DNA here is from genome assembly GCA_964612735.1 of uncultured Pseudomonadales bacterium. Lineage (GTDB taxonomy): Bacteria > Patescibacteriota > Microgenomatia > UBA1400 > PJMF01 > CAZTEB01. Next base: position 5,302 of record CAZTEB010000018.1, read on the forward strand.
TCCCTTGACCAGAGCAGTGACTTTCACTTTTGGCATACACTTCCTTACTTCCAAATAGACTTCAGATTGTAACAAACAGCAACCAACTGAACAAGAAAAAAGCTGCTACGAGAACCAACCCTTTCCAACGACGCACTCGCTCTCCAGTAGCACTGGCCACGACGTAAGAGAAGAGTAGGGTACCTAACAGAAGAAATAGCAAGCCATGCTGGGAAATCAATGCTGTCGTCTGGGTATACGTCACCAATCCTGCGAATAAACCCAAATTGTAGATGCAGCTGCCAATTACAGTACCCACTACCACCTTATGTTGACGCTTACTTCCTGCCAAGATAATAGTAAGTAGTTCTGGCATGGTAGTAGATACTGAAACAAGTGTGAGCCCCAACAGGGTAGTAGAGATTCCCATAATTGTCGACATACCCTGAGCTGACGTCACCACCAACCTTCCCCCAAACAGCAACCCAACTATAGCTAATCCACCCGCAGCAAATAACCAATGACCGATTAGTGACTTCGATCTCACTCTAGACGACTTTACGAGCTTTCTCCACAACCCACGATCTTCATGCAGCCTGCCATTGGCTGCTAGGACGTATTGATACACAATGATTGAAGTAGCAGAACCCAATAGTAATAGTGATTTTATCGCCTGGGGAATGCTGGAGAACTGCACAAATAAAAACAGTGAGGTAATACCAACTAACAGTGCTATGTTTTTGGGAGTCTTGGTTGTGCCAATTTTTGGAGGATCAAGTAACACCGCCACGCCGAAAACGAGCAGCATATTAGCCATATTACTACCGACTAAGTTTCCCAACGCTAAACCAGGATCCTGACTAGCCAGCGATGATAGCACTACGGTTAGCTCAGGAACACTAGTTCCCAATGCCACTAACACCAGTGAGACGAAAAGCGGAGACAGCTTCCAGCGTGCAGCCAACACCTGAGTGACACCGAGTAATACCTGTGCAGAAACAACTAGTATGCTCAGGCCAGCAATCAGCTGAAAGACGAGAGTGGGCAGTGTCATGCCATATTATGGCAAGAAGAGGGGAGGTTGACTAGGATTGGCCCTATGAGCGGGTGAGCGGAATCGAACCGCCATCTTCTGCTTGGAAGGCAGATATACTAACCGTTGTACTACACCCGCAAGGGAGTTATTATACAGGGTCGAGTGTCTCGAGTGCTATAATCAGATGGCTGTGAATGTACCAAGTAGCTTCTTGGCACACAAGAAGCCGAGATGGTGGAATTGGTAGACACGTTAGACTTAAAATCTGATGATCGCAAGATCGTGGGGGTTCGAGTCCCCCTCTCGGCACAATGACAGATCACGGGGAGTAGCTCAGATGGCTAGAGCGGGCGCTTTGGGAGCGTCAGGCCGCAGGTTCGAGTCCTGTCTCCCCGACATAAGTAAACAACTTGAATAAGTAGTAGAGGACAGGACGACTAGTGCAGAGCGAGGCGTGAAGCGAACGTTAAGTGAGTGAAGCCGAAGCATGGCAAGTCCTGTCTCCCCGACATGACCCCCTTCCAAACCTACATTCTCAACTGGTACTCACGTTACGGCCGCCATCACTTGCCTTGGCGCCAAGACTTTGAGCCCTATCGAGTGATGGTGTCCGA
>CAZTEB010000018.1:6940-9829 GCA_964612735.1 uncultured Pseudomonadales bacterium
GACCCGTACAAAATCCTCGTATCTGAGGTCATGCTTCAGCAAACTCAAGTAGATAGAGTTATCCCCAAGTTCGAAGCGTTTTTAAAGATATTTCCCAGCATTCAACACCTAGCTGCTGCCGAGCAATCTGATGTCATCAAAAACTGGCAGGGTCTAGGCTACAACCGCAGGGGGCTCAACCTACACAGGGCAGCTCAGAAAATAGTCTCTGACTTTAGTGGTGAAATCCCAAGCTCAAGTGAGGAACTGCTTAGTTTGCCTGGAATCGGGCCCTACACTACTAGCTCCATTCAGGCTTTTGCATTTAATATGCCAAGCACTGTCATAGAAACTAACGTGAGGACCATATACATCTACCACTTCTTTCCTAGAAGGAATGATGTCTCAGATACAGAGCTAACACCACACATAGACCGAACCAGAGATGATGACAATCCTCGTCATTGGTACTCAGCACTGATGGACTACGGCGCACACCTCAAAAAAGTGCTGCCCAATCCCAGTAGACGCAGCAAGCACCACACTACTCAATCTAAGTTTGAAGGCTCTACTAGGCAGGTGAGAGGAGAAGTACTCAAGCTACTAGCTCTCAAAGATTCCGCAGATGAAGCGCAGGTTCGCTCATCAATTAGGGGTAATAAAAATAAGCTATCTGGAGTTCTTAAACAACTGAGCGAAGAGGGATTTATCACCAAGAATGGCGACGCCTACAGCTTAAAATAAGCGCCCATCAAAAACTGCGCTACAATACCATTTGTGTACGCTCAAAAAAAACGCCACAAGCTCGTTGGTCTCGGCGGTACTTTTGACCACTTTCACAGAGGCCACCAACACTTTCTCGAGTCCAGCGCTAAACTAGGCAAACAGCTAATGATTGGAGTCACCACCCCCGAGCTGACGCGCCATAAAACCTATCAACAAAGCATCCAACCATTGAGAATCCGCAAGAGAGCAGTGGCGGCATTTTGCGACACACTTGATGTCCCCTACAGCCTAGTGGATCTTTCTGATCCATATGGACCTACCATCACTCGTGAGAGCGGCATTCAAGCTCTGAGTGTTACTACTGAAACTGAAGCCGGTGCCAGCAAGATTAATGAGATTAGAGCTGCTGCTGGCTTACTCGAGCTACCTATCTACATCTGCAAGTTACTTCCCGATGAGACGGGTCGTGAACTACACTCAGAAGCCATTAGGGCTGGCACTACTAATAGAAATGGCCTAGTGTATCTCAGTCACTTTTCTAATGATCTTGTGCTAAACGATAGCCAACGCTCCTTCTTTAGCAAACCACTGGGAACTGTCATTGACGATAGCTTTGAAGCACCTAATAGCGAAAACCCTATTTGTGTAGTGGGCGACATCAGCATCGAAAAGTTTGAGCAACTTGGGTGGAAGTATCACCTTGCTATTTTTGATAAGAAAAGTCAAAGAGAGGAGTACAGCTCCCATGTTATTGATTCACTAGAACCAAACTTCACCATCACCAACCCAGCTGGCGTCATCAGCGTCGAACTATTTCGAGGACTAAGGCAAGCACTTGATGATGAAAACAAATGTGTGTTTGTAGAAGGTGAGGAAGATTTGGCGACCGTTGCCCTAGTGATGCTGCTGCCACTGGGAGCAACTATTTTCTATGGCCAACCTCATGATGGCATGGTGTATGTAGAAGTAACTGAGGAACTAAAGGAGAAGGTGTTTCAGTTGCTAAAACAACCAACATAAACCGAATCTTTCCCAAAACTCAAAACTCTGCTAGTCTGAAACTATGTCAGACAAACTGCCCCTAGCCGCCCAACTTCGCCCCAAACATTTAGATGAGTTTGTAGGTCAATCACATCTCGTTGGCCCCGGAAAACCGATCCGATTGGCGGTTGAACAAGGTAAAGTGTTCTCGATGATTTTCTGGGGACCACCGGGCGTCGGCAAAACCACCCTGGCTCGAATCATCGCCTCGGCCGCAGATCGAGAGTTCTTTGAGCTATCTGCTGTATCTGCAGGCAAAGCAGATATCAAAGAGATAGTCGATAGTGCCAGACAGCAGCAAAAAGGACTTCACCAGCAGTATCAAGCTCCAGTGTTATTTTTGGATGAGATTCACAGATTTAATAAGGCTCAACAAGATTATCTCCTACCTCACGTCGAAAGCGGCACGCTAATTCTGATCGGCGCCACTACTGAAAATCCAAGCTTTGAAGTCATCTCAGCGCTTCTCTCTCGCAGTAGGGTGTTTGTGCTCGAAGCACTCTCCGACAATGAGCTTGAAAGCATTCTTAAGAAACTTCCTCAAAAAACCACTAAGAGCGCTCGTGAGTGGCTACTTCACTACGCCAACGGAGACGCTCGAAAGCTCCTGACAATTGTTGACAATGCGCTTGAGCTCTACGGCAATCTTAAGATTGACTCACTCAAAAATGCCCTACAAAGCCAACACCTCAACTATGACAAAAAAGGAGAAGAGCACTACAACACCATAAGTGCATTTATCAAATCAATGAGAGCGAGTAATGCCGATGCTGCCCTGTATTACCTAGCTAGAATGGTAGAGAGCGGCGAAGATCCTAAGTTTATTGCACGTCGAATGGTTATTTTCGCTAGTGAAGATATCGGGCTCGCACAACCGACCGCACTCGTAGTCGCTAATGCTGTCTTTGAAGCTGTCAGAAATATCGGGTATCCCGAAGCTCAGATCAACTTAGCCCATGGCACTACGTATCTTTGTGGATGTAAAAAAAATCGCTCGGCATACGACGGCTATTTTGCGGCTCTTATTGATGTCCAGAAGTATGGCAACCTACCGATACCCATGAACCTGCGAAATGCCCCTACTAAGTTAATGAAAAAACTAGGGTACGGTCAAGGCTACCAAGCTTACACAGACGAAAGCCT
>CAZTEB010000018.1:9839-18032 GCA_964612735.1 uncultured Pseudomonadales bacterium
CTGCCAGATCAACTTAAAAATAAAAAGTATCTTAAGAATTCTTGAAAGTGATCTCCTCGGCTACAGCTAATTGTAAGATTTAGCTGGCAGTATACGTGAGTGACTAAACCCGAGAGCATTCTCAGGCGATACTTTGGCTATGGCTCGTTCAGACCTGGTCAGATCGATATCGTTAATAGCATAGCAACTAAATCAGACACCTTAGCCTTACTACCAACAGGTGGTGGCAAATCTATATGTTTCCAAGTTCCAGGCTTAATGCTGGGGGGCACCACTATCGTAGTCTCTCCACTGATCTCACTGATGAAAGACCAAGTCGACGCACTTAACAGCAAGGGTATTGTCTCTACCTACATCAACAGCAGTTTGAGTGCAGATGAACAACGACAACGAATGACGTTATTCGAACTAGGCAAGTATGGTTTCGTGTACGTAGCACCAGAAAAGCTACTGACTAAAAGCTTCATATCAATCTGCCAAAGAATATCTATCAAACTATTAGCAGTTGATGAAGCACACTGCATCAGCGAATGGGGTCATGATTTTAGACCTGAGTACGCACGTATTCCAAAGTTTGTCCGAGCCTTACCACTCAAACCAACTGTAGCTGCTTTTACAGCTACAGCTACACCGGCGGTTCAAAAGGACATTATCACCTCACTTCAGCTAAACAAGCCCAAACTATTTCTAAACTCATTTGCCAGAAAAAACCTACATATATCAGTTATTACCTGCACCTCACTCTATGAGAAAGAATATGCCCTGTTTAGCCTACTTCAACAGCATCAGGGTAATCCAGCTATAGTCTATGTAGCCACAAGAGAAGCAGCTGAACAAATCGCCAAGCTGCTCAATCACTATAGTCAAAGCTCACAAGCAGCTGCGTATCACGGTGGCATGGAGTCAGAACAGCGAGCCTTAGTACAAGAAGCATTTATTAAAGATGAGATAACTATAATCGTAGCCACCAACGCTTTCGGGATGGGCGTAGATAAGCCAAATGTCCGCTGTGTAATTCATTATCACCTCTCTAGTTCACTTGAGAACTACTACCAGGAGGCGGGGCGGGCGGGCAGAGACGGCCAACTAGCTTGGTGCTACGCCTTATTCTTAGAGCGAGATATACAACTATTGGCCTCGTTCGTAGGTACAGACATCTCACCAGATCGTAAAAGCGTAGTGCTACAGAAGCTCAAAGCCATTAGAGGCTTCGCTAAAAGCAACAGCTGCCTACACCAATACATCATGCAGTACTTCGGTGAAACTGCTCAAAAATGCTTACATGCTTGCAATCACTGCGAAGCTGGCCCACCACTTATCAAGAACTCAACTAGAATTCATGATTTATTTGCAAAGCGTCAAAGGTTAGCCACTTCGCTTCAAGTCACTACCAGTGAAATTTTAACGGTTAAACAAATATATTTAGCAGCCCTCCATGACACACACAGTAAAGAACAGTTTGCGCTACTACCAGGTATCGGCCCAGGATGGCTCGAAAAATGGTATACTATACTCGAGGAACAAGATGAGCCCAGAATTCAAACCTAGTCCAGACAGAAGCATACTGAGAGCGATTTGGTCATTTCTAAGCACGCTACTCATCTTAGTGTCAGCCCCCCATGCACGAGCTTCAATCAAGAACGTTGAAAACAGTGAATAATACAGCATGACAATAGCAAATCTCGTCTCCCAATACCAAGAAATCAGTGCTTTTCTAAACAAAAACTGGCCACTGAAGAGCAAGCAGCAGCGCGTGTTTGCTCGAACCATGAAAATAGTCGAGGAACTAGGTGAGCTTGCTGATGAAATTTTAACGAGTATGAGCCTTCAGAGAGATTCCAAAGTTGCGGCATTTTCTCATCAGAATGTAGAGGACGAGTTCGCCGATGTACTGGGCTCACTCATTCTTCTAGCCAATGAACTAGAAATAGATGTCGAGAAGGTAATCCAAAGAAAAATAGACTTCACTCGTGAGCGCTTCAATATGGATTCAGATACTGCGTCATAGTAGCAATTCCTAACACTCGCCCCAGAGTCCAAGATTAGAAGCTTTTGCTCGCTCCTGGGCAGCCTGTAGCAAATCCTGCTTCGCTATATCTGGTGGAAAACTGGCTGCTTGAGCATAACCCTCAGCCACAAGTTTTTCATTTAGTAGTTCGTCATCTAACCAAACATATCTTAGCAATCTACCATACCTATCAGTGTCACTAACATCTCGCTCTAGCTCCACTACCTGAGTTTCGATCAGCTGCTGATTGTAAAGAGCTGACTCTTCGCCAAAACACTCGACTTCTTTATTTGGATGTTTTGTCTCTGGAGTGTCGATTCCAATGTAGCGAACCTGCCTGCCATCAGCGATCTCAAACGTGTCACCATCTATAATTCGCGTCACCAGTACGCGCTCGCGCTGAGGCTCAGTAGATTCACTGAGACCTTCATTTAGAATTATGTCGGTTGAGACTCCTAGGATTTGATCTAACTGCGATGAGCTTATATCCAACTGCGTACCCACCACGCTCACCACAACTAACACAGCAAGCACTAATAATCTCTGCAGCGTGGCTTTATCCATTCATTCAGATTACTGGAAAAAGATCGGTCAGAAAAGAGCTAGAGTGTGCAGTGCTGATATAGCTCACCGTCACTAAAGCCTCGTCCACGATAGTACTCACGTGTACCAATCGCTGATATCACGGCTAATGTCTCAAAACCTGCTTCTCTCGCTAGCTCTATGGCTGACTCTAATAACTGGGTTCCTAGACCTGAGTGCTGCGCTTTACCCCGATCTCGAACTCCAAGTGCGGCAGCTTTCCCATACACGTGTACTTCCCTGATGATAGCGCTGTTTGCGAGCTCATCGATGAAACCAGCTTGTGAAGGCAAGCTTAACCGCAGAAATCCCACTATTTTTCTTGTATCTTTTACGATCCACTGCAAAAACACTTCCTCGCTCACGCTCGTTTGATAGCGCAGCTCATCAAGCACCAAGTCGCTAGGATCAAAAGTATCTCTTCGGATCTCCCGAGCACGAATGTCATGTGATGATTTGCCCGCTGCCTCAAGTTTCTGCTGGGCAATTTGACGAAAGTTGGTAAATTTGTTGCCGGCTACTATGTCAGTTGACGGTATATCTCTAATAACCCTAGTAAGTCGACAGTACTCTGGAGCTGACTCCAAACAATGTACGAGCACCTCAGCCAACTGATCATACTCATACGGTTGCCAATCACCTCGCTGATAGTACTGCATTAGCTCTGCTGAAGAGAGTAGGGAGCAGGGGTACACCTTTAGCTCGTCTGGTTTAAAATCAGGATCAGAAAACAGCTTGTCATAATCTGCTTTGTCATCAGCGACACTAGAACCATACAAATTAGCCATCCAATGAGCATGGATCTTAAAACCAGCTTGTCGCAGTAGTCGCACGGCCCTGCGCGTAGCCGCTACGTCATGACCTCGCCTATTTTTACGCAGAACAGTATCTGAAAGACTCTGAAATCCTATCTGAGTTTTAGTGCATCCCAACCTTCTCATCCTCATCACCTCTGCTGGAGAAATGTTATCCGGCCTTGTCTCAACGACTAACCCCACGCACCTAGTATCTACCACTTCATTAAGACACTGTTGATCTTCTAACTCTGACCAATCTGCGGATTGGTGTGTATCCAACCCTGCTTTTCGCTCAGGCGCTACATAGTGCTGGGCAATTACTTGATTATAGCTTTGTTGCAGATCACTACCATCTAGCTGCTGGCTTTCCAGAGCCTTTTTGTTTTTCTCCGGATCGTTACTGTATGCGTACTCTCCAGCTTCAGTCAATTTTTGCTCCATAGCCTGATACCACTGCTCAGCTGTGACTCTATCATCTTTAGTACCAAAATCGTTAAGCGCTCGGAAACACTCTTTGATAAACCAGATCTGATATGACTCAGGATAATATGACCAAGTGCCACCAAGAACTATGATTTCAACCTTATCAGTGATGTGCCCTATGTTCTTCAAAGCTTGAAGACGATTGTAAGTCTGAAGATACGGATCAAAGTAATTGCGCTCTGCGCGTTGTGCACCTGGCTCGTCACTGAGATAACTCTTGGGCATTCTGATATCGCTGGGACAAAAGATGCACTTACCAGGACAGGGGAATGGCTTCGTCAAAACAGTGACGGGAGCTACACCTGATGCTGTTCGAATCGGCTTCATCTGTAGCAAACTTGCGATTCTTTGCTGAAACGATTTTAAACCCTGGTGACCTGCCATCCCACGATATGCTTGAACCAACTCATCTTTGGCAAACACCGTGCCATCTGGCTTGAGGTGCATCTTAATAAGTTTGTTAAGTTGGCGGGGAGTCACATGCCCCTCATGCTCAAGCATTTTGAAGAATGGCAACAGTTGATCCTGGTATGGCTTATAATTAAACGGCTTCATATCTTCTATTATAAGCCTGGAACACAACTGTTGTGCAAAAACAAGCCATCGACGCCTTAACAGAGCTGAATACTACCTTCTACGAACAAATAGCTCTGCCCTTTAGCGAGAGTCGCTCGCACTCTTGGGAAGGCTGGAGCAAGCTCGTGCCATTCTTGCCCAATAAAGAAGATGCTAGCGCCATCAGCATACTTGACCTTGGTTGCGGAAATGGAAGGTTTTTGTCATTTCTAGATACTTCAGTTGATAAAAGTGCCATCAATTACACTGGTGTCGATAATAACCAAGCTCTTCTCAGCAAAGCTGGTGATAGTAGTACAGCTGAGCATACAAAGACAACCTTGTATCAACTAGACATCATCAACTCACTTCAAAAGAATGAACTGATCACCGCTATTGAGAGCATTAGCAACACAAAGAAATATGATGTTGTCGTCAGCTTGGGATTTTTACACCACATACCATCTAAAGCACTTAGAACGAAGTTCATAGAAGTTTTATACCAAGTAACACAACCAGAGGGCATAGTAGTACTCGCTTTCTGGCAACCAATGAAATCAGACCGAATGCGAGCGAAGCGTGTGGATCCAAGCAAAGTATCAATCAAGACAGCCGATCTAGAGCCTGGTGACACCATTCTTGACTGGAAACGCGGTGCCATTGCATATAGATACTGCCATCATTTCAGTGATCAAGAGATCGAAGAATACTTTTTTGACACCAATTGGCAAATACTTACTAGCTTTGCAGCCGATGGTAAAGAAAAGCTTAACAAGTATGTCGTCCTACAAAAAAATCACTAAAAGGCGTACAGTACTACTATGAAGACAGTGCTCTCTCTAGCTCTCGTAGTCCTCTCAATTATTGGCTTAGCGGATGCTAGTTATCTAACGTATGAAAAGTTTGTGGGAGTTATTCCCAGCTGTAGCCCTGGATTCCAGTGTGGCACTGTGCTAGAAAGCAACTGGGCCAGCATTGGGCCCGTGCCTCTCTCAGCTTTCGGTATGGCCCATTATGCCCTTATACTCGCGCTTGCTATAGCACTAGTCCTTGAGTTTGACATCGTTAAGTATCTGATCACCGTCACCACTAAAACAACTCTGCTCATTCTTACGACCTGGGGTTTTCTGTTTTCAATGGTCTTAGTGGGAATCATGGGCCTAGTGCTTAAAGCATGGTGTCCTTTTTGTTTGGTGTCAGCAGCTACTTCAAGTCTATTATTTATAAGCATGCTTGGTATACACTTTTCCTCGTCAGACCATGATCAAACCCTTGAGTGAATTAGCTGGACTCATCTACTCTCAAGCACTCAAGCCTATCTATTTTGCCAGTGACCCCGAATTAGTACACGATGCTCATGTAGCGGCAGGTCAAGCACTTGCTCAAACCCCCCTCAAGCACCTTCTCAGTACCTGTTTCGCGTATAGCGATCCCAAACTAACTAAGGTCATAGATGGCATTACTTTTCCCAACTCAATCGGACTTTCTGCCGGCTTTGACTACACCGCTGCACTAACTGAACTTACTCCACATATAGGTTTTGGCTGGCACACTATTGGAACTATCACGCTAGAGCCATATGAAGGTAATCATAGGCCTCGACTCGGAAGATTTCCTAATTCAAAAGCGCTACTGGTTAATAAAGGTCTAAAAAATGATGGCGTGGAGGAGGTCATTAGAAAGCTTTCTAGAGTGACATTCCATATTCCCGTGGGCATCAGCATTGCGAGCACGAATAAGGCATTCAAAACTACTAAGGAACAGGTTGACGACATACTTCAGTGTTTTAAAGCTCTGGAAGCAGCAACTCTTAACCACATGTACTATGAGTTGAATATTAGCTGCCCCAACACGTTTGGTGGCGAACCATTTACTACGCCAAAAAGGCTTGATGCTTTATTAAAGTCAATTGATGAACTAAAGCTATACCGTCCATTGTACATCAAGATGCCGATCGACCAGTCACAATCTGCCACACTCAAACTACTCAAAGTCTGTGACAAACACTCTGTAGCAGGAGTTATTTTTGGCAATCTTACTAAAGACCATGATAATCCCACAGTAACTCCCGAAGATAGAAAACGTTGGAGAAAAAGTCCAGGCAATCTTAGTGGTAAACCTACTTGGGAGCGATCAAATGCGTGCATTGCTTTGACTAAAAAGCACTATCCCAAAAGATTTACCATCATCGGAACAGGTGGCATCTTTAATGGCGGAGACGCTGCAAAAAAGCTAGAACTAGGTGCTGATTTAGTGCAGCTAATAACCGGCATGATCTACCGAGGACCGCAACTTATTGGTCAAATGAATCACTATCTAGCGCACCACACTCTCAACCCAAGCTCCAAGTAGATACGCTACCACGGCAGCAATGGCACCCACGCTCAACATCTCCAGTCCGTTATGTATCCATGAGCCACGTGTCATCAGTGTTCGCAGGCTACCAACCACAAACAATGTGACAGCAGTAGCTAGAGCAGAAACTACGAATTGATCAAAGAGTATATGCACACCACCAAACTCCAACACATAGGGGAGCAGGGGTAGAACTCCAGCAAATACGAAAGCTATGAAGGTAACTAAACCTGTATGCCACACTGCGGGACCCTGGATTTTTTCACCGTGTTGACGTCGCATCCGACGCTCAGATTTCTCACCCAGAAAATCACCAAGGCCCATACTAAGGCCATCTGCGATCATGTTAGCGATCCCCAAAATGAGCACCACCTGAGCTGACAAACCAGCTCCAGCTACCCCAGCTACAACTGCAAAAGTCGTGATGATGCCGTCATTGGCGCCATACACAGCAGCACGAACTAAGGTGGGGTCAAATTTTTTCTGAGGCATTAAGCCATGATAGCATCAAAACAATCAATCACCCCAGTGTTAAACTCCAAACCGAACGTAGGTCCTGTCATCAAATGAATAGTTTCCTGCTTTAACACCCTTAGTGGCCTTGAAGTGAGAGATACACAGCGGATCATCTTCAAGCAGTTGAGCTAACTCACGCTCTGATTGCTCCAAGCTGTCTTTCAAAACAGGATAACCATCAGATGCTAACACAATTTGCTCCGTACTTTTTGGTACTTCAATTATTTGTATGTCTTCTTCATTTTTAAAAAATCCATCTATCACGGCGTATTTAAAATCGCTTGGTTCGCTGGCATTTTGAAACTGAATGTGATCTGCTAGTAATGGCACGATAGCCTCGCGACCAATATCATGATTTTGTAAATCTGCCTCAGTCTTGCCGCGTTGCAACGCCAAATGAGAAACAAATGATCGGACTTCTGCCAACGAATCATCAAGTGGCTTGGGATTAGTAATGGACTTGTCATCAAGCAGTATTAGACAGTCACCCACCATCCAAATTTGCCTAGCATGTGCAGAATAGATTACCACTGAAGCAGTGGCTCGCTCGACTGGACTTTCAGTCATCAGTTTTAGTAAATCCTGTTCTTGATACCAATTTTGCAGAACATCATTTAGTTGGTGCATGGCTACTGAAGCCGAAATGTTTAGATTGAAGCTAGCTATCGTTTTTTTTAGCAGGGTTGCTGCGACTTTCCCAGAAGTAGCACCCTCGTACAGTCTTTTAGATTTGCTAGTAGCACCGTCAATGACTGCAATGAAGTTGTCATCGAAATACAGCGCATCTTCACACTTACTTTGATCAAGTGATTTCCCTTGGGTGAAGTGTTCTATTATGCGCATAGAGAGCTAAGCAGTCATCACAAATGACTCACCATCTCGATAAGCTTTAAATAG
>CAZTEB010000019.1:0-5097 GCA_964612735.1 uncultured Pseudomonadales bacterium
TGGCATGATTCAGAGCCAGCAGCTTCTACGATTGATGTGTACATGCGCAGGATTCGTTCAATTTTGGGTGATGACGCAACGTTGATAGAGACTATCCGTGGTTTTGGCTTTAGAGTGCGCTCATTGCATCCGGGGGTTGAGTCTCACTAACAAGCAGCTTAGTAATGTCCCAGACTTGAAGACAAGGTGCTTGATTGGGTCGGCAGTACTCACGTAGTAGTGTTTCTTGATCAAGGGCGAGTTTATTCCTGTGACTATTTACTACGAGTAGCACCTGATCAAACGAGCGGGCTCGCTCTACAAAAGAACTGGGTATTTCAGACACCGGTTGACCAATGCCTTCGACATAGATATTGCTGACGTCTTGTCTGTGTAAGTAAAGTAGGATGCCATCTGGCAGGGTGCCAAAGTAACCCTCTGTGGCTACCGCAACGGTATGATCTTGAGCTTGCTCTCTAATATAGGTAGTGGTTTCAGCTATACCATGTCCAGATGACCACTCTTCAAGATACTGGACTGCATCAGCAGAGACGAAGGGGGTCTCATTAGGCTGCGTTAATGACTGTGTGATAAAAGTAGCCGACATTCCCAAGCTTTGTGCCACCAAGCCCACAAGCGCTATCGAAGCTATTGTTTTTTGAAGCATTCTTTTCTCATCCTGAATCCAAGTGATCACGTAGTTTTGAAGACTTAGTGCAGCACCTACTGTGAAAAACATACTAGCGGGAAGTAAATATCTGGGATATACCACTTTGCCAAGTACAGCGATGGGCGCAATAAACATGATTGCCGACCAAAATAGCAGGTGAAGCGTTCTTCTCTGCTTGGTAGAAAATAAACCTGCCGTTGCTAGTAGTAGCACCGGTGTGGTTAAGTACGAAGCAAAGTAATGAACATAGTTGGGAATATTTCCCAGAGTATGTTGCCAAGCACCTTGAAATAGCACCTCTTTGACTGGGTATAAAAAGTCTCCACCTCGTGCGAAAAGCTGTCCAAACACGGGAGTTAGCTTTAGTGAGCCAAAGATAGCTATGCCTAGAAGCAAGCTGCACCCCAACCTGATAGCAGCTTCAATAGCATGCTGACGGTTGTTGAGATCGCCATATAACCACCAAAGCAAGAGCACTGGTCCAAATAGTATGGCAGGTACTTTAGTGAGCAGAGCGAGTCCAAAAAACAAACCACTGAGAATTGTCCAAGTAGTGCTTCTAGTCTGAACCAACTTGATGACTCCCAACCAGCTTAGAGACAACCATAGAGTTAGCATGCCATCAAGCAATACCATTCTGTGATGAAAGTACCAAAAAGGCAGAACTATTGTTAGAAGCATGCTCAGCCAAACAGTTTTAGATTTACCACCAAGTTCTTTAGTGATACTACCTATGGTGGCGACCTGAGCGGCGCCAACAAGCACAGACAACATTCTTGCTGCGAATAATCTATCACTAAACACAAGCTGCAGTGGTGCCATCAGCCAGAACTGCAGTGGTGTTTTGCCGTCGTTCAAGGCAAAGAATGCATACCGTCGCCAATCATCTAGTATTAGCTGCGACCAACGTATGTAGATAGCTTCATCAGCAAAGACTGGTAGTGCGGTCAGTTGCCAGATGTGCGTGCCTGTATACAAAGCGACTAGCAACAGTGCCATTAGTACGTTGAATGTCGTAGCTTTGCGCATACTATGCCTTCAGTGTACCTCGATACCAGTAACCGAAGCAAAGCGAGAGTATGAGTAGTGCGCCTCCACCTACCCAAGTGATCAGTAGTTGCTGGGTGTCGACGGCTTCTGTGTATGAGCCGGTGTTTAAATAGGGAGCGTAGCGAAGTAAGCCAGAAAATGAAAAAGAAAGTACTACGGCTGGCCAAATTCGTACCAGCTTTTTTAGTATGTCTGGGGTTTGCTTTTTTTCAAGCGATGAAGGAAACAGCGGCAGCCAAGCTAGTGACCAAGTTAAATACCAAGGTAAAAAGTGTTTTGATCTGGGGTGGAGCAGTGGTACAAACAACATGATGCTGGCAAGGACGGGCCAAAACTCTGCGTAGTTCCTAAACAATGTATGCAGCTTTGGAATGATGCGCTGTAGACCAAGTAAAGCCCAAAGTGGTAGTAATGAAAGTGTTGCAAACTTAATACTAGCTGAGGCTAGTAACAATAGGCCGGAGGCAATGTATCTCTGAGCTCCTTTGCTTCTAGTGACAAGAATCATTCCCCAGATTGCTGGCACCATCATCCAGAAGTCATTGTGAATGTTTGAGACTATCTCAAGTAATAGCAGTGGGTTTAGGGCGGTCATGAATAGTAGCCATTTTGACTTAGCATTTTTACTCATTAGCACAAACCATAGCGCTAGGCTAAGTATGGAAAATAGCCTAAAAGCACCGAGTGTCGCAATAAAACTTGAAAATCCCATCATGAGTGGGAGCAGCGACATTAGGGTCCAGCCATAGCCATACGGAGCTGGTGTGTGGGTGTTGTGCATAAACCGAGTCCAGTCATCATGGGCAAAGTCTAGGGCTACTTGTTGATGTGGATTAGCTTGATATATCACTACCATCTTTGCATTAAAGATGTAATTAAAAACGTCGTACGACAAAGCAGGGCTAGAGAATACCAGAGGTATCACAGCTGCTGTTAGCAGTATCGCAATGAGTCTAGATGTTAGCTGCTCTCGTAACTTGTGTGCTTGCCAACACATAGCAAGATAGCTAACTACAGCAAAACCAATAATCACTAGGTAAGTTACCGCCAGCATTTCACGATCATTAAAAAGAAGATCCCACATGGTGAACTGGAAGCGGATAAAAAGTGAGTTGCTTAGCAGTAGCAAATTTGGAGCAGTCAGTCCGAAGCTAAATATGGCATACGCCACCAAAGAAGCGATATAAATCGCGCCAAAAAATAATAACTTCTTCATGAGGATGGGTATGAGCCACGCATATCAGCCACTCTAATTCGAATAATGTCACGAAGCATTCGAATGCTATCTTTAACTGGACTGACTCTATCTGTTTCATTGTGATGCCAAATAATAGGCACTTCTCTAACTTTGTGCCCAAATTTTCTCGCTAGAAAAAGCGCTTCAACATCAAATGCTCCAGTGAAAGCATCGCTCCGACTACCTCGCTGGCCGTATATGTAGAGATTTCCAAAAAGTTGCTCGGTTGCTTCTGCCGAAAACAGCTTGAAGCCACACTGAGTGTCTAGTATCCCTGGGATTGCCAGGATTTGTACCAGCATATTGAATCCTCTTCCCATTAAATGACGATACCATGGCTCCTTTTCTCTTTTTGCGCCTATGATTTCTCTAGAGCCTATGACTACGCCGTATCCTTTTTCAGCATATGGCCAAAGTTTTTCTAGTTCGGATAATGGAGTCGATTGGTCAAAGTCCGTGAACAGTCGCCATTTTCCTGTTGCTTTAAGCATGCCAGCTTGAACTGTGGGCCCTTTACCGGCATGATGGTTGGCCAACACAGTAACGTGAGCATTCTTTTTAGCAAAGGACTGAAGTTTTTCTAAAGTGCCATCAGTTGAGCCATCATCGCTGAGTAGCACCTCCCAAGAATAGGATTGTTTTTTTAGGTATGAGGTGACCCCTTCTAGTACGCCACGCTCAAGATTTTTTATCTCATTGTAAGAAGGAATTACCACTGAAAGGTGTGTCATACTCACTTTCGTAGCACTGTTATTTCGGGGCCACCAGGAATAGTATACACTTCATCTGGTGTTTTATCAGGAAATACTACGATTTCATAAACGGGTGAGTCAGTCACTCTTTCCAGCTTTCGGTCTTCATTTATAATAAAAAGCGTTTCTACCTCACCTCTTTTTTCGGTTCTAACGGGTGGAGTGGCACTTGCTTCTAAAAAGTATCTATAGTTTTGAGCATCAATATCTCCTGTCTCTGACAGAAGTACTATATTATATTTCTCATCCTGTGAGACGCGTTCCGCGATGGAGGTGCTGACACGCTGTATGTCTGAAATAGTCCAGCCTAAAGTTTGAAAAATATCGTATTTCGGCACATTAACATGTAAAAAATATATGAGTGTGGCTGCAGTCGTAATTTTTCCGACAACGCCACGTTGACTCAACCAAGCTAAGCAGACACCCAAGGTTAAAAAGGTGACTGGAAATAGATAGGCTATGTAATGGTCGAAGATGGTGTGTTCATAGACTGCTGCTCCTAAGATGCCTGTGACTAGATAGCTAGTTAGGACTACTTCACCTTGCCAAGTCTGATTACCTGAGCGACTCCAAAGACGATATCCTATGATGCCAAAAACAACTAGGACGAGCAAAGTATTAAGTTGACGTTGTTGGCCAATAGTTATCTCGAAGAGAATGTGCATGCTTCTGCCATGAGTTTCTCTTAGAGTCAGTAGGCTTTTTTCAAGCCCACTTGTTTGGTGATCGCTGAAATTTGGTTCTGTAAACAATAGTTCATAAAAGGCTCTGGAGTTGAGCCATTCATGTTTGTAATCAAAAAGCGCAAGCGGTGTCAGCGAAGCAAAGAAAACAACAGAGCTGATACCAAGAATGAGTAGTAGTTTTTTGTATGTTGCAACTAATTTTGTGGGTGAGAGGACCTTTGTTTTTTTACTGTGCCACATTTCTACCACCTGGAATGTGAGTATTAATCCAGCTCCAGCTGCTGAGAGGAGTGTAAGGTAGTGAAGTTGAATTAGAATGCTAAAGCAAATAGCGGCTCCAAGCCACCAGCGAACTGACGAACTCCATGCTTTGTAGGTGCAGTATATAAGAAGCAAGGAAACCAGAGGGGCGGGGTTGGGGTTCCAACTAAATCTGCTGTAGGTTATCGCTACACTGGAGAACGCGGTAATCGCAGTGGCAAATAATGCAGCTCTTGCTCCAACAAGCTCTTTTCCTAGCCAGTATGTTAGTCCTACTGTCACTATACCTAGGACAGCTACTGCGTAGACAGGTCCAAGTGGATTGGGGTAACTCAGCCAAAGCCAGGGGGCCATGAAGTAGTAGTAGAGTGGCCCAAGATACATATTGCCAACACTAGTGACTGGACCGATGAAAACTAAGTCACCATACTTAAAAATGTCAGAAACAATCCGAGCATCTCG
>CAZTEB010000019.1:5107-13803 GCA_964612735.1 uncultured Pseudomonadales bacterium
AACTGGACTGTTTGGGGGATGTTATATAGCCGTAAAAATGAAGCAAACACAATGATAAGTATTAACACTATCCATTTTGACGATGACAGAGGCTCAGGAATTTTCATGATGTGCTAAGGGGCTAGCCCAGAGATTCCAGCTACTATTTTTTCTTCCAGATGAACCTGTTGTAGGCGAAGAAGTTCCAAAATAATCCGAGCAAGATGCCAATGACAGCATAGGCGTGACCAGTATCAATCGGTATGTTTACAATCGGCAATACAAAAATAAGTAACAAACCTAGAGTGTTCTCGCCTATCAAGGCAGTTAGCTGTTGAATGATGATTGAGCCACTCGAAGCCAAGTTAAACTGGATAAACTTAATTGGCATGCGAGCAATTTTTAACTTACGGTCTGCGAAAGTCCAAGCATTATTGATCAGAAAGTTGCTGAGTACTGCTAACTCAATCGCTAGAAAGAAGGAAATCTGATACGGCAACACATTTCGTAGTAGCGTCAGCGATACTAACTGAATGGCGGCTCCCATTCCACCAACAAATGCAAACTTAAAAAAACGATGAGCCATGAGCTCTTGAATTCGTACTTTCATAATGTATAGCAGCGTATTTTTGACGTACTCGGCACCAAGTTTTGAGTTTCCGTGCTCCCTGTCTACAAACTTAAATGGTACTTCGGCGACGCTGTAGCCCTTTCTGATGGTATTTACTAAAAACCCTATTTGAAAAGTATAGCCTGAAAATCGATCAGATTTCATCTCTGAATGTACGTCGGTGTATACCTGCTTTGTGATGGCCCTGAAGCCACTGGTCCAGTCTCGAATACTGAAGTCTGTGAAAACAAGCATTATTATCAAGTTGCCGACAATGCTCATAAACTTGCGATGCATGCCCCAATCATCAGGAATGCCACCGCCAGCTATGTATCGAGAGCCAAGCACTAGGTCGTATCCTTGCTCAATTTTTTCTAAAAAGGATGGGATTTTAGTCGGATCGTGTGAGAGATCGGCGTCGAACTCAAACACAACATCAGACTTGAGCTTGCCAAAAGCGTGCTCCATTCCCTTGAGATAAGCGCCACCCAAACCAGATTTTTGTTTATTTATCAGAAGATGCAAGAAGGTGTGCTTTTTCTGGAGTTCTTCCACTAGGGCATAGGTTTTATCAGGTGAAGTATCGTCTACTACTAGGACGTTCATTTTCCACTCTTTGATAGTTGAGAACACCCCATCTAGAGCCGCAACAACAGCTTGAATGTTTTCGCGCTCATTGTAAGTTGGAATAATGATTGTGGCAGTTTTCATGGTCTTAGATTATTAGTTTGATCTATGATTCTCGCTTTCCCTCGAGATCAAGCTCTGCTTCAACCATAAGCGTTACTAGTTCTTCGAAGTCAATGCTGGGCTTCCAACCAAGGTGTTTTTGAGCCTTACTTGGATCACCAATCAACAAATCAACTTCAGCTGGGCGGTCAAAAGCAGGATTGTGTTTGTACACGTCTTCCCAGTTTTCTAAACCAGCTGCCTTGCAAGCAAGTTGTAGAAATTCTTTAACTGAGTGAGTTTCTCCAGTTGCTACGACGTAATCGTCTGGCTGATCTTGTTGGAGCATTAGCCACATAGCTTCTACGTAGTCTTTAGCATATCCCCAGTCTCGCTTAGCATCTAGGTTGCCGAGCTCTACGTGTGTTTGTTTACCCAGTTTAACCCGCGCCACAGCATTGGCAATTTTTCTTGTCACAAACTCCAGGCCTCTCCTAGGTGACTCATGATTAAATAGTATGCCGGATACGGCAAACATATCATAGGACTCGCGGTAGTTGACGGTTATCCAGTGTCCATACACCTTTGCTACACCGTAGGGTGAGCGTGGATAGAAGGGTGTTTCCTCGGTTTGAGGCGTCTCCTTTACCTTGCCAAACATCTCAGACGAGCTAGCTTGGTAAAACTTGGCATCAGGACAAGCCAGTCTCATCGCTTCTAGAACTCTGGTTACTCCGATAGCTGTAAATTCACCAGTAAGAACTGGTTGTTCCCAGCTAGCTTTTACAAAAGATTGAGCTGCTAGGTTATAAATCTCATCTGGTTGAATGTCTTTGAGTGCGAATGTTAGTGAGTGTTGATCGATTAAATCTCCTGAAATGAGCTTGAGATTGGGTTCATGCATTAGGTGAGCGATGCGAGCGAAGTTCTGCGTACTCGTTCTTCGAGTTAGACCAAAAACTTGATAGCCTTTTTCAAGTAATAGTTCTGCTAGATATGAACCATCTTGACCGGTAATGCCAGTAACAAACGCTTTTCTCATGATTGCTTCCTCCAGTATTCTAAAACACGCTTCAGTGTCAATTTTATTTCTATTGTGGGTTTCCAGCCGAGAGTAGATATCTTATCGATATTAGCTACCATCTTGGGAACGTCTACGGGCCTAACCTTAGAAGTATCAGTTGTCACCTCAATCGAAACCGAGGCAAGCGATACTAGCATATCAAGAATATCCTGCATCGTGTAGCCACGACCAGAGCCGATGTTATACACTTCTCCAGAAGGCGCCTCTTTCATGAGGAGTTCGTATCCTTTGACAATGTCTTTGACATCAGTCATGTCTCTAATGGCATCTAGGTTGCCAACTTTAATGGCCTTCGCTTCTCCTCGTTCTACGGCTACTATTTGTTTAGCAAAGCTAGCAATGGCAAAAGAGGTAGTTTGGCGTTCGCCAATATGATTAAACGGTCTTACTCTAACGATGTCTAGGTTGTGTGCGTAGTGATACGAGATAGCTAGCATTTCCTGTGTAACCTTAGAGACAGCGTAAGGATTGCTTGGTCCAAATGGATGAGTCTCTGGTATTTTTTCAAGAGATGCTGACTTCAGGTCATACTGATGGGCACTACCTATGCTCAGCATTCTTGATCTTGGACTGTGTTTGAATATCGACTCAAGCATTACAAGTTGTATTTGCTGATTCGTAGTGAGTACCTTTGCGGGATTCTGAAAACTCTCACCAACTGCAGACAACGCTGCTAAGTGGAAGATCCAGTCGGGTTTTGAAGTTTGCAACAGATCTTGCACTGCGCCGTTGTCAGTTAAATCTACCTTATGATAGGAAACGTCGGTCTTTTCATCAGTGCTTGAACCATAGCTTGTAGCGTGAATAGTTTCATAGCCACTTTGAAGTAGATGGTCTATGAGATGGCTGCCAGCAAAACCAGTTGCACCCGTAACTAAAATACGCGGAGACGTCAGTGAGCTCATCTTCCTACTCCTAGGTAGTCGTATCCAGCAGTTTGAAGTCGGTCTTTCTCAAACTGATTTCTGGCATCAATAAACCATTGCTGTTTTTTTTCTTTGGTTTTGGTGAAGTCGAAGTTAACTATTTCAGACCACTCGATGAGAGCAATAATGACATCAGTCTTTTCCACAGCATCTGAAATTGAATCATGATACGTAAGTTGATCGTGAGGTGTAATAAAGTGATCAGCTACCTCTGTTGCCTCCGGATCAAAAGCGTTGATACTGGCGCCAGCAGCGAGTAATTCGGGGATAACTTTGGTACTAGGAGCGTCGCGCATGTCATTTGTATTGGGTTTGAATGATAGTCCGAGCACAGCTATTGTTTTGCCGGACCATCCGCCCACTTCGCTCTCGTAAGCAGTGAGCAACTTAGAGACTCGAGCCTCATTTAGTTCTGAAATTTTATTGAAGAGATTTGAGCTTTCGTTAACACTTCTTGAGTATGCAGCCAGCTCTCTGACGTCCTTTGGGAAGCATGAGCCACCGTAGCCAAAGCCGGGGTACCAATAATGATTACCGATCCTTTTATCGTGACCAATTACTTCGATAACTTCTGCTATATCTGCGCCGTTCTTTTCGCATAGGTCAGCTACTTGGTTAATAAATGTGATTCTAGTGGCAAGATATGCATTGGCAGAGTACTTTGCCATTTGGGCTGACTCTGGTGAAACTAGTATGATCGGTGCCCCAAGTGGTGTGTGTAAAGTAGTCAATGTTTTCTTAGTGTGTTCATCATCAGCGCCAATTACCACTCGATTGGGATGTAGTGAGTCCTCTACGGCACTTCCTTCGCGCAAGAATTCTGGTAGTGAGGCTGTGGAAACACCTGTCGCATTGTGTTTAGCTAAAATATGCTCAACTCTTTCTAAGGTTCCCGGTGGCACGGTTGATTTGATAGCAACTACAGCTCCTGACTTCAGGTGAGGGGCGAGTGATTCGGTGGCTGCAAAGACATATGTTAAATCTGCCTGACCATCTGTTGCTGATGGTGTGCCAACTGCGATGATGATGACATCAGCATTGGAGATGGCCTGTTGATACTCTGTAGTAAAGGAAAGATTTCCAGCCTTTTGTTGAGCGACTACCAGCTCTTGTAGTCCAGGTTCGTAAAATGGGATTGAGCCCTTAGTCAAAGATTCAACTTTTGATTGATCTACATCAAGTCCGATAACAGTATTTCCAAGCGATGCGTATACGGCCGCAGAGACAACCCCTACAAACCCTGTACCAATAATAGTGACGGTCATGTGTGTCTTTCTACTTAGGTATACTATAATATACTAGTCGTTACGTCTCTATGAAGATTTCCATTCTAACTCTTTTCCCAGACTTCTTCCATTCTCAGCTCGAGTCATCAATCATTGGACGAGCCGTGCGGGAGAATAAGATTTTGATTGAAGCCATAAATATTCGTGACTTTGCTACCGACACACATAAAACAACTGACGACCGTCCATTTGGGGGTGGCCCAGGTATGGTGCTGAAAGTTGAGCCGATAGATCTAGCGCTGCAATCTTTGGGTGTTCAGCGCGGCATGAATGGAGTCAGAATAGTGCTCTTATCGGCAAAGGGAGAGCAATACACGCAACAGACTGCTCAAGATTGGGCTAGCCTAAAACATCTCGTGTTGATATGTGGCCATTATGGAGGTGTGGATGAGCGAGTAACGCAGCACTTAATTGACGTCGAGGTTCGTATAGGGGAGTACGTCCTCACTGGTGGCGAGCCTGCCGCTGGAGTGGTGCTAGATTCTGTTGCACGGCTTATTCCAGGGGTGTTGGGAAATGAAAACAGCAATCAAGATGAATCACATTCCTCACCAGGAGAGTTGGGTTATCCGCAGTACACCCGCCCAGAGCTTTATAAGGGATTAGGGGTTCCTAAGGTACTATTGAGTGGACATCATAACGAGATAGAAAAGTGGCGAAGTAGTCAACGCAAGCAGTCTACTGTAGCTGACGTAGACACTTCTCGATAGTGATGATTCCTATGGTGGTGGCGTAATCACAAGTAGCTGTGCGCTGTGTTGTGTAGCGACGGTACCACTCTTCGAAAGCAACCTCACTTCCGTCGCTAATGGGCGGTTCATATAAAAGGTAATATTGGGGGTGAGCATCTATCCAAAGGTCAACGTGCTCCAACTGCCCTGATTTTTCAAGCCAGTGGGTGAGGTATTGATATTGAGTTGGGAGCAGATTTGGCACAAAAACTTCAGCGGCGTATGGTTCTTCAAGGGGGTGCGTGCGAGTATATCGGAGAGCTTGGAGCTGCTTTGAAAGTGTGTAGTCTAGGGCATCACTGTTGTACATGACTAGTGACGAGTGGTAAAAGGCCCACAGTAGTACGCCACCTGCTACTATTGAGTAAAGTAGTCGTTTGTTTTGAAGACTTATTACTAGGGCAAGTAGTAGAAAAATGTAGTGGGGATTGAGGTAGTAGTCGTAAAAGGCGCCATTGTTTCCTGTATACAGAAGTAAACCCATTATCGGTGCTAGTGCTGCAGTAAAGACAAATGCTTGTTTAGCCGTAGTGGGCTGGTTTATGCGGTAGAGGAAGAGTGTGAGCAGTGCTATGAAGAAGATTGTTCCACCCGGAATAGAGCCTACGGTTTTTTGGGTGAGAGCTTGACTAATGTGAGTTGGTCTCGTAGTCCAAACCTGACTTAGTGTTGTTGTATTTTGATCAGTTTTAAGTTCGCGCAGTATAGCTTGCGTCATAACAAAGTCATTGCGGAGCTCGAAAAGTATTTGTGGCACGAGTGTTAGGCTTGCTGCAAATATCGCAAGTACTAGCAGTTTGAGGTTGTATACTTTGAGCCCACCAGTGAAGAGTAGATTCATTTTAAATCTCTGCCAGAGGGTTGAGTGATATAGTAGCCACCAAAGGTATACCGGACCTAAAAAAATGCAGTACGCTAGTTCTGTCTGTAGTGATAGAGCGTAGAGCACTATGCTTGGAACCACCAGCACCGGCCTCTTGAGTGAGGCAAACAAAAGCCAAATACTGGGAAGTAATGTCATGTGTGCTAATGACGGGTTCCAAATCAGCCTGGCTTCATTGAGAGATCCAGGTGAGATAACGACTATTGCTAGAGCAAAAAGCGCCCACTTTGATGGCACTACTTGCTTTGCAACAGCCCAAAATATGACTAAGGACAGCGTTGCCCAACTAGCCACCCAAAGCGCAACTCCACCGGGATTACCAGAGCTTAGTAGAAAGCCGGGTAGCAAGAAGTAGTAGTATAAGGGCCCTAGGAACACGCCGTGTATACCAGTGGTTGGTCCCACAAGTACCGGGTTGCCTGTAGCCATATCTGCCAAGACGATCATGTCTCTGCCCTGGTCATACGTAAATGGCATCAACTCTGGTAGTTTGTAGACACGAAGTAGTAGTCCTACCAGAACTAGTAGTGTAACTAGTAGGAGTTCGACTTGTAGGTTCGTGAGCCTAGTGTTCCAAAGTGATTTGAGCCAAAGCATCAGGTATAGAGGTAAATGATAGTGACGAAGCCTTTTGTAATTTCGCAGAAGCCATTGCTGTATTGCGTTGGTATGGCCTGTTGAGATTTTTGAGATACTCATCTAAATCACCACGCTGGAGTGTACTTTCCTCTCCTGCTGCCTCAAGTATCGCAGCACCAAACTGGTAGTCACTCCATTGTTCACCGCTGCTTGCGTGAAAGAGGCCTGTTGTTTTGGTGGCAATGGTCCAGTTGAGTACGTGTGCAAAGTCATCAATGAAGGTGGGTCCAAAAAAATGATTGTCAAATAGCGGAATACCTTTTTGAATAGCAGCGTAGGTTTTTCGAGCGATGTCAGGTCTAGGAAATGGGTCGGATCGAAAAGGAAAATCAATTCGCAAGATGGTCCAGTCGCATTCTGATTCTTGAACTATGACCTCTGACTCTGCTTTGGTCTGGCCATACCACTCAATGGGGCTGGGTGTATCAGCCTCAGTGTAGAGATCTGACTTATTCCCATCAAATACAAAGGCAGTGGAGATGTGAATAATGTGCTTGTGATAAGCCTGAGCTGCTTTGACGATATTTTGAGTGCCTACTACATTTACCTGGTAGGCAAGGCCCTCTTTATCACCCCGCTGTTCCCAAGCTTTAGTGACGTCTGTGTAGGCAGCTAGATGGACGATGCTTTCGGCATTGCTCGATTCAAAACGCTTCATTACTTGGTTACTATCTGTGATATCAGTCGGATCATCACTGGAAATGTCGAGATTTAAGAAGTCATACTCATCTTGATACATTTGGTGAAACTTCGAGCCAACTAGCCCAGACAAACCAGTAGATAGTAGTGGAGTTTTAGACATTTTTTTTCTCTGGAAATCGCTGATACAGCGAGACCGCCCGCTTGTCTCGCTCTGAGATAATCAGCTCACTTTGCTCGAAAGGCCATGAAATGCCCAGGGTTGGGTCAAACAGCGAGATAGCTACGTCACCGCTGGTATCTCTTTCTTTGTAAAGTTGATCTACGCAGTAGACGTAGTTTGCTGGTCCTTTAGTAACGCAGAAGGAGTTTGCAATACCTGCATCAACAAAAACTGAGCCAAAGATGTTTTTGTCTTCAGCATCTATTTCTAGCGTTACTGTTTTGCCGAAAGTATTTGACGTTGGTCTGACGTCGACCCAAGCGCAAAAACAGCTGCCACTAATGACAGTCAGCAACTTGCGCCAGTTCTCAGCATGAAAACCTCGAATAACTTTTTTTTCCGAGTGTGAAAGGTTGATTTGTTTGACAATGAATGGAGAAGAGAGATGTGGGTCGAGCTCAGGTATACGAGCAAGTTCAGCATAAAAACCCCTAGCATCACTGTGGACTGTGTGATCGATGTACCATAGACCTTCGATGCCCATGATGTGTATGCCATTACCCAAATGACTTTTCGAGGTTGGTGAAAACATACATTCCCTCTCTGCTTTAGGTCGATGAGTAGTTTTTAGAGTAAAAAGAAGCGCTTTGTTCTTTGAGTGGTTTCCACCATGATTGATGCTGTTGGAACCAGGAAATAGTTTTCTCCAAACCTTCTTCAAGGGTTACACTTGGCTCCCAACCTAGCTCCGTATTAATCTTCGACCAGTCAACCGCATATCGTCGGTCATGTCCAGCTCGATCTTTAACGAAAGAGATCATATCTTCTGATTTCCCCATAAGATCTAGGATTTTTTTTACTACCTCAAGATTAGAAATATCATCTTTTAAACCGCCTACTAAGTAGGTCTCACCAAGCTTTCCATTCTGCAGTACCTGATCGATGGCCGTGCAGTGATCATAGACATACAGCCAGTCTCTCACGTTAAGACCATCACCATATACTGGCACTTTTTTATCTTCTATCACATTTGTGATGGCCAATGGAAAAAGCTTCTCGGGAAAATGATACGGACCATAATTATTTG
>CAZTEB010000019.1:13813-17913 GCA_964612735.1 uncultured Pseudomonadales bacterium
GTAGGCCATAGGTCTCACCAGAGGCTCTCACTAGGTGATCAGAGCCAGCTTTGCTCGCGGAGTATGGGCTTCTGGGATCATAAGGAGTGTGCTCACTAAACGCTGTGTCACTTTCTAGTTCTAGCGAGCCGAATACTTCATCAGTTGAGATGTGATGAAATCGCTTCACCCTATGTTTGAGTGCTGCCTCAAGTAGTGTTTGTGTCCCAAGAATATTTGTCTTAAGAAAAACGCTTGGTTCTAAAATAGATCGGTCGACATGAGACTCAGCTGCGAAGTGCACTACTGTGTCGACATCTGAGAATATCTTAGCTAGTAGTTGATCATCATTGATATCGCCTTGAATGAAAGTGTAGTTTGGTGAACTAGCGACGTCTTCGAGATTTGTCAGATTGCCAGCATACGTAAGAAGGTCGAGATTAATAATAGTGTCACTTGGGTGAGCTTCAAGCCAGTAGCGAATAAAGTTAGAGCCGATAAATCCGGCTCCACCAGTGACGAGCAGTGTTTGATGTGGGGTGATGCTCATGATTGGAGACATTCTACACTACTTTTTACTTCGATTCTCAGTCGTATGAAGCTTCTAGTAGGCGGTTTACTTCTTCTACTCCCAGTTCTGATCGTACTCTGACGTACTTGTCGTCAAGTCGTTGGTGAACTTTGTTGAGTTGAGTAAGTTTTGTATGGTAGTAGCCACTACTTATGGCTAGCAGCAAAATGATTAGGAGTAATATTCGCATCATCCACGCTTCAGAAATCGGTTTAACTGGCTGATCATTCACTCAGATGCCTTTCCCAGTAGTGCGGTGTGTACTTCTTCAATAAAACTTGTTGGGTTAAGTATTTCATACACCCATAAGCCATTGTAAGAGCTGGTGGTGGGGTGAAACAACACTCCCTTTTCATCGTCTGGGTAGATGCTGATAGCGTGAGGCTCCAGAGCCACGGCATCTCTCAGTGGATACAAAACTCTTATCGTAGCAAGTGCGTCATGTATTGGTAGTGAGTCAGCAAAGGTGTTTTGATAAAACGAGAACAGCTTCCCAAGCAGCGCTGGGTCCTGTAGTGTACTTGGGGCAGATATTTTATCTAGTAAGCCCTTAATAACTAGTTGTTGCCTAGTTCCTCTGGCAATATCCGTACCTTGTTCATCGCCGCTATGTCGACTACGAATATATGACAAAGCTTGCTCACCAGTGAAGTGTTGGGGGCCTTGCTCAAACGACACAGTGGTGTAGAGTTCACTCGGGTCGCCACTGCTTATATCAACATCAGATCTTGGGAATTGCTCATCAACAAAAGCTACTGGCACATCTACTTCTATACCACCCAGCAAGTCAATGAGCGATGCTACATCATCAAGTCGTAACACAATAGTGTGATGAATGGGCAATTCAGTCATTTCTCGTAGTACTTCAGTGGTGAATAGCTCGGGGCTGCCTGGGTAGCGTTGATCACCGTACGAATACAAAGCATTAATTTTAGTTTGATATTCTGGGCTCCAAAGATCTCTGGGTAGAGAAAGAGTTCTGATAGTGCCAGTGTTGGTGTCCAAGGACGCTAGTAGAAGTGTGTCGGTTAGTACCGGCTCGCCACTCCTATTTTCCACTTCATCAGTGCCGAGAATAAGCATGTGCTTGTATCCATTAGTTTGAATTGGCGTGCTTTGCAAGCCTTGTTCAACAATTGACCTAAGCTCTTGCGGAGTTAATTGGGCTTCTCGCAAAAACACTTGAAACTTGGAGTACGCGAAGGATCCGAGAGCAACTGCGGTGATGAGTAAGCCACCAAGAGTGAAGAGGATGGTGTAACCAATAGCTCGTAGCCAAGTGTACCTAGCATAGGTTGAATCACTGAAGGTTTCAAAACTGCTTTTTTGATGCAAACTTGTGTCATCTTTCATGCTCATTCTCGTATTGTAGACTACCAAACCTTTTGATGGCTAGATTGTGAAGATTCGTCTACAATGGCGCTATGAATGTTGGCATTCGAAATAGGATAGTGTTGTTCTTTTTATTAGCTATTGTCGTGGCAAGTTCTTGGGCACTGTTTCATCCTGGATTTTTCAGGACCCATGACTATGTTCATGGAGCTCGAATAGTTGAAATGGTTCGGATGGTTGCCGATGGTCAGGTGCCGCCAAGATGGAGTGAAAACTTTGGATATGGGTATGGTATGCCTCTGTTTGAGTTTTACGCACCTCTACCATACTACTTTGGAGCACTAGGATATTGGTTGGGATTGGATCTAGTAGTGAGTGTAAAATCGCTGTTTTTGATAGCTAACGTAGGTACCGCAGTGGGTGCATATTTACTTGGTTCGAGGCTGTTTGGTCGACCTGGGGGCCTTGTGACTTCAGCCGCCATTACGTTGGCTCCATACCGAGCAGTTAATCTCTTTGTAAGAGGGGCAGTTGGTGAAGCTTGGGGAATACTTTTTATTCCATTTATTTTATTGAGCTTACTACACTTGGTTGATACTGATAAAAAATCAGAAAGCTTGTGGCTCAGTTGGCGCTCAAAAGTGTTGCCACTAACTCTTAGTGTGGCCGGATTAGTGCTATCTCATAACCTAACTGCATTGATGTTTTTGCCAATCAGCTTGCTTTTTGGAGTATTGCTGGTAGTTTTCTTCACTGTTGATGGGCGTGCAAAACTTCAGTCGTTAGCTCAAATGTTTGTTTCGTATGCTTTGGCTGCAGGTCTGACTGCTTTCTATAGCATCCCAGCCTTGGTAGAAAAGAGTGCTACTAATATTGATAGTATTTTAAGCGGATACTTTCACTACTCACATCACTTTCTCTACATTCGTCAATTTTTTCTACATGACTGGGGTTATGGAGGGTCTGCATGGGGGCCAGATGACGACATATCCTTCTTCATTGGTGCGGGCCAGCTGCTAGGGGTAGCAGTGACTACTTTGCTACTACTTCGTTTCGCACAGCATTCGTATCAAAAAAAACAGCGAGCCACTGGCGTGTTGGCGATGGTGATGAGATATTTTGGGATTGGCGAGCAAACCCTGACAAAACAGCGAGGCATTGTGTTAATTTCAGGGTTACTTGCAGTGTTGGCATTATTCTTGTCGCTGCTTAAATCAAAATTTATTTGGGATGTGATACCACTGCTACCAATCATTCAGTTTCCATGGAGGTGGATGTCTGTTGCCATAGTTTTTTTGGGTATCTTCATTGGAGGTGGGGTGGGACTGCAGCAAAGCAGAGTCAGGAGATATGTGTACGCATGGTTTTTGGTGGCTGTGCTCTTGTTGCATGGTTGGTACTTTCATCCTCAAGAATTTACTCATGAGCCTGAAGTTTGGTATTACTCTAATCAAGACACGCTGAGAACTGAGATGAGTGGTATTTTGCCAGACTTTATACCCAAGCAACTTGATGTTCAACTTGATCCAGTGCTGGTTGCAGATCCCCTAGTTCGAGGACTTGAGTCAGACAACGAACTGGAGGTGTTAGTTGATCTAAGTCATCAAAAACTACTAAAAACCACATTTGGTGATGAGCGCCAACTAGAATGGAATATAGCCTTCTTTCCTGGCTGGCAGGCAGAGGTTGATGGAGAAGCACTACCTTTGGATATTTCTGAGTCTGGTCTAATTACCACAAAGGTGCCAGCTGGGGAACATACTGTGGGAATTTTTATGGGTGCTACAGACGTTAGGGCAATTAGTGACACTACATCTGCCTTTTCATTACTAGTAGTCGCGGCCATTGTTGCATTTGATAAACGTACGCTAAGCTCACTGTCTAAGGCATAATATGGCTCAAGCACATAGTACAGCACCGGATACGAGTGACGACACGGCTGACGCCCTTGATAGTAATCAGCTAAGTGAGATAAAAAAGAAATCAATTTCTGGTGTTATTTCATTCACAGTTCGAACGGCCGTGCTTCAGGGCATAGGGTTGCTTTCTGCTGTGGTCTTAAGTGCTTTTTTTAGTCCTGAGGACTTCGGTATTTATGGCTTCGTGATCCAAATCATTGGAATATTAATTTTTTTCTCTGACATTGGCTTAGCAGCAGCCTTGATTCAGAAGAAAGATGAGCCCAACTTAGCTGAGTATCGTACGGCGTTTACTATCC
>CAZTEB010000020.1:0-3341 GCA_964612735.1 uncultured Pseudomonadales bacterium
CGTAGAGTCTGTGGGTGTATCTTCCAAAATAGCAGTGATGGCAGCCGCGACTTGCTCACGAACCGTCTCCCAACCACGACCCTGATGACTACCTAGATGCACCACCACACCCGAACCTTGCACCAAGCTATCAAAGCGTAAATCGTGCTTCAGCACCTCACTAGATTTCTGACGCAGTTCGGCTTTATCCGATGCCAAATTCACTAAATATAGAGCATGAGTAATAATTGGTGATACAGATAATTCTTGCTGTTTTGAGAACACTTTATCAACATCAATATCAGCTAAGGGCGATCGCTTCCAAACCCGAGGACTTCCCGAAAAAACTTGAACGCAGTTTGCGCCGATAGCATGAGCGCGTTCAATGGCTTTATGCAACCCACCAGCTGCTGAAACGTGAGCTCCAATCTTTCTCATATACTCCCCTACTCCACAAAGAGCGGATACTTCTCTGCCATTGCTTTGACTTCTTTGGCAATGTCTAGAAGCACTGGATCTTTGTCAGCCTGCTTCTTAAACTTTTTAATAAACGCTGCTCGAGCAGCCTTATCTTTGGGTAGTTCATGCTCTTTGACGTGCTCGATCACTTGTGCGATCCACTTAGCTATCTTGCGCATCTGAATAATCTTCATGCCTCGGGTCGTAACCAGTGGCGTGCCGATTCGCAAGCCAGAAGGATAAAACGGCGAACATGGCTCATTTGGAATGGTGTTACGATTTGCGTAGATACCGGCTACATCAAGTGCATACGCTACTTGGGTTCCCAACCCATAGCCTTTATCAGTCAGGTCTATCAACATCAAATGTGTCTGGGTACCACCACCAACCAATGTCACGCCTTGTTTCGAAAGAGCCTCTGCTAACGAATCAGCATTCTTTCTGACCTGACGACCATACTTTCTGAAAGCAGCTGTGCTCGCCTCAGCTGCCGCGATGGCAATACCAGCAGTAGTGGCATTGTGTGGGCCACCCTGAGTACCAGGAATAATAGCGCTGTCTATGCGCTTAGGAAGATCGGGATCTCGCTTCAAGCCTCGCTTGGTAACCATGATCATGGCTCCCCTGGGACCACGAAATGTCTTGTGAGTCGTACTCATCACGACATCAACGTGTGGCACTGGCGAGGGATGTTCGCCCGCTGCCACTAGTCCTGAAAAGTGTGAGATATCTGCCATAAGCCAAGCATCAACTTCGTCAGCTATTTTACGAAACTTCGAGAAATTGATGATGTAAGGGTATGCAGTAAAACCACAGATAATCAACTTAGGCTTGTGCTTAATAACGAGCTCTCGGATTTGGTCAAAGTCGAGCTTGCCATTCTTGCCAAGCGTAAACTGAACACTCTTGAAAAAGGTGCCCGAAAGTGACACCTTGGGCAAACCATGCGTGATGTGGCCACCATGCTCTAGCTTTAGCCCCATGACCGTGTCACCTGGTTCTAGCAAAGCGAACTGGATAGCAGTATTAGCTGGAGATCCAGAGTACGGCTGAACATTAACGTGCTCTACATCAAATACCTTTTTGATGCGCTTGCGGGCCTCAAGCTCAATTTGATCGATAATTTGATTACCTTCATAGTAGCGCTTATCCACCATGCCCTCAGAGTACTTACTACTCAATGAAGTTGAGAGCACGCTTGCTACTGCTGGCGAAAAGTGATTTTCAGATGGAATTAAACCTATTTTGTCTCGTAGTCGTTGATCTTCTTGCTCTATGAGATCAAATATTTTGTCGTGCTTGGGCTTGGCAGCTCGTCTTTTTTTAGCAGTATGTGTAGAAATCATGAACTCCTTTAGGTAGGTACTAGGTTAGTATTCACTTGGTGTTGAGAAAAAATGCGCAGCTAAATCAGCTTGCGCAGGCTGGACAACACCACCAGCCGTGGATAGGTTATACCATATCCATGGTAGCTCCAGGCTAAAGGGTTGAAAATGAGGTTTGGTGTGGGAAGGTGGATTTGATCATGATTCAATGTTCTTAATATATGGGATAAGACATTGCTTACTACCGTCTTGGATCCTCCAACATGTTCTGCACCATGATAGCACTCACAAATATTTCAACTGGTGTATCTCTATCAACTAAAACTACCGGCTGAGGTTCAGCAGCGCTGTCACCCAATGCACCAGTGCCAGGGACGGTATAAAAAGCAACAGTGTCTTTCAGTCCAAACTGCAGAGAGTCACCAGTGGCAAAGTTGACGCCATTCTCTTCTATTCGGTTTATAGCCATAGCATCTTCAATTATACCTCATAATCCTGCAGTAGCTAGCGACAGGAGCCCAAGTTCTACCCGTTCTGCAGCGTATTCAGTTTCATAAACATCAGTAATATCTCGGGAATGCTCAGATTGCAACAACTCAACAAGCACATCCTCAGTTGGAATCTTCGCCACAATAAGCCGTTCCAAATCATCTAATGAAATTTCTACAGCTTCATCGTCATCCTCATTTCTGATAGTGGTCACTATCTTTTCACCACCCAACTTATTTTCTTTAGCAAATCTGAGATACTCTAATAAGTTCACTCCAGCAGAGCTTGCTGGGTTATAAAAGTGACCTAATTCATCTTCGTTCATTGGAGGTGCATCAGTCAACTCAATCACAAAACTAGCTAGCTTGAGTGCCGACTTTACCCCCTCTTTTACAGTCCTTCCAAACCCAAATGAGAGATGCCACTCTTGCTCAATGACATCTACATACTCTTCTGAGTAGATACGTCGAACTCGATCGGGAATACCTACCCCACCCTCTCGGGAAGGCTTCCCTGTGGGTAATTTTTTGGTGGCAACGTCAGCGGCGTACACCACCACTTCTCTGTCATCAGCCAGAAATAGCTCATGCATCATCTCGAACTGATGAACGGCGTGTATCACCATCATCAACTTAAACACCACCGCTTCTTTGGCATCCAGAGGCTCGTCTCTTGGTGCATATTGGTCAGTATCAAGACCGATAGTCCAGGGAACCATCTTAAGAAGTTCGGTAATAGTTTCTTCTTTTGCTGTGGAAGCAAAAAGGGCACTGTTTTCAAACAGTGCCGAAAGTGGGCTTAATACTTCATTGCTCATAGCTTCAATTCACTAGTACTACTAAAAAAACCACCCGCCGTGTCGCGCTCACTTGGTTGTCCTCTCCTCTGTTACTTGGGTAACACAGGCGGTTTGTGGCTTGGGAGCGAAAACAAGGTTTAGGTGATTTCGCTTCTCTTTTTTCTGGTTACAGCTGATACATTACATATCAGTTGTGTATAAAGGAGTATTAAACACTTTTTGAGAAAAAAGTGCAAGTGGGAAACTTGTTCTGGAAAAACAGAGCTAATAGTTTAGGCAGCTGAGTGATA
>CAZTEB010000020.1:3351-10638 GCA_964612735.1 uncultured Pseudomonadales bacterium
CATTTCTCCAGTGCCCCCACCAGTAATAACGGTACCAGTTTCTAGCTCATTTGCTCCCTCAAGAAACGAAATGACATCTTTCCAATTACTCGGAATCCCAAAGTAGAGTCGCACAGCATCCTCATCAATAGTGTCAACTATTTTCCGTAGCCTTTCTACGGCAACCGGATCTATGGGGATGCTCATACCTGGCTTAAACGGCTTGCCACCTAGAATTTCTCCATCAATCAACTGATCCAGCCTAGCCATTCGAATAGCTTTTGCTTGAACATCTTTCTTGGGATCTGCCGTATATATAGCCTCGATATCAGAAAAAATAACCAGGTTAATGACAGCTGATGCTAATGAACTATCAGCACTTGAGGCCAATTCCCTTAATCGGGTCAGCTCGAGCTCAGCCCAAGTTGCCGCTACCGCATCAGTCGACTGACCAGCTTCTAAACCACCAGCGACAAATACGGTGATGTCATCTGGATTCCTTGGTTGAGATACTAGACCTGAAGCTTCCTCAATAGACGTCGGTATCCCCCCAACTATCTGGATATTTTTTGGGTGAGCTGCACCTACTAATGATCCCCTCAGTTCTTCTCTGAGTTGATGAGCGTGTCGGTGAGTTACTTCGATCCCAGCCTTATTTTTGACCAGATCAATCTCCGCTTGATGAGCCATTGTATTTTTGGCCAAAAACTCCCGTTCTACGGTTGCCTGTGCCTCTCGAGCTGGCTTACCCCCACCAATCACTAGAAAGATAGCGTCAAACTTTAATAAAGCGGGTGCCAGATTTTGACAAAGATCTCGCAGTGCTTTGGCGTCCACGCCCTCACTGTCAATGAATGTCGAACCACCAAGCTTGAGAACCAATAATTGCGGTGCTTCTTGAATTGTGTTTGCAGTACTCATATACGCTCACTAAAATACGTAGCTCTTAGACCTATAATGTTCTATTTAAGATCAGTAGTATACATCAAAATGTGTCAAATCAAAAAAAATCTTTATCTGGTTTATTGACTAGGCACTGTATTCTTAATGAGCTCGTCTGGAAAGAACGTCTAGTGACGACACCCAACGTAACCGCTTGGCAGCGTGCTGATGCATGTCCTCAAGCGTGGCGCAGCCTTGAAATACTTGACCCGTAGCAGTCGCCTCCATTAACTCAGCTAGAACTCGCACCAGCGTCGGATATCTACCTGGCCCGTCTTGAGCAAGCCACTTACGCTTAGTCTCCCCCTCGGTGTTTTGCGCCCTGCCGAATGGCCCAATTCGCCCAGCCTTAGCACGCATTCGATCACTCGCTTCACCACCGTAAAACTTGAAAAGATTGCCTGATGTACCATCTATGAAAAATCGAGTGCCACCAGGCGTCTCGATCGTGCCACCAAACTTCCCCACCACCCCTATACCACTCGCGCCAAGGGCTAAAGTCTCTGGAATTTTGTCGTTGGCACCACCTTCGACTATGATCGGAATTTTAACCGCTCCTCGCAAACGCCATAACAAATCAGGCCAGTCGATAGCAATACCAGCCACTACTCCCGTGATGCAACGGCCGCCACCGCCGATACCGATGTAGGCATCTACAGATTTCTGCAGAGCGCTTTCATTCTTAGAGAGAGTTGTGTGGGGATTAAAGGGCGGCGCCACTCCTTTTTTAAGGAGAGATAAACTCGGTATCTTCAGCTGTTGCACCATGTCCCAGCTTGCTAAGTAGATCTATCTACTAAAAAGTAACTACTTCTAGTTCTAACTGAGAATAATCGCTTTTACTAGGGTGAATTTACTGGGAAGTAAGGCCTGAAAGCACCTTCTGAAGATCATTGCTCAATGGCGCTTCCCAGCTCATTTCATCGTGTGTTCGAGGGTGCGCGAGTGTCAACTCATAGGCGTGCAAGAAATGTCGAGAGCACCAGAGTGGGTCAAGCTTTCGTCGCTTCTTGCCAAGATACTGAGTGTCTCCAACGAGCGGATGCTGAATGTGCATGAAGTGCACTCTAATCTGATGCGTGCGACCGGTTTTGGGCCAACACTCGACTAAACTAAAACCTTCATACAGTCGCTCCATAGAACGCTGGGCTGCTGCCGAAGCCTGATTAAGAGACTCTGGAGAAAGTCCTGAGTAGGTGTCGATCACTCGATAGGTAGTCACAGCTGGTCTACCATCCTGACTGACAGCAAACTTCTTTCGATCTCTACTTGAACGAGCAATGGCATAGTCTAAGACATCCTGCTGAGCTGGTAACATCCCGTGTACTAAAGCCAAGTAGGTCTTGGTAACGCGTCGTCGTTTGAACTGACCCATCAGATGCAGTAAGCTACCGGGATGCTTGGCAAGAATCAGCACACCACTAGTGTCCTTATCAAGACGATGGACGATGCCATCACGCTGAGCAAAGATCTCCTCAGGAGTGCCATATGCATCACTATGATCATCAGGAAGCAACTCAGACCAGTCGGTGGTTCGTGACTGAGCAGGTAAGTACTGCTGCCGCATCCATGTTTGGACAGTAGTACCATCAGTGGTGGCCGCATCATTGACGACTACACCAGCGGGCTTAGAGATCAGCAGTAGATCTTGATCCTGATACAGAATGTCGAATGCCATACAGATATAGTATCACTCCTCCAAATAGCGCCCAATCAGCCAAGTTGTTGGTGAGAGATGTAAACGGCACTGGCAACCAATCAACGACGTACCCCAGTAGTATACGATCAACTTGATTTGACACTGCCCCTCCCACAAACATACCCAGTGACACTGGATGACGCCGCAACAAGCCACTTCGCAACCAATGCATCACAACGATCGCCAGCACTACTGAAACCGTCGCTGTCACCAGCTCTGCAGGCAGTACGGCTCCCAAACCGAATGAAATACCTTGGTTGGGGTATACAGTGAAGTAGCGACCTGCAACTACCTTAGTAGCTTGGTCAAAAAGCACTACGAGCGCAACCACAGCTAGTGGATACCACAGCCCTGATAACTTCATGACTAGACTGAAAATTCTTCTAAGGTAACGGCGGGCTTCTTCTTAGGCTTTCTCAGGGAAGGTAGACTTCTACCAGATCGAACATATAACAGTACAGCGCCAACTAAGATCAAAACTGCGGAACTAATGGTATCTAAACGAACACCCAACACTACTAGTGAGGGCAAAGAAATACTGCTAGCTACCGTCCAAAAAATACCACTAGCAATCACGAACACGCTAAATACAAAACCGGTTTGAGCTGTCTTTTTACCCGATCGATACCAAGTGAACATCCGATAATTCCGCTCAGCCCACATCAAATATGCAAATACTATGGTGTAAAATACAGCAGCATACAGTTGTAAGGGATGATGCTTCTCAAACACCCCAGGGAATACAATACCCCAAGGCATACTGGTAGGCGTCCCAAATCCTATCCCTGCGAAAAAATAACCAAGCCAAATCACAATAGTACTACAAGCTACCGCCAACGCCCAAAAATCAAGAATCTCGAAGTGGTCCCACTTTACTTTCTTGGCATATCTAGTCAGGTAGCCAGCCGAACCAACCAACATAAAAAAGAAAATAAACCCGCCATACGTAGCGACATCTAGCCAGCGGAGTGGATTAAGTCCAAACACCGACCAACGCTCAATAATAAATGCTATTCTGCTAATAAAGAATCCAAATACCAATGATACTAGGATGCCATCAAAAAGCATCATTTCGTCGTAGTGCTCTTCTCTACCTTTTCGCCAAAATACGAACAAACCTGCCAGCAAACTGATCACGAGAAACACATTGAGTGTCTGGATCACGATCGGACCAAAAGAAAATAATACTGGCGCCATGTGATCATTGTAGCACTTCAGGCAGAGTACTTCGTGGTCGACACCCTTGTTTGACCTAGATACACCAGGGGCGTTATACTACTTTTTTATGCTATCGATCTCACACAGCTTGACTGGGGCATTCATCGCCACCAAACTTCCCCACCCCCTAGCATACGTACCCCTAACGCTCGCGAGTCACTATCTTGAAGACTGGATCCCCCACTGGGATGTCGGTACCGGCCTTTCGACAGGGCGACGCAAGCGAAGCACAGCTATCATACTGGAAATTGGAGAGCTGATTATTTCTGTAGGACTAATTTGGTTTTTCTTCCAACGTGGTCAGAGTGAAATCGCATGGCATGCCTGGATTGGAGCTTTCATCGGCCTCCTTCCCGACTTCATGGAGGCACCACGAAATTTTTTGAAGTGGGAGCCGTTTTTCCTCAAGCCGTTTAATGACTTTCATGGACTCTTTCACAACTCAACCATGAATAAGATCGTAGGACTGACGCCGCAAATTATCGCCGTTGCGGCAATTTGGTTGCTGCGGTAATTTTCTGAGAAAACCACCTTGATTCATGCGTATACAATACGGTCATGGAAAATCAACCGGTGTCAAAAGAGCCCGATGGTTTAATAACGACTTGCCTTCTAGTATTTTTTATATCGATGCTGTCTGTACTATTAAAAGGAAATCAAATGGAAACTATTGATTCCTTGCCTGATATCAACCCTTGTATCGTGTCAGCTATGGAATTTGGAGAAGATTCGCTAGTACATAAAGTTTGTCTAGTGAGCGCGTCGCAACTTAATGTGCCGAGAGAGGGACTCGAACCCTCACGAGAGTAATTCTCATGGGTTTTTGAGACCCACGCGTCTACCAGTTCCGCCACAGTGGCACAAAGCACGGTACAGATGGCAATTATAGCAAACTCCCAACAAAAAACCATTACTACTTGAAGTGTGATCAAAAATCATGCATAGTGGTATGTTATGGAAGTAGTCCAAGCTGCCGCTGTCTCGATCTTTTCCGTCAATAGTATCTGGTCTGTTGTAGCTCGAGGTGTACTCTGGTTTGCAGTCGCAATTACGATTATTGCTAGCACCGACTCCTCAGATCCAGTCCAGTCGATGAAGCAACTCAAGTCAAAGTTGGGATACCTGATGATGTTTATTGTGGCAGGCGGGGCGTTGTTCTTCCTGCTCTTCTCCTACGCGCCGACTGCGTAGTTTTTTGTGTAACTCGCTGCTACGTCTCTGCCTGTCGTCGCTTCTCCATTCCATAAAATCGGATGCGATCGCCACGGAAGTACAGCTCTACATCGCCAATTCCACCGTTACGATGCTTAGCAATCTTGAGTGTCACAGACTCACGGATGTCATCATCTTTGCGATACAAAAACATCACTACGTCAGCATCTTGCTCAATAGAACCAGACTCACGCAAGTCAGACAGTTGTGGGGCTTTATCACCTCTATTCTCTACTGCACGAGATAACTGAGATAAGGCTATCACTGGAATTTTGAGCTCACGAGCAATATTTTTGAGTCCTTGCGAAATTTCTGCCACTTCCTGGACACGGTTGTCTTTAGTCCGACCATGCGCCAGCTGCAAGTAGTCCACAACAATCATGTCGATCTGATGCTCCGTCATCAGGCGCCGAGCTCGGGTGCGCATCTCAAAAATACTCATACCTGGAGTATCATCAATAAATATCTGGGCGTCTGCCAGCACTCCCATGGCATCGGACAAGCGCATAAAGTCGTCTTGGTTGAGTTTTCCGGTTTTGAGTTTCCAAGCATCGATATCTGCCTGGGAAACAAGCAAACGATCGACGAGTTCTTCTTTACTCATTTCGAGAGAGAAAAAGCCAATTTTCTTCCTGGAGGCCACAGTGACGTGATGCGCGATATTGAGAGAAAAAGCAGTTTTTCCTGTTCCCGGGCGGGCGGCCAGGATGATTAAGTTAGACGGCATGAAACCAGCCAACATTTGGTCTAAATCTGCAAACCCAGTCGACACTCCCCGCACCTGGCCGCCCGACTTCTGCAGCTCATCAAGTCGCTCAAAACTTTCGACCAAGGTGTCCTTGAGCGGCACAAAGGCTTTGGTATTTTGTTTATTAGACAAACTAAACACCTGCTGCTCAGCTTCATCAACAATATCATTCACTTCTTTACTTTCATCAAACGCCAACTCATTCAGCGTGGATGATAACCGAATAACATTCCTTTTAGTGGCAGCATCCGCCACTAGTTTGGCATAGTGCTCGATATGAGCTGCAGTCGACACCTTGGTCGATAACTCCGCCACTGCAGAGGCCCCTCCTGCCATCTTCAGTTTCTTCATTTTCTTGAGCTGTTCTGTCACACTGACCGCATCGATCGGCTCACGCTTTTCATACAGCTCTTGCATAGCTTGGTAAAAAGCTGCATTTTTTTGTTCGTAGAAACTCTCTGGACTGATCATGTCTGCGATTTTGACGATCGAGTCTGAATCGATCAAAATCGCACCCAGCACAGACTCCTCTGCTTCAAGTGCAGCTGGTGGTAACCGAGATGGTATCGCCATAGTATGTTTGACTAGTGTCAAATTTGAGCCAGGACTACTAGTTCAGTTTCTTCTGGCAACTTCCCTTTTTCAATATCAAGTTTTGCAAGTGGCTCACTTTCAGCCCCGTACTCTTTCATAAAGTCTTTGACAGTGGACATGTCACCAAATTGTTTAGAATCGTGCGCATCAGTCTTGTAATGCATAGGAATTACAATTCTCGGATCAAGTGACCGTATCACCGACACTGCTTGCTTGGGATCAATGGTATACACACCACCCACTGGACACAGTAAAACATCGATGTCACCGATGTCATCAAACTGCTCATCAGTCAACGCGTGTCCCAAAACTCCCAGGTGGCAGACTTATAACTCGTCAATTAAGGTCGTAAAGACAATGTTCGAACCGCGCTCAATTCCTTGATTAGCATCATGATACGTCTTGACCCCAAACACCGAGATTCCCCCCACTTCGTACT
Organism: uncultured Pseudomonadales bacterium; assembly: GCA_964612735.1. Lineage (GTDB taxonomy): Bacteria > Patescibacteriota > Microgenomatia > UBA1400 > PJMF01 > CAZTEB01. Next base: position 10,183 of record CAZTEB010000020.1, read on the forward strand.
CACCTGCTTCGGTGATTACAAATGGTTTATCTCTGCGAGCTGTACCTTTAATTTTGTCCGCAGCATTGTGATCTGCGTGTTGGTGAGAAACAGTCACCAGATCTGCAGACAAGTTCCCCAACTCAAACCCCACTGAGCCAGCGTACGGGTCGGTGACCACCATCCCATTTTTCCCTTTGTAACGAAATGTGGAGTGTCCATGATAGGTAATTTGCATAGGCCTTTCTGCTAACAGTGGCTTCATCTTAATCTGCAGGCATCGTGTTTGCAAGTTCAATATATTACACCAACCATTCTGATACATGCAGGGTTAAAAAGCTGAGAATATACGGTATAATATCGTCTCATGCGAAAAGAAGTAGTGCTAGCTATTATTGTGGGATTGACCCTTGGTTTGTCTCTGACGTACGGTTTTTACCTAATGCGCAGGTCTGCTCAAACCAGCTCTACCCCTTC
>CAZTEB010000020.1:10648-17482 GCA_964612735.1 uncultured Pseudomonadales bacterium
ACAGTCGTCCTCTTTTTTCAAAAAGGAGAACCTACAAAAAACATTTGGTATTATCAACTCGATCCCGGGCGGAACATGGGTAAAACCAATCCGCTAAATGACAATGACCTGCAAGAGTTTATTGATGTCTCTCCTACTCCAGAACCAACAATTGCAAATAAAATTATTCTCTTGACTCCAGAAGAAGGCAGTGTTCTTGAAGAGGCACAGACTGTGCTCAGTGGTTCAACTATTCCCAACTCCTATCTAGTGTTGTTTGTGAATGAAGAAGAGTATATTGGCACCTCAGATGAGGCTGGTAACTTCTCATTTGATGTAGAGCTGGAAAATGGCAGTAATCTCTTGGCAGTACACTTGGTTGAAGACTCTGGAGAGACAGCAATTCGCGAGCGAACGGTGATAGTGAGCGACGCTCTTGACCAACCAGCACCAGCAGCCAGCGCGGCTGCCGAAGTTGATGATGCTGAGGCTGACGAGTCCTAAAATCTATTCTTAGTAGTTTTTTACATAGTATTTGTAGAAAATACTTGCGTATTTCCACAAAGTAGCTATAATGAAGTAGTTATTTATGCTAAAAAACGTACTGCTTGGAAGTGTGTTAGTTACAACCTTTTTTGTGCTGGGAACAGGCACTTCATATGCTCAATCGGGAGACGTTAGTCTCGAAGAAATTTCTACTACCGTTCAACGAAAGATTGAAGACGCCAGTGACGCTATTGAGGGCGCAATTGACTCCGTAGCGAATACTACCAAAGAGCTCACCACTGCCTCAGACAGCGCCGATGTTACTACTCAAGAAATTAAGAAGCGGATCGAGAAAGCAATTCTGGAAGAAAAAGTCCATGGTAAAGATACTCGACGCGGGTACTTTGGTGAAATTACTCGAGTCACCGATGATACTGTAACTGTTCAGTCGTTTGATAAAACCCACATTATTCCAGTCGACACTGAAGGCTTGGTCATTTCCAAAGATGACCAAGCAATTGAACCAGGTGATATCGTGGTCGGTAACTGGGCAATTGTGCTCGGAGAACTGGATGACGACCAAGTCAAAGCACAACGAATTATTATATCCGAAGAAAGTTTACGCCCTCGCAGCCAGGAAGTGTTTATTGGAACTATCACTGATATATCTTCTCGAAGCATAACCCTGATACCCCGAGGTTCTGAAGATGAACGGAGGTACACGCTGTCTAAATCTGTCAAGATGGAAGATGCTGAAGGAAATGAGATTACTGCAACCGAACTTGAAGAAGACCTGAACTGTCTGGTTGTAGCACTGCATGGTGAAGATGATGATGATCTAGAGCTGATTGCAATCAAGGCCTTAGTCTCAATTATAGAAGCTGAGTAATGCCAGCACCTCAGTTTGCTGCCCGACTGGCTCATATACAAAATTCTTGCCAAGATACTGCTGTTGTTTTGACAAAGCCAAGTGATATTGAGTACTTCACTGGATTGATTCAACTTGTTCCAACAGAGCGTGAGACATACTTACTTATCTCAAAGGAAGACGCCCTTCTGTTACATAGTGCCTTCACACAAGTGGATGCAGTTCCTCACAACATTCGTACATTAGTTGGCTTGTCTCCTACTCAAATTACTCAAGCAGTAGACTCATTTTGTACAAAAAATCACATTGATACAATTCAGATAGATCAGAGTGCTCTGACGGTAACTGAGAACGGATCATTCACAGCTGCAGCTGTACCAACGTCTAGTCTTGATGCTTCTGTATTGCATCAATCACGTTCTACTAAAGATTCGTATGAGCTGGATTGTATTCAGCAAGCTGGAATTCTTACAGATACTATTTTTTCCTCTGTTTCGAAAGCTGTGCAAGTTGGCGTCAGCGAACAAGAAGTTGCTCAAAAAATTAAAGTTGCTTGTATTGAGTGCGGTGGTAGTGAGGCATTTCCAACTATTGTGGCTTTTGGCGACCACACAGCTCTTCCCCATCATCAGCCAACAGATAGAAAACTAACAGCAGAAACACCTATTTTGATTGACATGGGTGTCCGTTACCAACGATACTGTGCAGACATGACACGCACCTGGTGGTTTGGTGACAAACCTACAAAACAATTTCTGGAACTGGAGCGGCATGTACAGGCTGCATATACTGCCGCAGTCACTCGTATTACAGATGCTGGATATCACATTTCAGTAGTTACTGATGGTGGCGGCGCATCCGCGCCGCCACCAAAAAAACCACGTACAGCTGAGAACCCACTGACGTACGCTGCAATCGACCAAGCAGCTCGAGAGTATCTCAAAAGTGTTGGCTATCAAAAAGAATTTTGTCACACTACTGGACATGGCTTGGGTTTGGATATTCATGAATACCCTTCTCTCAGCTTCCGAATACGTGATACGCTGCAGACACCAGTAGCACTTACTATTGAGCCAGGGCTCTACATCGGCAACAAAGTTGGTTACAGATATGAGAACACATATATAGTAGAATAAGTACTGAGCATGCAACATCCTGAGCGTCATTTAAAAGAAGAAGCACTATACAAACCCTCACCTGAGTTTCATGAGCTTGATAAGCAAGCAGAAGAGTTTTGTAGAGAAATTCCAAAGTGGATTACCAAGCGAGATGAAGTCTTACTCGAAACAATCGAGCAGCTTATCAAAAGTACACGAAACACACAGTCTTTTTCTAGTTTTCGGGCTGCAGTTTTAGACATCGTTCTCTCAGCATCTGGATTTAATCGAGAGCCAGTACTGGCAGAGTTTCGAGTCAAGCTGATGAATGGCACTTTCGATAACCGATGGCCAAGTTTGAAGAGCACATTTGACAAACTGCAGGAAGCTATTAGAGAGAGTGACCAGCAGGTTTACACTCAATTCTATAACCACCCAATAGGAAAAGTACATGCTCAGCTGCTTTCTCCTGGGTGTGGAGATTATCACCTTACAGATTTTGATAGAGCAGTTTATCGGAACTGGGAAGATTTTTTTTCTTCGCAAGATGGTACAGAATTGATAGACATACTCATTGGCAACCCATCAGATCACCAACAAAGGTTGCTGTTTAGTATACAAAAGCAACTACTTGAAGCAAAACTACAGACATCTGCATTATCTCGCCAAGAAATAGCGAATAACATTACTGGTCAAATCAAACATGAGCAAGATGTCACACAAGAAGTGCAGCAAGTACTTCCTAATAACGCTGTAGCAGCGTTAGCAGCAAGCGTTCATGACTGTATCAAGACATATCTGAGTCCGGGTGCTGAACCAACAACAATTGTCACCCACTTAGGCATGCATGAGTTACTGAGTGCCATAGCTGGAAGCCAGTTGTTGATTGATGTACTTAGAGAGCAACCAGCAGTTCCTGACTTGTTAAAAACAGACAAAGCACTGGCTGCCTTGAGAAAAGTATTCATGCAACTTATTTTCTCACATGGTCCAGACCACTTTCCAGATGTGCAAAGTAGAAATAAACCAATCTATTCAGAAACTGTACCAGAGCCTCGGCTCCATGTTCTCTTTGGAAGTATTTACCCTCAGCCGCTCCATGTTGAGGCACTAGATCCAACACTTGTAGACTTGGGACGAACTATCAGTGCCGTTGATAAATGGCTGGGGACTACTCTTTCGTCACTTGATAAATACAACACTCTGACCACTACTCAGGTTGTAGCTCATGCGGGATCACTCTTGAACTATCTTGGAAAACATACGTTAGCTAGTTATCTAGACTGTCTCGATGCTCCTGATGTACAGGCCGTATATGACGAACAGTCTCCCGATAGAATAATCAGCAAACTCAAGATTTCGTTGCTGATTGCATCTGTCTATCTAGTCTCTGTTCCACAGATAGATATCAACGCAAGTCCTGAGTATGTTCGAAATCAACCATATTACTCGCTTAAAAATAGCATGATCTATGCGTTCACATCTGATTCTCCAGTAGCAAAATTTTACAGAGAAACACTTGCAGAGGACACTGAACTGCAGAAAAGATGGCAGCAAATAACGGACTCAGATACTGCCAGCACTTTTTTTGACTCAATTAATAGCTTGGTTGAATTACTTTCTTCATGGAATCAGCATCAATTCCACCTCATTCGAGACCAGGCTCAGATTGTGTACCATAACTTTATGTTACTGAGAAAGTTAGTTGAAGATCATCAATACACTCTTGAAAAGAGTAATACACGAAACAAGTCACACGCACATCGACTGCCCACTGCTATCAACAGAGCTCGCCTTGATTTCAACTCTGCATTTTCGGTACTACTCAAGGAGGTAGTTAAGGTAGACGCTGACAACATACTGAAAGTCTTTTACAGCAAACATCAAGAAGCACAGCTTGTCATAGATCAAGCCTTGCAAGCAGTAGAAATTTTGACAAATAATTCCGGAAAATCAGCATTTTCATTAGATGATAGGTAACAATCTAGGTGCACGAGTTCTTGCTTCATCGCTCCAAGCCAAAACAGGAGAAAAGCTTCTAGTTATCACCACCCCAGAAATGCTCAATAGCGAAGCCCAAATTTGGATCAATGGGGGCCACACCTTGGGATGTGAAGTGGAGGTTATTGTCTTGAAAGACATGACGCACTCTGGTCAGGAGCCACCAGAGGAGGTGGTGGCTGGGTGCGGCGCGGCCGACGTGGTAATCATGCAAACTCAGTACTCACTCACCCACACCCGAGCAGGCAAAGCTGCAGTTCTTAACGGCGGCCGCGCCGCTAGTCTTCCCGGAGCTGATCTGGAGCTACTGACTCGCACTATCTCTGTTGATCCCACTCCTATGAAAAATCTCGGAGAAACTATAGCTGAAAAAATGAGAAGCGGTCAGACAATCTCAATTTCCAGTCAAAACGGCACGCATCTCACTGCTCAAATTCGTACCACAGCCATCTACAATGACTGTGCAGTCATTAACCCTGGTGAACTTGGGAATCTTCCTGGCGGAGAAGTTTTTTTTGCTCCCCTTCTTAACTCTGCCAGTGGAAAAGTGGTGATTGATGGTTCATTAGCAGATGATGTTTTAGATGCACCCATTACAGTCAGTATTGAATCAGGCGGAGCTGTTCACTTCTCTGGTGGAGGAGCAGCACAGAGACTTGAAAAGAAACTACGCTCCTGTGGTGATACAGCTCTCACTCTAGCAGAAATTGGTATTGGCACGAACAAACAAGCACGCATTTGTGACAACGTACTCGAGGCAGAAAAAGCATATGGTACAGTGCACATAGCTTTTGGAAACAGTAGTGCGATTGGCGGTGAAGTGTCAGTGCCCATTCACCTAGACGGCCTCATTTCACAGCCTGTTGTTTCCATAGATGGCAAACAACTACTCGCCAATCGCACATTCACTCTATAAATTGCTGCAAGACTCCATTCAAAGCTCGATTATCAACTACTCACAACCTTCGTTGAAGTTGCTAATAAATACTGAGAAGTCAAAAATGTTAACACCTGGTCTGCTATCAAGATTGAATCGAGAATCATACCCACTCTCTCCTGGGTTTGTATTAAAAGCACCGATGAACATGCTAAAGTCTAGTACATTCACACATTGATTGCCATCAAAATCTCCCAAGACTGCTACACGCGTTGGCTCAACTGTTGGCGTTCTTGTTGGAGTAGCAACGGGAGTAGTTGGAGTGAGTGTAGGAATGAGCGTTGGCGTTGCAGTTGGAACAGTAGTAGGCGCTACTGTAGGAGTGCTGGTTGGAATTGGTGTTGCAGTAGGGATTAGTGTTACAGTTGGAATAGCAGTCGGAACAGCAGTCGGGGTAACAGGAGGTACTGTCGGCTGAGGAGTTGGTGTAGGTGTAATGGTGGGAGTAGGAGTTGGCACATTTGGGTCAAGTGTCTCGATATAGTTGTGCCAACCATCGAACTCACCACCCTCAGCAACCATCACCACGGTAAATCGCATAGTAAGTGGGTACCACTCATCAGGATCTTCCCCATTCCACTCCCACCCATTAGCACGGCTCACAGGCTGTCCTCTTCCTACGGTGTTCTTGATAGCTACTGCATATCTCTGACGAGGACGATACCACTCAATCAGGTTGTCATCTTTCTTCCATACATCTTTGACTGCTTGAGTCCAGGTTCTGACTTCACCGGGTTGTCCCACAAGCCTCATTTTTTGTGCACAGTTCTCTAGCACAAATGGATTACCTGCAAGATCTTTTTGCCAAATACAAAATTGCAAGTACATATCTTTCGGCACAGGTTGATTGAAAATCTCTACACGCATATAAAAGGTGCCATCGACAAAGTTTGGATTGTTCGTCAGGTCATCATTGGTGCCAGGAAACATATCTACAGCATTGATACGAGGAAAACCATTATCCCCCTTGATAACTGCTCTGTTTATTTCATAGATCATCAACTCATCTTGCAGACCATTCGCAGCATATGTAGGAGCTATAGTAGCTGCATGTATTGTTAAGACAAAGAGCACAAGCAAACTAAGTTTGAAGAGTCTAAGAAATATCATTGATTCATCGTACAACATTTTTTTTTGCATGCACATATCTGATTTATGACATAATTCCCGTGTTGCAAATTTAGGCGAAAAATGGATAATTATTCTCTTCTGTAGTTGACTATCTATATCAAGATGCTTATATCTTTTGTCAATCAAGAGCTATCTCTGTTTCGTGCACTGGATGAAAGTGTGCGAAAGTTTTTAGTGTCTACGTTTTTGTTCGAGCTCATCAAGCCAATCTTAGTACTCTTCACCAGCACCTATATCTGGAGAGAGTCTGACTCAATGCTTTTGATTGTCTTCTACTACATAGCAATTTTCTCCAGTGTAGTAAGTGCTTTTTACTGTAACACAGTTGCACAAAA
>CAZTEB010000021.1:0-14596 GCA_964612735.1 uncultured Pseudomonadales bacterium
AACTATAAATGAGTTGCTGCTCAAGAATAGCCACCAACTGTCTTTGGAGCCACTAGCCACTGGATCAAGCTATCTTCAACAAGCCACTTTTCTGCTAGAAGACGGCAGGCTTACTATAGCCTTTCCCCAACCAATGGTTGCTATAGAAACTCCAATAACTACCACCTATCAGCCATTGCCATACTTGGAGACAATTGTTATTCCAGTTGATGAAGTATTTGATGATGCAGTCGTCCAAATAGGAGGCACTCAAGTTGAAGTCAAAAAATCACAAGAACTCAGCTTGCCTGCTGAGCTTACCGTAGGCCAAGAAACAACTGTCACTCTGTTTAATAAAACTGACATAGTTACCTCGGGTCAAAATAATCAGGTCTTAAAGTCAAGAACACTGTCATTCGTCCAGCCAACCACGATGTGGAACGCATTTACCAATCCTTTTACACTCAAGCTGCCAGAAGACATAACCGGACTTAGTGTTCAAGTTACAACCAAACCAATAGTTGTACCACTGGATCTCATCACCACTCAAAACTGCGATGTGTTTGATAGGGGAAGTACTAAGCAGATACTTCGTGATACCTCAATAACTTTTGAGGCTTCAGACTGGGCGACAGCTTGCAGTAGCTACCTAGCCACGAACACGAATTCAGGAATTGACTACCTTCTCAAATCAGACATTAGTCAACAAAATGGCAGAGGAATGAAGACATACGTCATTGAACAAAACGAAAGTAGCGCAACTTTAGAAGTACTAGCACAACAATCTTCACAAGTAAGTTATGCAACACTACTATCAAGTGGCTTGAAGAGTAACGAGTATTCACTACACTGGGAAACACGGTCATTTGGCGATGAGGCCAGTGATACACTAGTATCATCTTCACTCTTCGCTGTACCACTCAGACAGATTTCGAGTCTAAAGCTAGAGCCCACTGCACAAATCAATGGTCTTAGAGCTGAAATCGAAACGACTGATACATATAAATTTGAAACGTTTTTTTACTCGTTAGCTTATGACAGTGAAAATGCTAAGGGAGCTATAACCCTCTCCCAATCCTTTGACGAAGGCTGGCTCGCGCTTGCCAAACCAACCAACTCATCATGGCTTAGTACAGACTATCAGCTGTTAGATCACACAAAGTATAACGGCTGGGCAAACGCCTGGTTTGTTCCCGAAGGTGAGTATCAGGTCATTATTTTCTACTGGCCGCAGCTACTGGGATTTACTGGGTATGCAGTCACTATCACTACATTTTTGGGGTTAGTGTTGTACCTCCGCAAACCAACCCCGCGCCCTTAACTTGCTCCACTTTAGTACAGCTAAATGTAAGATTTGCTCGCTAGACTCAGTAGGTGAGCGTTCGTTCTTCAAAAGCACTTAGGCTTCGCGGCCCCACCATGGTCTTCATAGACTGGGCTAATGTCTATGGGTGGCGCAAGTCACTAAAACAAAATATCTCACCTAGAAAACTAAAACGATTTTTTGAACAGTACTCAGAAATTGGACAACCTCACTTCTACTATGGTACCGACATAACCGTAGAATCTAGAAGGTTTTTACGCAAAATGCACAAACTTGGGTATAAAGTACACACTAAACCAGTTAAGTACATTAAGGTTCATCAACAACCAGCTACCTACAAGAAAAAGTGTGATTTTGATCTAGAGATAGCGGTCGATACTCTTATTCACCTAGACCAGTACGACTCCTTTATTTTTGTATCAGGAGACGGTGATTTTGCCTATTTATATGAGTATTTGATCAAGAATAACAAAACTGTATTTGTTATTCATTTACCAAAGCATTTGGGTAGAGAGATTTGGGATATGAAAAAAGTCTATAAAGTAGAAATTACAAAGCTACTCTGATAAAAAAAGTCCCCCATACGTTTCCGTAGGGGGCGAGGATTAACAAGCCTTTGGACTTGCCTAGCTAGTATAGCAGTAACTCAAACGATGTCAACGCAAAAAATGAGCATTTTATTCACTCAAGCGAAACTGCTAATGCTGACATTATTTTTTCTCTTCTTATGGATGCTAAGCTTACTCCTGGCTCCTATCGCCAACGCCTCGGTGGTCATTAACGAGTTTTTCCCTGCTCCACAGTCAGGTGCTGAGTGGATAGAGCTCTACAATACTGACTCAGAGACGGTCGATATCACTGACTGGTATCTTGAGGATACACTGAGCAGTCCCAGCATACTTCACTCATTTGAATCACAACAGCTGGCAGCAGATGAATTACTCGTGATCGAATTGAGTTCTGCTAAACTTAATAATAGTGGCGATAGTATTACGTTGTATGATGGTGCTGATCAAATCATTGATACAACAACCTATACATCTTCTCAGTCCAACCTAAGCTGGTCACGGCAAACAAATGGTGAGTTCGTCCTTACTCAGCCCAGTCCCGATCAAGCTAACCCCCAACCCTCTCCTTCACCCACTCCGTCACCATCACCAGCATCTCAAGCACCTGATCTCAACGAATTGATAGCAAACGCTAAAGCTAATCTACGCTTTAACGAGATCATGAGTTGTCCTAGTTCAGGACAGCTAGAGTGGTTAGAGCTACTCAACTCAGGCTCTGAACCACTATCACTTGATGACTGGCAGATTCGCGACGCAGGTGGTTCTAGCAGAACCTTTTCGACTTCTCTCAACTCCAACTCACTGGCAGTTGTGGAGTGGAGTGGCAGCCTTCTCAATAACACTGGCGATAGCATCTCACTCGTAGCACCCAACGGCAGTGTCATTACGAGCGTCACTTTGCTAGCTTGTAGCACGACAGGTGTGTCATTTATTTTTCACGATCAAGCCTGGCGACAAACCACTACACCCACTAAACAAGCTCCCAATGCCTACACAGCCGCCGACCAAGGAACAAACGAGACAGATGACAACAATGCTGATGAAAAACAAGACAATCAGCATGATCCAGAAACTAAGCCCAATGCGTCACCGCAAACCGTTGACGTACCAGCTACTGACAAACCACTGCGGATTGTTGGCCTAAAACTACCAACCCTTTCTAGTACTGCAACACCATCAGCTATCACTACCCCGACCGTCTTTCTAAGTACACCACCGCAACTCACCAAAGATACCGTCACAAGTGCTATACTGGGCGGTGCACTCTTGGGAAGCAGCAGCTGGCTTGCCACTCTGAGAAGAATCACACTATCCACCAATCAACACGCACATGCCCCATCTTCGCCAAACCAAACTACTACTTAACGCTTTTCTACCACCATTCATATGGGCCGGCACCATTTTTATGTTCTCTTCCTTCAGTCAGCTGCCAGGACCCGAGCAGGCCTATGCAGACTTTATCCTTAAGAAAATTGCTCACATGCTGGTGTATGGCGTACTCTATGCCCTGGTACTACGCGGCACAGTACTAGTCACATCATCAAAAGACACTGAGCAGCGTCTCGTGATACCACTGCTAATCACTATGCTCTACGCTATCAGTGACGAGTTTCATCAATCACTCGTTCCTGGTCGATCCGCAACACTCAGAGATATCGGGTATGATCTAGTTGGCATGTTGGTAGTATTTCTGAAAAAATATGGCTATATCTAGCTTTTTTTAGAACTTGCATCGCTTCACAGCTATGATACGATTTGATATGTCACCGTTACGCACATTGGTGACGTCGCACTAAAAAGAAAGGTACTATGACTAAATCACAGCTTATCACCGTTGTCGCCAAAAAAGCTCACCTCACCAAGCGTGCTGCTGAAGAAGCAATCGATGCACTATTTGACGAGATGACTCGCTCACTTAAGAAGGGTGAAAAAGTAGTCATCTCAGGCTTTGGCACATTTTATGTAGGCAAGGTGAAAGACAAACAGGTCATTCCATTTGGTGACGTTAGTAAAAAGCAAGTCATCAAGAGTCACCGTGTGGTGAACTTCCGACCTGGCAAACCTCTCAAAACGCAAGTTTGGTAGTCAGAGACTATCTCTCTAGCCACAAATCCCTCTCAGCCTGGAGTGCTACAATATCCAGATGAATAAGTATTGGTTAATAGCCAAGCTCTCCGTGCAAGAAGAGTTTGAGTATCGCTTTGATTTCCTGATGCATACCGCAAAGTATGTAATGTCTATCTTGCTGATGGCACTCATTTGGTCTGCGGTGGCTCGAGAAAGCAGTAATCAGCTTTTCACCCCCAGTGAGACAGTTAGCTACTTCTTCTTTGGTGCCATTATCTACAGCCTCTCAAACTTTCACACCTACTACATAGAAGAGGACATTCGCTACGGCAGCCTCTCGAAATACTTGCTCAAACCGCTTTCAGCCTGGGCATACTACACCACTCTCCAAGCCACTAAGGCAACGCTAGAGACGGTACTCAAGTTTGCTGTGATGACACCGCTCTTACTGATTCTTAACTTTGGATTAACGTTTTCCTTGTCCTCGATGGTAATATTTACAGCATTCCTGCCTTTTATTTTTATCTTTTCAATGATTACGCTATCCTTGATCTCAATCGGAGCCTTCTGGATTCAGGATGTTTGGGCAGTTCGCTGGGCCCTAACTATTTTATTTCGTTTCTTATCAGGCATACTAGTTCCGGTCGCCTACTTTCCAGAGATGGCTCAAAAACTACTCTACTGGCTGCCATTTCAACACTTGGCGTACACACCCATCCGTCTTATTCAAGGTCAGCTACCCATACCCATTGCTCTACAATCGCTGGTCATTCTACTGTGCTGGACTGCAGTAATGTATGCACTATACAACCAAGTTTGGAAAGCTGGACTCTTGCAGTACGAATCGGCAGGAGCTTAAAACATGAAACTTCGCACCTATCCCAGCATTTTTGCTCAAATTTCCATGTATAGACTCAAGGGCTCTATGGAGTATCGCTTCAATTTCATACTCCAGATGCTCCATGGTCCAATGTATACGCTGGTGTTATACATGCTGCTGGAAGTAGCGTATCTACAGACACCCTCACTAGCAGGATGGACTCGAGATGAAGGCTTACTCTTATTCTTTACCTTTCACCTGCTGTACAACATATGCATTTTATTCTTTATCGGTAGCCTCAAAGAGCTCCTTTGGAATGGCGTTAGGAGAGGCGACGTTGACCTAGTCCTTACTAAGCCCCTTAATTCACAGTTTCTACTGTCTGTCATGAAGCCAGAAATTCAACAAGTGGGTCTGGTAGTCGGCCTCCTTCTTCTCTTCATTCGGCAAGCACTTACCATGCCACTTTCTACCAGTCCGGTAGATCTTCTAAGCTTCCTACTACTCTTTATGACTGGAATTGCAATCGTTTATCTCTCTATGTCAACCTATGCGACCTCAGCATTCTTCTTTACCAAGGCTCAGCAAGTCCTTGAGGTCTATGACAAAATCACTGACATATCGCACTATCCTCTACCAATGTTCCCCAAAAGTTTTCAGCTTTTTGCAGTAACTGTGGTGCCAATCGGTTTGATGAGCTATGCACCTGTGTCGTTTTTGTTGGGGAGAGGCAACAATGCTATGCTGACAGCATCCTTGGGGACGGTAGGTGTTTTGCTAGTCATCAACCAACTTGCCTGGAAACACGGACTTAGAAGATATTCATCAGCGAGCAGTTAATCAAACCCGTCCCCACACACTACAACTCGTTTATAATAGGACCCTATGAACACACCAACCATCTCAGTCACAAATCTCAAGAAGTACTACAAGGTATACCAAAAGCAGCCTGGACTTTGGGGATCTATCGAGTCGCTCTGGAATAGGAAGTATCAAGAGGTCAAAGCCGTCGATGATGTCAGCTTTAGCATTGATCAAGGTGAAGTAGTTGGCTTCATTGGTCAAAATGGCGCAGGCAAGACCACTACGCTCAAAGTGCTCTCTGGATTGCTATATCCAACTGCCGGTGAAGTCTCAGTACTCGGCTACAACCCTTGGGATCGAAAGCCAGAATTTCAAAAGCAGTTCGCGCTGGTAATGGGTCAAAAGAATCAGCTGTGGTGGGACCTTCCAGCCATGGAGACCTTTTTGCTAAATAAAGCCATCTATGAGATTCCTGATGCTGAGTTTAAAAAAACGCTCACTACGTTAGTAGACCTACTCGATGTCAGTGAAGTCTTAAATGTGCAGGTAAGAAAGCTTTCACTAGGCCAACGCATGAAGTGTGAGCTAATAGCTGCACTACTTCACACTCCCAAAGTGCTGTTTTTAGACGAACCAACCATAGGCCTCGATGTGGTAATGCAAAAAGTGCTGCGAGACTTCATTCGTTCGTACAATCAAGAGTTTGGTGCTACTATCATTTTGACCAGCCACTACATGGGAGATGTCAAAGAATTATGCGAGCGAGCTATCATCATTGATCACGGCCACAAGATCTTCGATGGCAAGCTGCAAGACATCATAGACAAGTATGCTCGAAGCAAAATTGTATCGCTGAGCTTCAGTTCACCCGTCACTAAGAAGGAGCTCACCAAGTATGGCACAGTCAAAGAGCACTCTGAAGACGACACTCGATTGACAGCAACTCTATTAGTACCCAGAAAAAAAGCAGCCTCAGCAGCTGCTGAGGTACTCAAAAAGCTGCCGGTCCAAGATGTAAATATTGAAGAACCTCCCATTGAAGCTATTATCAGAGAAGTATTTGCCGGCGAGAAATAGTCGACTCAGCGCATCGTGTCTAAATATCTGCAGATTTTCACCATAGCTTGGCAAAATGGCTTCGTGTACCGCCTCAGCTTCATGATGTGGCGATTTCGCCAATTACTCACCACATTAATGTCGCTAACTATCTGGATGACGGTATACGCCCACCAAGACACTACATTCGGCTACACCCAAGAAAGTATGATCACGTACATATTTCTAGTGGCCATCCTCCAAAGCATAGTGATCACTACACCGCTACACAACTTAGCAGGAGAGGTGTATTCAGGAGATATCAGCAAGCTACTGGTAAAACCACTAGGACTGTTTCGATATCTAGCAGCCCGAGAAGTTGCCGACAAGCTGCTTAACATCAGTTTTGTGATATTAGAGACGGTAGCGCTTTACTTCATTTTTAAGCCGAATATCTTGCTACCAAACTTCGAGGTAGCGGTTGTCTTTGCCTTCTGGACATTGGGTGCAATCATCTTACACTTCTTCATCTCTGTCTTGTTTGGTGCTATCGGATTCTGGAGTCCAAATGCCTGGGGACCAAAATTTTTATTCTTCATGATCATTGAGTTCACCATCGGTAAACTATTTCCCCTCGACATCTTCCCCGACATCATCCAGAAAATACTCTACGCCACACCACTGCCTTATTTAGCTTTTGCCCAGACACAACTTTTCATGGGTAGAATAGCTGCAGATGACATCATGCCAAACACGGTGATACTCTTGTTTTGGATCATTGTGCTATACCTCGTCACCATCACCGTTTGGCGAAAGGGACTACGAGACTATGCCGCTACTGGTCACTAAAACACTATGATACGACTCGCCACTTACTTCTCCGTGTGGAAACTACTGGCTGCAAACGAGCTCCAGAGAGCATTCATCAACCGCTACACCAACCTTATTTTTTTTAGTGGCAAAGCCATTCGGCTGGGCATCTCGCTGGCATTTTTACTACTTCTCAGAAGTTCCATCTCACAGTTTAGTGACTACACATCTGATCAAATTCTAATCTTTTTCTTAACCTATCACTTTATTGATCTGGTCACTCAAACACTCTATCGCGGCGTCTATACCTTCAGTTACAAAATACGAAGTGGCGAGTTTGACTTTGACCTTGCCAAGCCGATTAACCCTTTATTTCAAGCTTTAGTAGGAAAGCCAGATGCCAATGATGCACTCTTCTTCATTCCAAGCCTTCTAGTGGCACTTGCAATTGGTTTGCAGTTGGACATAACTATCACGACAGTGTCACTACTGTGGTATCTAGTGCTGTTCTGCAACGGGTTACTACTAGCTACTAGTCTCAACATCGTAGTACTAACGATCGGCGTACTCACGACTGAAGTCGATGGTATTATCTGGATGTATCGTGACATCAGTAAGCTCGGGCAGTTCCCGGTTTCGATCTACATGGAGCCAGTACGACTAGTACTTTTCTTTGTGGTTCCGATCGGAACCATGATTTCGGTGCCAGCAGAAGCACTACTCGGTGTTCCAAGTACAACTGGCTACACACTGGCCCTAGCACTGGGTGCTGGATCACTGATCGTAAGCACTTCACTTTGGAAGTGGGCCCTTAAGAGGTATGCCTCAGCCAGTAGCTGAGAGGTTATCGCTTTGGAGATTGTCGCTTGCGTCGGGCTTTACCACCCATGCCGATCTTTCGAGTTTCCTTCATTCTGTCATCTCGAGTTAACAGACCAACCTTCTTGAGAATAGGCTTGAGCTCTGGATCGTGTGCAACCAATGCACGAGCGATACCATGTCGCACGGCATCAAGCTGAGCTGCTACACCCG
The DNA here is from genome assembly GCA_964612735.1 of uncultured Pseudomonadales bacterium. Taxonomy (GTDB): domain Bacteria; phylum Patescibacteriota; class Microgenomatia; order UBA1400; family PJMF01; genus CAZTEB01. The sequence goes on from CAZTEB010000021.1 coordinate 8,441, forward strand.
AACCAGCTACCTTAACGACTATTGTAAACTTGCCTTGTAGTTCAGTTAATTGAAGCGGCTCGTTATAGAGTGAAGGGGCATTGATAACACCATCAAAATACTTTCCAGCTGCGATATCATTAACGATGAAGTCGCCAGGCTGTTGATACAGTCGAACTCGAGCACTAGCTACTTTTCGCCGACCTACTCCCTCAGTAAACTTAACATTTGGAGGTGTAAAGGAAGGTGAAGCATCTAAAGCATCACGATTTTGAGATTGAGAAGACTGAGCTTCGCTTCGAGCCTTCTTTATAACTTTTTTGACTTTGGTCTGTTTTTTACTTAGTTTTCTTGCCATATGTTAGTTCTGGTTAGTGAGTACTGCCTCCCAATTGAGACTCATGCTTGTGTTCTGCTCCAGCATATATCTTAAGTCGAGTCATTCTGTGTTGACGCAATCTGTTCTTAGGTAGCATGTTGTATACAGCCTTCTTGATAATGCGCTCAGGAAAACGCTGGCGCAGTTCTGAGAGTGTCTGCTCTTTAATACCACCAGGATGATTGGTGTGACGATAATATACTTTATCAGTCTCTTTAGTGCCAGTCACCGCTACTTTAGCAGCGTTAACCACTACTACGAAGTCACCGGCGTCTATATTTGGCGTATAGGTAGGCTTGCGCTTACCAGTTAGCAGCTGAGCAATTTCAGAAGCAACCCTACCCAAGGTACGACCATCAACATCAACTAGATGCCAAGATCGCTCAACTTCTCCGATTTTTTGTGAGTACGTCTTTTTCATAGCTTACTTCTTTGCTACCTTCTTGGTGCTACTAGCAGACTTTTTGGTCGTACTAGCAACCTTCTTTTTTGATGTAGCAGCCAACTTAGTCTTAGTAGTTTTCTTCTCAGTAGACTTCTTCGCAGTAGATGCAGCTGCCACAGCTTTTTTCTTAGCTGGGTGCTTGGCACCACTCTTGAGCGTGCCAAGGCTTTCGATCTTTTCTACGAAAGATACTTTGATCAACGGTGTCTTATCTCCACGACGGACGCCCATAGTGGTCGTAGTCGTAAATCCAGAGCTTCTACCCTTAAGCTTTGGTGCTATCTTTTCTACAAGTGTGTTAACGACGTCTCGCTTGCCAAAGAAGCGATGAAGTTGTCTTCTTGTAGAAACTGAATCTTGTGCAGCCTTTGCCACCATTTTATCAGTAAGACGCTTTAACTCACGGGCCTTAGCTCGGGTCGTAGTCACCTCACCGTGCACCACCAACGATCGCACCAAGTTCATCAGCAAAGCCTTGCGATGCTTGGTATCTCTACCGAAGTGGTTGGTGCTATATCTATGTCGCATGATACTCGATAAACTAAGTGACTATTCGCCTAGTTGTACGCCTTTCTTTGCCAGTGCATCGTTGATGACATCCACGCTCTTCTCACCAAGGTTCTTAACCTTAGCAATAGTAGCACTAGGTGTATCAACCAAATCTCCCACAGTCTTGAAGCCACCCTTTCGAAGAGCATTCGCAATTCTAGTAGGTAAATCAAGCTCCTCAACAGTCAGTCGAAGTGTCTCTGCTTCCTCTGGACTAAGCTCCTCAGTTACTTCCTCAACTTCTGGAAGTGAAGGATTAAACAACTGAGTGAACTGCTTTGCCAAAATAGTAGCAGCTTGCTTGACAGCATCTAATGGTGAAATGGTGCCATCGGTAGTGACCTTCATCACGATCTTGTCGTAGTCTGTTCGACGACCAACTCGAGTAGCTTCTACTTCATACGTGACTCGAATTACTGGGCTAAATGTAGCATCAATGGGAATCTCTCCGATCACTGCACTAGTTCTATCAGCAGCCATCAAGTAACCCATGCCAGACTCTGCAGTCATCTCGACTGAAAGAGTGGCGCCCTTGCTCAAAGTAGCCAAAACTAAATCAGTGTTAATAATCTCAGCACCAGCTTCACACTCTACATCGGCAGCAGTGACCTCACCTGGACCCTTTGCAGAAAGCCTCAAAGTCAGAGGCTGACTCGATGTTGATGCGATGCGCAGCTGCTTAATGTTTAAGATCAACTCTAGGACATCTTCGCTAACACCCTCAAGACCAGTGTACTGATGATCAACGCCATCAATTTTAACAGTCGTGATAGCGTGACCTGGTAGCGAAGTGAGCAATACTCGTCGCAACGCGTTACCAAGCGTGTGGCCATACCCTTGCTCCAATGGCTCAATCACCAATGTAGCTGTACTACCTGTTGATTCCACCGCACTCACCTCAAACGTGGGGTTCATGGGTGGGTAGTTGGTCAATGCATTTGACATATATGCTCCTTTGTTTCTCCCCCTCTCAAATCCTGAGAGAGTCTGTTTCTAGATTACTACTACCTCGAGTAAAACTCGACTATTAATTGTTCTTGTATGTTTTCAGTAATGTCATCACGCTGTGGCAGCTGTTTAATAGTCCCAACGGGGCCCTTAACCTGCAGCCACTCTGGAGCTGCTGCCGCCTCTTTTAGTGCTTCTGCTACCACGGGGATTGAAGTGCTCTTGCTTCTAAGACTGAGCACATCACCCACTTTAACCTGGTAGGAAGGAATGCTCATCTTGGTATCATTTACCATCACATGATTATGAGCGACCAACTGACGAGCTGCCGCACGAGTAGGAGCCCAACCTAATCGATATACCACGTTGTCGAGTCTGCGCTCGAGCAAACTCAGCAGAGCTGAACCAGTTGCAGTAGGATTCTTACTAGCTTCTCTGTACAGGCGTCTTAGCTGCTTTTCCAAAACACCATAGAGATACTTCACTTTTTGCTTTTCTTTAAGCTGCACGCCAAAGTTAGACAGCTTGCCACGACCGCGTGCGCCATGCTGACCAGGCTTTACGCTCAACCTACGAGCAACTTTAAGCGCGTTACTCTTCAGTCCGAGGTCTTCACCCACTTTTCGAGCTAGCTTGTTTTTTGGTCCTGTGTATCGTGCCATGTCTATTACCTGTTATGTTTTGGTTTTCTTGGTCTAGTACCATTGTGAGGAACTGGTGTGTTGTCCACGATCATTCCCACTTTAATTCTTTGAGCTTTGACAACTCGCAAGGCCACATCTCTACCTGGGCCTGGGCCCTTGATGTAGATATCCATCTGCTGCATACCGTACACCCGAGCTTTATTGATAGCATTTTCGACGGTAATTGTAGCTGCATATGGTGTTGATTTGCGTGAACCAGCAAAACCCGCTTCACCTGTAGAAGCCCAACACAGTACACCACCCTTGTCATCAGTGATGCTCACCAGAGTGTTGTTAAATGTAGCGGTCACGTACATTCTGCCCTTAGGAACAGCTTTAGTAACCTTTTTTTTGCTTGTTGGGCGTTTTGTAGTTCGTGCCATACGTTATTTCTTTGCCTTAGCTGCATCTAGTTTGGCTGCCATTTCTTTGGTCATAGCTCCAACGGTCTTACGTCGACCACCACCTCGAGCCGTACGAGAATTAGTTCGAGTTCTTTGACCACGGGCTGGCATACCAGCGCTATGTCGAGAACCACGATAGCTCTTAACTCGCTTAAGGCGCTCAATATTATCATTAATGACTCTTCGGAGATTACCTTCAAGTAGATATTTATCGAGCAAACGCTGAATAGTGTTTACTTCATCAGCGGTTAAATCTCGAGCTCGCTTATCAGGATCTATCTTTGCCTGTTTGAGCACTTTTTCAGAAGTAGCCATACCAACCCCAAACACACTGGTAAGTGCGTAGAGCATCTTTTTGTTATCTGGTAAGTCGACTCCAACGATACGTGCCATAGAATGTTAGCCTTGACGCTGCTTATGTTTGCCGCGCTTGCACACTACGCGCAGTACGCCCTTTCGACGCACAAACTTGCAGTGATTACACATTTTGTGTAGTGATGATCGTACTTTCATAGCAAGGAGTGAATGATACCCCAACTCGAGGTAACTGACAAGGATCAATCTGACTGCGAAGGTCTTTGGATTGATCTATAGGTTATTTTACACTTTCCGAGGTCATATTTAGATACATATCCTCGTACCTGGTCACCAGGCATAACGCGAATTCGATAGAGTCTCATTTTTCCAGCCAAGGTACCAACGAGTACTCGACCAACCATCTGAGGGACTTGCGAACTCTCTACTTTCACACGAAACATGGTGTTTGGCAGACATTCTTCCACCACACCCTCTACCTCGAAACGGTCTACAGCTGCGGCTTTATCAGCCGTAGCGTCTACCTGACGCCTAGCCTTAGCTGCTCGCTTGTGATCTTGTACTTTTCCCATAATTAGTTTGTATATTCTAACATATCAACTAGGTCAACACCTCTGGCCCAGTCTTCGTCACCAACACTGTCTCTTCAAACATACCGCTTAAAGAACCATCTGCTGTGCGGTACGTCCAACCATCATCATCTACTACCACTTTGGGATCACCAGCCGTGTACATGATCTCTATTGCAACTGTCTGACCTTCGACGAAAGCAACCTTCTTATCTCTGCGCTGAGCTACGCAAGGAATGCTGGGCTCCATATGCAGCTGCGTGCCAATGCCATGACCAGTAAGCTGGTAGACGGCGCCATAGCCTTCACTCTCCACCACTCGCTGCATAGCCTTGCTGACGTCATACACGCTAGTGCCCACTTTAGCTTTGTTAATGGCTTTCGTTAATGACTGCTTACCAACACTCAAAAAATGCTGAGCTTGCCCAGATACCTCACCCACGCCAAAGGTCAAGGAAGTATCCAAGTGAAAGCCTTGATACAGCAACCCAACATCTATGGTGATGATGTCACCGTCTTCAACTGTTTTACCTTTGGGAATGCCGTGACACAACTCGTCGTTGCGCATGATGCAGGTGGCCCAGTCGTAACCAGGCACAGTTGAAAAATTGGGCGTTGCGCCAACTTCTCGTATTAAACGTTGAGCCAATGACTCAATCTCTTCAAAATGAGCGCCAACCACAACGCTTTGTTTAAGCTGTTTTTTGACTGCGCGCAACAACTTACCGCCACTGCGCATGGCAGAGATTTTTGATGAGGAATCAGGCATAGCTTAGTATACAACTAGTTATTTTCTGTTAAGTTGTAAACTGCTTTTTTTAAGTAGTCGAACGAGCCTTGCTTAAATTTCTTAAGGCGGTAAAAATGACCTAAGAAATCATCTAAGGACTTGCTTTCTCGCACCAGCTGAACAAATGTATTAGTAAAGACTACCCTAGTTCCAACGCCTGGAATAGTGATGTCCTCAATATACTTGTCACCTTTGATTTCAGCAGCCCGTCTAATAATGTTGAATGCTGTTTTTCCTCCTTTAGATGAATTAGTTGTTTTAACAGAAATTCTTGACATTTCTTCAGACAATAAGGAAACTCTAATGCTTCCGGCAGGCAAATATGACTGCAGCTTGTCTTCAAATCTTTCTACATGCCTAAAGGTCGGTGTCATCTTTAACAAATTCATAAATTCCAAAAAAAGCTCAGGTGACAAAACAAAAGTTACGTCATTTACTCGTAGAGTCTGGATCATCTGCAAATCACCGTCAACATTTTGAAAAGAAAGAAAAACTTGTACGGCTATGCTTTGTTGAGTCCTTATTAACTCACCCAAAAGACCAGCAAACTCAGAGCTTGAAACTTCTAGTAAGCTCTCTAATTTTTCTGGATCAACAGTAAAAGAACTGAGTTGTTCATCAAGTTTCATAGATAGTTTTCAGTGTAAAATAAAAAAATTGAGTTAGAACACCAAAAAACCTTACTCTCCCAACTCAGTCACAATGCTATCAAATACTTCTTCTACGGTTTGCTCACCGTCTACCTTAACTAGCTTTCCTTTACTTCCATAGTAATCTAGCACGGGCGTGGTAACCTCGTGAAAGAGCTCAATGCGCTTACGAATAGCCATCAGCGTCTCGTCTTCACGATCACTGACTCTGCCAGAGATGCGCCAAAGTGCCTCACGATCGGTAACGTCTATTAAGACAACTTTATCTACTCCATTGCCACCATCGAAAGCCTCAGCCTGCGGAACAGTACGAGGAAAACCATCCAAAATGTAACCCTTGGCGTACTCAGGTTTGGCTAAGTAGGTAAGAATGATCTCGAGCGTAGTGTCATCTGGGATCAAAGCTCCAGAGTTCATGGTTTCTTTAAGCCATCTACCTAGCTTC
>CAZTEB010000022.1:0-14463 GCA_964612735.1 uncultured Pseudomonadales bacterium
CCTTTTGGTCTCGAACTGTCAGAAACGATCAGTAGCCAAGGCTAGCTATTGGTATCTACGCCTGCATGACACACTGACCGAGAAAGAATTGCCAGACGCCGACCAAGCTCGGCGTGACATTTTAGAGCACGCCAAGAAAGTGGCATTAGCCCGCAAGCTTGAGCGATTTGTATGTCCACAGGGTGAGTTGGGCTGTCGTGCCTGTCAGCCATTCGAGCGTATTCTCAAAGGTGAGGGTGAAAAGGTGGGAGTCGGTTCGTATGGGCACGACTTATATTTCCTGACTGATGCTTCTAGAGCACGTCAAGATGATAGCGTGATTTTGTAGGGGTTTGTCTACTCACCAACCTCAACACCCTTTTGGACGTAAAATGCCACGTAGTCTTTGATCTTACTGGCGGCTTCAGAGGGGTTTTTGTACACCCAGGCGATATCGGAAACCGAGTCATCTTCTGTTATTAGATCATAGTAATTAGCAGTACCTTTCCAGGGACAAACCGTAGTGGTGTCTGCCTTGCTGTCTTTCAGCACCTCAAAGTTGACAGAGTCTGCTGGGAAGTACTGGTTGCCTTCGATGACGACGGTGTCGTCACTTTCTGCTAAGACTAGGTCGTTGTAAGTTGCTTTCATAGGCATCTCCTATCTTGTTAATGTGTATGGTGGTGCTTCGAATGCGAGGAACTGTCAGTTTTACCACTCTTCTGCCACACCGCCAGTGCGGTGGTGATCGGCACGGCGAGCACGAGTCCGATGCTACCAACCATCATTCTAATGATTTCTTCTGCGATTATTTCATAGTTGAGGAGCAGTAGTGGTGAGATTTGAGCGTCACGGAATAACAACAATAATGGCAATGCGCTGCCCGTGTAGACCAAGACCAGGGTATTCACGAGCGAGCCAATGTGATCTCTGCCGACGTTCATAGCCTGAGTAAATAACTGCTGGGGTTTAAGTTTGGCATTGGCTGCTCGGAGTTCTTGGACGATCGAAGCCTGCGAAATAGTGATGTCGTCAAGGATGCCCAGTGAACCAATGATGATGCCAGCCAACATCACGCCTCGAGCGTTGAAGCTATCACCCTTGAGTGTTTGTAAAAACGCTGCTTCTTCTGCCGCGAAGCCTGTTAGCTTAGCTAGAGTGGTAAATAGGACGGCTAGTAAGCCAGTTGCTACTAATGATGCAAAGGTGCCTTGTACCGCTACGGTTGTTTTGTGATTAAAGCCATGTGATAAATAGAAAGTAATCAACATGCTTAAGACTGCACCTCCGATTGCTACCACAAGTGGATCGTAGCCACGTTCAATGTAGGGCAGTACAACCGAGAAGATAATCACAAATGAGGAGATGAGCCCTATCAGCGAACGGACGCCGTGCCACCGTGCTACCGCCAGTACAATGACTACGAACAGTAGTAGCACAGCCCAGATAGCATCAACTCTAACGTGATCTGCGATGTAGTGAAGTGTCGTCTGATCTGGTCCGATTTCAGTGTTTATCACCACCTTGTCCCCAGTTGAGTAGGTAAACGTATCGTCAGTGCTCAGCCGCTCAACTTGTGTCTCGACTACTTCGCCGCTCTGTAGTTGTACTTCAAGTGTCTGTAACAGCGTCTGAGTGCCGTCAGGATAGGTAATAGTTTCTTGTGAGAGAATCTCGGTAATACTGCCCTGACTCACTGTGGGCTTGGGTGCTGTAGTGAGATGTTGGGCAAAGACTGCGCTGGGAGTTACTAGCATTGCCACCGCGAGCAAACAACAGACGAGTAGTGAGCGAATATTTGACATAGTGTGTGAGCTACTTTCTTTTAGCGTCAGGTTGACTGGTGTAGTATAGCGTAATGACCTGGTTTGCCGCAGTAGCGCTGATTGTGCACATGCACCTGTTCTTTTTAGCTGCGCTGCGTCTAAAGAATAATGGTGTAGCAGATATTGCTTGGGGATTGGGGTTCGTAGTAGTTGGATGGGCGTTGATTTTTAGTGCTGGTCAACCAAGTAATCGACTATGGCTGTTGGTGGGCCTGGTCACTATCTGGGGTGTTCGTTTGGCTGGACACATTCTCCTTAGAAATAGAAAGAAAAAAGAGGACTGGCGATATGCCCAGTGGCGTAAGCAGTGGGGGCGTTGGTGGTTGGTGCGGTCATATCTTCAAGTCTTTGTCTTGCAAGGTTGTTTGTTGGCGGTCGTCGCTACACCAATGTTTTTAGTTGCTGGGGGTTCGAGTGTGCCACTTGTGATTTGGGATGTGGTTGCTGTCGGAGTATGGCTGATTGGTTTCTTGTTTGAAGCTGTGGGTGATTATCAACTAACTGTATTCAAGTCCAATCCTGCAAACAAAGGCAAGCTACTGACTACCGGCCTGTGGCGCTACACCAGGCACCCGAATTATTTTGGTGAAGTTGCGCTATGGTGGGGAGTATTTCTTCTGGTGTTGCCAGTGCCGTATGGTTGGTTGGCAATCGTCAGTCCGGCGCTGATCACCTATCTCCTGCTTAAGGTCTCGGGAATACCGATGTTAGAGAAAAAGTACCAAGGTAGAGCTGACTTTGAAGCGTACAAGAAACGAACAAATGCGTTTTTTCCGTGGTTTCCTGGGGAGTAGTCAGACAAGTCGCCGTGCGTAATTTCTTTACAAAATAATATCGTATACTACTTGCCATGTCGTCACCTCCTGAACACCGAAACAGTCAAGAATTACCTGTATTTTGGGAGAGGGTTGTTAAGGTTAGTCAGGTTGTTGTGACCGCTTCATCTATAGTAGCTGGAGGCTATTTGTTGTTTTTGGCTGTTGATGTTATGGCTGAAGTTCAGGAGGCTAATGACTACGATATGGGTGAAGAATATTTCATGATGCTACTGCTTTTTAGCCTTGGAGTCTTGACCTATGCCCAATTTTGTCTCGAATTTAGCACATTAGTTGGTGAAGAGTTAACGAGTGCGATTAGAGATTTTCTGGACGAAGAATGATGTTTTTTGGTACACTAATGTGTACTTATAACTTTGTATAACAAACATGGCAAAAGGATGCGGCGATGTCACTTGAAACAAGAAAAGATTTAGTTGGAAGTGCACATACTAAAGATAGTAAGCTTGATGAGTATAATAAAACTGACCACATTACGGCAAAGTCACTAGCCTTGTTTTTAGGGGCCGTGGTAGCTCTTTTAAAGAGTGGTGATGTAGTAGCGTCTATCGCTAATCAACTTGGGGATATTTTTTAAGTTAGCTACTTCCCAAATGCGCTCAATTTCATTCGTAGGGTAGCGGCATCAGGGCTTTGTACGCTTGGTGGTCCCATCGCATCCAAGATGCTTTCCACTGTCTCTTGATTTAGCTCGAGCTTGGTTTTTGATTGAGGCTGAGTATCATCTTTGAGTTTAGGAGTTAGTTCGGGAGAAACGACTTCACCTTGACTAACAAGCTGTCGCAGATACGATAGCTCTTGGGTAGTTAGGGTAATGACGCCACGCTTCATAACTTGAGTGTAGAATAGTTTTTACTATATGTCGAACTTTGCAAGTAGTAAGGCTAGCTCCTCTAAAGATGAGAAAAATCAGGACCTACTTTCACTTCCCAATCTCGGTCCTGCTAGCGTTGCCCAGTTTAAGAAAATTGGCATTACGACCGTTGACGAGTTTATGCGTCGAGATCCATATCAAGTCTATGAAGAATTAGTTGAGAAAGAAATCATCAAGCCGCATATGGCAGCATTAGCAGCTTTCGTGGGAGCTTATTACGATCTACCTTGGCTGGGAGTTGTAAAGACCATTCGTCAAAAATATAGCGAGTGGCAAGACGCCCAAAAGAATGCTATTCTAAAAGCCTCGTAAGTAATACATTGAATAAAATAGTGTAGGAGCACTCATGGCAAAGAACGACTCACCTTACTCATTTGAAAGCGTAGTGGCATTCGCCAACAAAAATTTTGGACTGCTTTTTATGGCGGGCCTGATCTTCATCGCTGGCTTTTTTGCTGGTTCTCTCTGGACTGAAAATGAGTTATTGCGCTCAGGCTCTGGTGGCACAGGAACAGCTAATGCTGGTGCCGCAGCTCCTACGGCAGCCGCTCCTAGTGGTAACGCAGCTGAAATTCCCGAAATTACTGATGAAGATCACATTCGTGGTTCGAGAAATGCTGATGTAATCTTGGTGGAGTACTCCGACTTTGAGTGTCCTTTCTGTGCTCGGTTTCACCCAACCATGGAGCAAGTTAGAGCAGAGTATGGTGACAGCGTAGCTTGGGTATACCGACACTATCCCTTGCAAAATCTTCACCCCAACGCTCAAAAGGCGGCTGAGGGCAGTGAGTGTGCGGCTAAGCTTGGTGGCGATGATGCCTTCTGGGCTTATGGCGATGCTTTGATTGATGTCACTACTGCCAATGGCAGGTTAACTCCACAGGCATTGAAAGATGCTGCTACTGACGTTGGTCTCAACGCCAGCGCTTTTTCGACATGTCTAGATAGTGGTGAGATGGCTGACAAAGTAGCCGAGCAGCAAGCCGGTGGTGCTAGAGCAGGTGTCAGTGGTACTCCAGGCACCATCGTTGTCACAGCTGATGGTGGTCAAGAGCTGATCTCAGGTGCTCTGCCATTCGCTCAGGTTCAGGCTGTGATTGAGCGGTATTTGTAGTTTATAGCACTTCTCCGAAGTGATTACTTACACCGTAAGATAAAGATATTAAGCCGTTTTTACCTTCAACTTGCTTGTTTGCAGCGGCCAGCCTTTTTAAAGCAAACGGTCTTTCTTGTCGGTTTGGTGAATCGGAGTTGTCTATATAACTAGCGATTATGTGTGCACTGGTTAAATCTCGTGTAGTAAAAACTTCAAAGCCAATAATTCCCGTCACCCCGCTGTTATCGACATCAGCAACCTGGCTGTTCTTTTTTCTTGCTAATCTGGAATTCCAGGTGGAAAATTGCTGAATCAATATAGCTCTAAGAGTTTTTACATCCATCATCAATTGGGTTAAATCGTAAAAAATAATAAAATTAGCATTTGAGTCAAGTTGTTGAGTTCTGAGCATCTTGTGCTCAACAGGACGTATTTCAGGCTGGTATGGATATACGCAATGTATTTGAACAGTGGTGGGGCCAATGGGCATGCCACCTACTTTTACCTTTTCAAGAAACTGTGAGAGCTCGCTATCATTTTCTCCTGTACTCTTAAATTGGTTAAACCACCAATCGGGCATCTGGAGTGTTATCTGTTCAGCTTGAGCTGTTTCAATTAAGTGGATAGTCCATTTTCCCTTGCGACCTATGCCCATGACACCATTTTTTGACCAATTTTTGGTATTAGCTCTGGCAATCAATCGACTTTCAACTCCAGAAATCATTCGATCAACTTCCCTGTCACTAAGGTCAACTGCACACATAGCTACGATTTGGTGTGAATCGCTAACGTCTTTTCTGAGGGAGTTATGTACCATGATCTCAAATAACTTTTTTTTAACTAGATCAACTCTTTGACCAGCTTCCTTCGTTAGACCACTTGTGGTTTCCGCATTAATAATAAAACCTTCGCTGGAAACTGCTGTAAGGTCTGGTGTTTTTACACCAGGTTGGTTGGAGCGAGGAACTTGGACAACTGATTGTGCGCGTACATCATTGCAGGTCAAAATAGCGGCAGAGACAATCTCGGCCACTATGCTAGGACGCATTTCAATACGCTCGCTTTCTTGAGCTGAGAGCAGTCTGCCAACGACATATTTGGTTAACTCCGATATTTCTATTAATCTACCCTGACCTCTTCCTGCTTCTATCATTGCATATGCAAGTCCAACTGTTACAACATCTCTGGTTATGAGTGTATGCTTTTTTGGCTTCCAGTTTTCTAACCCAGGTAATCCTGTTAATGCAAAATAAGCTGCTTTAACATCTTCGTCTGCAGTTCTTAACCATGGGTAGTGTTTGAGTATTAAATGATACGTCTCAATTCTCTTTGATGAGAATTTCTCCTTCTGAACAGGCTCGTCCTCTGCATGAGATGCTATGCTTTTTGGAATTGGTTGCGGTTGTTCAGCGAAGTGCATTTTTTTACTGACAGTATTATTCGGAGTATTGTACCTCATGCCACATCAAGTTGAGATTAAAACTAAAGCAAGTTATATTACGGCTATTTTGATCAAGCCAAACTGGTTACAATGGCTTCCATGTTCGAAACCTTGCTTGACGGTTCTCAAGTAAACGTAGTTATCGCCTTTATCGGTGGCTTCATTACCTTCTTCGCATCGTGTTTGCTGCCGTTAGTTCCGACCTACCTGGCTTATTTATCTGGAGTTTCTCTGAATGAAGATACTGCAGATTCCAAACGCTGGCAGATTTTGACAACTGCCATCTTTTTTGTGGCTGGTTTTATCATCACCTTTGTCACCCTAGGTCTGACGCTCAACACGCTCAATTCTGCCGTTAATGTTCACCGCGCAACTATTAACAGAGCAGCTGGGCTCTTTTTCATCTTGATGGGATTGTTCATGTTGAACGTATTTCAGCACCCATGGTTTTTGCAAGAGCGCAGAATCGATGTTCATGACCTTTTCACGAAGCATCGCAAGTTACACGCGCTAGTGACCGGAATTGCGTTTGGATTTGGCTGGACGCCGTGCATTGGTCCAGTTTTGGCTGTTATCTTATTTTGGGCAGCTCAAGCAGAAACCGCGCTTGCTGGCACGGCGCTGTTGGTATCTTACGGCTTGGGCTTGGGTATCCCATTTCTACTTGTCGCACTGGGCTTTGAGAAACTGGTGCCACTTCTCAAGAAGTATCGTCGGGTCAGTCAATACGTCAACTATCTGTCGGCAGGAATGTTGCTGATGGTCGGCGTACTATTGGCTACGGGCTATTTTCAGTATCTTTCGCTGGTTTTCCTAGACGTACTTAATTTGCGAACACTGGCGATATAAATGTAGTAGTTTGCATAGATCACGCTGTATGAAAGCACCAAGCTCTCAATTACCAGTTGGCAGGCCAGGCATTGACCACATAGGCGTTGGTGTGGGAGCTGCTATCTTCAATGATCATAATCAAGTATTGCTGACGCTTCGTGGTAAAGCAGCTAAGAATGAAGTTGGCACTTGGGAGATTCCTGGTGGGGCCGTTGAGTTTGGCGAGACGTTTGCTCAAGCTCTGAAAAGAGAAGTTAAAGAAGAGCTAGCTGTCGACATTGAGGTCGGTGAGCTGGTCAACATCTGTGATCACCTAATCCCTGACGAGCACCAGCATTGGGTGTCTCCGACCTATCTATGCACCATCACCAGTGGCCAGCCTACGATCATGGAGCCAGAAAAGTGTGAAGAGATTGGCTGGTTTACACTAGACGAAGCAGAAAAGTTACCACTGTCGTTGGTGACGAAGGATGATGTGGTATTTTTACGTAGTTTTCTAGCTAAGAACTAGTTCTTAAGCCCACACACCCAAAATCTATTCTTGAGTTGTGAATCTTTTTTGGTGGTAATAAACCATCTCGACACTAGTTCTGTGGGTGGCTGCTGATGACTGTCATCAACCTCTAGCACAACCACGCCACTTGATTTCAATTTTGACTCCGCTTCGGCTAATAACTTTCTAACTAACTCCAATCCATCTTCACCACCATCCAGGGCTAGCTTTGGTTCAAACTCACGTACCGAAGCATCGAGTGTTTGAATTCGCTGCGAAGGAATATAGGGGAGATTGGCAATTAGTAAGTCAAGTTTGATATCGGGAGGATACGAGCCAAGTAAATTACTCTCTATCAGATGAATATCTTGATGTTGATTTTTGCCAGCAAGCTTGGTGATATTCGTAGCAGCTAGCTCTAGCGCCTTTGGTGAAATATCTGAGAGATAGATTTCACAAGGTATCTTCTTTTCTCGCGCAGCAAGCAAGATGGATATACCGATCGCCCCAGAACCCGTTCCCACATCCGCAATTTGTAGCGTTGAGCTTGGTCGTTGTGCATGAAGTTTCTCAAGTTCGACTAACGCCAACTCAACCAACTCTTCAGTCTCAATTCTGGGGATCAGTACATCCTTAGTTACCTCAAATACACGGCCGCAGAACTCAGCTTTGCCCGTCATGTACTCTACGGGCATCTCGCCGTATTGTGAGACGTCCAGTGTGCTCGAACCATATCGAGCTAGGTGCGTGCGTTCACGAGGGGAGAGGGTGCGGTTTTTGGCAACAGTCTTCATTGCTGGTTATTCTTGTCACAGTATATGCGTGTGGTTGTCCATTGTACCAGGCTGAAATAGAGGCCAGATTGCTATCCTAAGAAGATTGACTCACTATGGCAGAATTGGTAATATTTAACCATATGGTTAAATATTCTCGTACACCCTTTGATCAGTCTTTAGACAACATCTTCATGGCATTAGCCGACCCCACTCGCCGATCGATCCTTCATCGTCTTTTATTCGGGTCTCAAACTGTTTCTCAAGTCGCCATGCCTTTTAGCATCTCACTAGCTGCTATCTCAAAACACTTGCGAGTGCTAGAGGAGGCAGGACTCGTTACGCGAACCAAGCAGGGTAGGTTTAGGATGTGCGAAGTTCAGAATGCAGCACTGCACGAAGCAACCACTTGGTTATGTCATGTTCACGCTGGTGAGCATGCCCAACTTGAGACGAGTTCGTAGTCTTGTTTGCTTGTGAATGTAGTATGCTCTTCATCTTCGCTTCATCATTGCCCTGTACAATACCCCTGTGAAACTCCTTCTTGCCGAAGACAACCATAAGCTGGCCGCTCTCATTGCTCAAGCTTTGGAGGAAGCTGGTCATGTGGTTGAGGTCTATTACGATGGTGTCGAAGCGTATGACATGGCAAGTGATGGTGAGTACGACGTCATTATCTTAGATAGAATGATGCCTGGTATGGAGGGCGCGGAGGTATGTCGATTACTGCGTACCGATGGGGTGCAGACACCGATTTTGTTTTTGACTGCTAAGGATGCTGTGTCTGATCGAGTTGCTGGACTTGATGCCGGAGCCGACGATTACTTAATCAAGCCATTTGCGATGGATGAGTTGTTAGCTCGAGTGAGAACCCTACTTAGGAGAGATGGTGATAAGCAACCAGTGCTAAAGTATGACTCGCTGACTCTCGATCCTTCTAAGAGAGTGGTGAGGCGTGCTGGTGCTGCGATTGATGTCACTGCTAAAGAGTATTCGTTGCTAGAGTATCTACTTCGTAATGCTGAGCACATCGTCTCCCAAGCTCAGATTATTGAGCATGTCTGGGATCAAAGCTACGATGGGGTTAGTAATGTCGTGCAGACCTATATTAAGCAGCTGCGTCGGAAAATAGACAAAGCTTTCTCAAGAGAAGAGCCGCTGATTACTACGGTTCGCGGTATGGGTTACACCCTGCGGCGCGAGCAAGAGTCAAGTGAGAAGGAAAGCGCATGAACTTGGCCACTATGTTTTCCTGGGCTCGAGTGCGATTGACGCTAGCCTACACTGCTTTTTTTAGCATTATTATCATCGCTTTCTCGTATGGTATGTACCTCAACCAAGTGAGCACCCTAGAGTACGCTCGGGAGTTGCCCGAGGCTTTCGTAGAGCGAGTGGAACAGCGTCTGGGTCGTACTACTAGGCCTACCGCCAACTCGGCTCCTCTACAGGCCCCAGAGCAGTTTCGAGATAGATTTCAAGCAGCAACGTACCAACTTCAGCTTGAGCTTGCTCATGATATCTTCGTGTTTGATGCGATCGCAATCGCACTGTGCTTGGCGGTTTCGTATGTAGTGGCTGGTTTAACGTTGGCACCGATTGAGCGTAGTTATCAGCACCAGCGTCGGTTTCTCCAAGATGTTTCGCACGAGCTGCGCACGCCCCTAAGTGTGATGCGGGCAGAACTCGAGACTTGGCTCAAGAAGACAGCTGCGTCCAGTAAGTATCGCTCGCCACTGACCTCATTACTCGAAGAAGTGGATGATATGTCAGTTATGGTGCAAGACGTGTTGTTTTTAGCTCGAGGTGAAGAGGTGCAGAGTAAGGGTGATTGGCAGGAAGTTAATCTGATACAGACTACAAAGCAAGTAGTCACTAAGCTTACTCCCAAGATAGCTAAGCACAAAATAGCGCTGCGTTTTTCAGTTGCCACCAAGCAGTCTGGTAATGATTACGAGGTGGCGTTATCGCATCGTGATGACTGGAGACGAGTGATCACTATTTTGCTCGACAATGCTGCTAAGTACACTGATCCTGGTGGTGAAATCAGCGTGATATTGAGTGCTCATGGCAGGTTTTTCAAGCTTGAAGTTCAAGACACGGGCATTGGTTTAAGCCAGTATGACCAAGAGCGGATTTTTGATCGCTTCTATCGTTCTGACGCAGCCCGCTCGAGCGCTGGTTCCGGACTGGGCTTGGCGATAGCCAAGCAGGTGGTTGAGAGCTGGGGCGGTGGCATTTCAGTTCGTAGCACTGAAGGTGTTGGCAGCACATTTACCGTCACAGTTCCTCGTAGCAGCTGACTACACCGCTGAGCACGCTGGCATGGTGTGATAGACTTCTCTCATGACTACGTACTACATCTTTCGTCACGGTATCGCCAAGCTAGATTCTAGCCAAAGCTACGGTGATAAAGCTCGCACTCAAGGATTGCTTCCAGAGGCTGAGCCTGGCGTCAAGGCGCTTGCAGACTATCTGGGTCAGTTTGAAGCCGAGGCTGGTTTTCGCTCACCGGTGCTGCGATGTCAGCAGACGGCTGCTAAGGTGAGTGAGACGACAGGATTGGAGTTCGCAGTTGATGAGCGCATAACTGAAGATTACCAGGAAGAGTTTCCCGAAGTTGAAGCCAGAGTGCGCGATTTTTTTGAGGAGCTTCAAGATGCACAGCTTTCTTCTGTAATGATTTGCACACATGGCATCGTGGTAGCTGGTCTCAAGCACTTGTTGCTCGATGGCGCCTTTCTGTCTCACCAGACCAGTGACTTTCCGCCACAGGCTGGGCTGATCATTATTCGTGATGGCAAGCTAGTCGAAGAAAAGCACTTCACTGAGTTGCTGTAAATTCCCCACTAAACATCAGCTTGCACTCATCCTCCCCTCATCTTTGCTGTTTACACTACTTCTACATGGACAGAACAGAGGTGCATCGCACCTTAGAAAGGTACTTACTCATGAACAAGCGCACTTCACTCGTTATAGCTGGACTTACTCTTTTCTCGCTTGGAGCTGCTCACTCAATTTCAGCTCATGAACCCAACGGGCCTCTTGATGAAGAGAAAACACCCTCTCTCGAGAGATTACATCAGCGTATGCACGCTCGATACCAGCGTGATAACAGTGAATCTGAGCGATCAAAGTTGACCCCAGAGGAGCGTCAGCAACGCAGGGATCAACGAGCTGAGCATCGCCAAGAGATGAAGCAAGAGCATAGAGCTGCTTGGGCTGAGTTTCTAGATATGTCTCCTGAAGAATTAACCGCTCGACTAGAGGAGAATCTGCGACCACATCAAGTGGCTGAGGAACTTGGTAAGACCTCTGAGGAGATTCGAGACTTTATGAGTGAACTCCACGCTCAAAAGATGGTGCGATTTGAAGCGCGCCTCTCAAAAGCAGTAGAAGCAGGTGAGCTCACCTCCGACGCTGCTGATCAGATACGAAGTACACACCACAGCTGGTGGGAACGACTCCAAACCAGGTTGCCAATGTAGATGCTGGGCCGGATCTGCGGCGACCACGCTAGCTGGACAGAACAAACCCCTCTCTGCTATGCCTCCCAGAGAGGGGTTCTTTTTTGGTGATAGAATGGTCAGTACGTACTAAGTCACCTAAAGGAACCTATGTCACTTAAGCAACAGCTCACTGATCACATGAAGCAGGCTATGCGAGATCGAGACAGCCTACGGCTGAACACCATTCGGTTTGCGCTTTCTGAAATTAAGAATACTGAGATTGATCAGGGTGAGCTGGCTGACGCTGATATCGAAAAGGTTATCTCAAAGTTGGTTAAGTCTATGAAAGATGCGGTAGCTGACTTCAAGAAAAGTCAGCGTGATGACTTGGCTGAGACGATCGCAGAAGAAGAGAAGAAGATTGCCATTTTAGCTGAGTTTCTGCCAAAGCAGCTGAGTGATGAAGAGCTCAAGAGTATTGTGGCTGACGTAGCACGCGAGCACCAAGGCTCTCAAATGGGTCAGGTTATTGGCGCTGTTATGAAAAAGGTCCAAGGCAAGGCAGATGGTGGCCGAGTTTCAGCTATGGTGAAAGAGCTACAGCAGTAGTTTTCAGCTGACAGAGTAGTATGACGGCAAAAACCAAGACCATTGGGGAGATGTTGCGAGAGGAGCGACTCAAACACAGGATTGAGTTGAGTGAGTTGGCGTCGTTGACCAAGATAAAGCAGTCATACCTTCAGGCATTAGAAGAAAATAGATTTTCAGATTTACCAGCCGCTACCTTTATCAAAGGCTACATCAAGACGTACGGCAGCGTCTTTGGCTTTGATCATGTGCCACTACTAGCCATTCTACGACGAGACTACAAACAGAGCGTTAAAGGCACACTGGTGCCGCGAGATTTTCTCAAGTCCGTTCACCACAAGCGAGTGCTCTGGACGCCCGTAACGGTAGTGCTGATAGTCGCTACCACTCTGTTTCTGAGTTTATTGGGATACGTTGGTGTCCAGTGGTATAACCTGAATCGTCCGCCAGCTCTAACGCTTGATCAGCCTACTGACAATCAAGTAGTATCTGGCAAGGTCGAGATCATTGGTCAGGTTGAGAACACCGATGCAGTGGTAGCAGTTAATGCCCAGCCTGTGTCGTTACAAGTTGATGGCAGTTTTAGCACCGACATCTTCCTCTCTCGAGAAGGAGTTACCACTGTCACAGTGACAGCCACTGACAGAAGGGGTAAGACTGCGACAGTCCAGCGGAATGTAATCGTACAATTCTAGGTTGTGGCTTCGAGCGTCGACCTTGTATACTTATGCGGTAAGGAGAAGCATGGAAATACTTCCGATCATTTTTAGCGTCGTACTCGTAGTGCTTGCTATCGTGTTGGCCGTAGTTGGTGTTCAGATGGTATTAGTACTACTGGAAGTTCGCAAAACTCTACAAAAATTTAATCAAACGCTTGATTCTGCCGAGGCCAAGTTTACTTCAGTGCTACAGCCCTTGCAGCGCTTGGGGGGTATGGCTACTGGCCTAAGCACTGGCATGAAGGTGTTTGAAGCGTTCGTCGGCTGGTTACACCGTCATCAAGAGATGGAAAAACGCAGCTAAAGCAGTGATGGCAAGTTCAACTAAGCACTCAGGTGCTTCTCACCACGATCAAGGCTCTTTCGTAACTGGTTTGACCGTGGGGATGTTTGCAGGTGCAGCAGGTTATTTTTTATTTGGTACTAAGCGAGGTGCATCGTTGTTAAAGCAGCTGGAGGGTGAGTGGGAGTCTGCTAAGAAGCAGTTAGTGGACGAGGGTATCATAGAGACGGGTGACATCAAGCTTAAGGATTTTGCACGAGGCGTCATCAATCAGGTTCTAGGCGAAATGGATCAGTTCGTACTGCCAGCAGGAACTCCTTCATCAAGTAAAACCTCATCAAAAAAAAGCTCTAAAAAGTCCGATAGTAAACCCAAAAAGCGCACGTTCAAAGGAGTTTAACTGGGTATCCTAGTCACCTCTCCTCAAGTGCGCTATAATCCCCACCATGACGGTTAATCAACTGCGCCAAGCATATCTCGATTTTTTTAAGAACCAAGGTCACGCAGTAATACCCTCATCCTCTCTAGTTCCAGAGAATGACCCCACTACTTTGTTTACGGGTTCGGGTATGCAGCCAATAGTGCCCTACCTACTAGGAGAAACACATCCCAAAGGAACACGCATTGTTGATTCACAAAAGTGTTTTCGCTCGCAAGATATCGAAGAGGCTGGTGATAATCGTCACACTACCTACTTTGAGATGCTGGGCAACTGGTCTCTGGGTGACTACTTTAAGAAAGAACAGCTGCGCTGGTTCTTTACCTTTCTGACGCAAGAAGTAGGACTAGACCCCAAGCGACTCTACGTGACGGTGTTCTCGGGTAATCAAGAGATTGACATCCCAGAAGATCAAGAGTCTGTGTCGATTTGGAAAGAGCTGTTTGCTGAGTACGATATCGAGGCCAAAGACATCCGAGATGCTGAGAAAAATGGTATGCAAGATGGTCGGATTTTCTACTACGATGACACCAAGAACTGGTGGTCACGTGCTGGTAAGCCTTCCAATATGCCTGTTGGTGAGCCCGGTGGTCCCGACAGCGAAGTTTTCTTTGATTTCGGCATAGAGCTTGGTTTTCATGAAAACTCCGAGTGGCGCGATCAACCTTGTCACGTCAACTGCGACTGTGGTCGTTTCTTAGAGATTGGTAACAGTGTATTTATGGAGTACATCAGGACTGACCAAGGATTTGAGCTACTTCCCAATAAGAATGTTGACTTAGGTCGAGGTTTTGAGCGGATTCTATCCTCCAAGAATGATGACCCAGACCAATTATTGA
>CAZTEB010000023.1:0-5795 GCA_964612735.1 uncultured Pseudomonadales bacterium
CTCGACAATGAATTTCTTATCACTTTTGGTTAACATCACCGCAGGATACCAAGGAATGACTGGTTCAACAATGCATCATACATATGCAAAGTGGGTCTTGAAAAAATGGTTACAGCTCTTCGATCTGCACGCTCGGATTCATGTCTGGTGCTTCGATCTGCTTAAGATACTTCTCGGTGGTGGTGATTCGCTTGTGGCCAACCAACTGAGAAACATACACCAACGGTGTACCGGCCTTGAGCTGCTCAACGATAAACGTGTGACGCAGGTCATTAACCTTAGCATCCTTAATACCAGCCAGCCTGAAGTAGCGATCGATAGCAGTGCGAATGTTACGAACTAAAAATGGTCGACACGTCTTGGTCAAGAAAATCGTCTTCTCACGAGCTCTCGGACGGACTTGCAGATACTGCATCAAGGCCGTCTTGGCTGCCTTGTTTAGAGGGACCTTACGAGCATTTCGTGAGTTCTGAGCTTTGATGTAGATGATGTTACGGTCAAAGTCAACATCACCAGTTTGGAGTGCAGCCAACTCACTAATCCTCATGCCTGTCTGCAGCAGCAACTCTACGATAGCTGACATCCTGGCATCACCACGACTAGCGTCACGAAGCGCGCGATACTCGATTCTACTCAAGATTCGAGGAGGCTGCTGTTCATACTTGGGATGAACAACCGTCTCAGCTGGATTCTCTGCGACGTATCCTTCACCGATTAAGAATCGGAAAAAGGCTTTAATTGAGTTGATTTTTCGGGAAATTGACTTGCCGGTGTAGCGCTGCTTCTTAAGCAATTCTTTAAACTCATCGATCTCAGCAGCATTGACTTGCTCCACCTGAAGCAGGCCTTTCTTAGCTACAAACTCGATCAGTTGCTCGATGTCCTTACTGTAAGCGACGACAGTCGCTTTAGCTTTTCCGCTATTTTCAAGATGTTGTGTAAACTGAACCTGCGCGTCACTAAGTGTCGGTGACATACTACTCTTCCTGTGTCGTATACTGTGGGCAGAGTATGTAGTGAGTCAGACTTCTGACAATTTGACTACAATAACGTCTTATAATACCATTAAATAGGCTTTTTTACAATGCTGCGGATACTGCTCCACCCCATCAGTTTGTTCCTACTGACAGTAGCGGCAGGCGCTTTTTATCTCTCTCTAGTGAGGACGAATCAAAATCTCCGAACATCTACCGAAGCTCTGAGTGTATTAGATCAAGAAGTTGCCCAAATAGCAAGCGAAGTTGAAAAACTCGAGTCACAAGTAGCAGAGGCGACTTCAGCTGCTACTAAAGAGCGAATTCTCAGAGACGAACTCTTGATGCAGAAGCCAGGAGAGTACGTCCTGAAACTACCTGCTATAGAGACGTCAAAACAAGATGAAGAAGCGGTTGCTAATCAAACTCCTTGGCAGCAGTGGAAAGAAATCCTATATATTTCTGCTATCGTACGCCCAGTGAAGTAATGACTGACGCTGCTTGGGGCGACAACTGTAGTCGCCACGCTGACAGTTCTTTTTCACTTGAGCCAGATGTCGACGATAGGCTCGCCAGCGCTTAATTTGACGTGTATCCTCTTCAGGCAGACGTCGACCCAAGTAGTACCGACAGTACCACTGGAACCAACCCCTGGGGTCATCAGGGTGAATCCAACCTTTTTTCTTCCAGTGAGAGAGTGGCATGCTGGCTTTGATGCCAAAAAAATTGAGTGACACATCGGCAGGCTGATCGGGATCAACAAGCTTAGCTCCTTCGAACCAGTCTTTGGGAAACTCCTTAGGTTTATCGGGGAAGTATGCACCACTAAACACACCAAGTTTGAGCATTTGTCTGGGAGTTAACTCTGGCTTGAAGTCAGGATCAAAGTGCTTGCCCACGGGCTCAGTGCGAAGATAGCGATAGTTTTTTTGAAAACTGTCGTTGACGGTGATGGTTGTAGGCATCTAGCCTAGCACCCAAGTGCTTGCAGACATTGGTCTCGGGAAGCACCAGCTGGAGCCTGATCACACACAGAGCACGAGGCCTTCATTTTGTCTTGAGCCTCTTCAGCAGCATCCAAATGTACTTCCATTTGAGCTGAGAAGTCTGCAAACTTGATCTCGGCAGGCGGTACGAACATAGCATTGTCTACCCTCCATGGAGAGCAGTCAAAGTCTACATCAGCGTCCTCGTCGAAGCCAACTTGGTCACCAGATTTTTCAGAGCTAGAGAAAAAGCTGTCATCTTCGGAGACAATCTTAGACTTGAACCCCTGGTCAAACATAGTGGACCAAATGTAGTTATACTCACCATCGCGAATTACATTTGCCTGATGAGTAACACCATCGGCTTGCGTTAACTCAAAGTCACCATTCACTTTATCGCCGCTTTGGGCTACGTATACTTCCCCACTGGTAGCATTACCAGCATCATCAGTAGTATCAAAGGTACAGTGATAGCTCTTACCGAGTCTGACCAACTCAGCAAATGAGCTTGAAATGCTCTCTGAGCCTGACATCTTGTCACCATCTGCCATCATCATAGCTCCATCTTCACCAGTGGTCATACTTGTGGGGTTCTGCATGTAGACAGCTGCGCCCACAGCGCCCACCACCACCACGCCAGCAACGGCTAGGTACAGTTTATTTTGGAGAAGGGTTTGGATGAATGAGTTCATAGTGGAGTGATTATAGCATCTCTGACGGAGAGCGCTATTTATAGAGCTAACTACTACTCTCGCAAGCTCAAATCAAAGCTTGGTAGTACGCCGTCGTAAGTACCTCGCAAGCTTCGCAAAGCATTCACTAAGCTATAAACACGATCATCATTTGCTATCACTGCAATCAGCCCCATCATTTGTTGTAGCCACTCTGCATGCTGATTGGAAAACTCAAGCGACCTACTTAAGAATTTTTGTTTCCAGTTCAGTTGGTGAAAAGCAGTTGGAGCAACTAATCCAGCAAATTGATCGCTGTTTACAAACTCAAAAGGCTGCTGCTTTTGCAGATATATCATACCTGCCATACTCTTAAGCATCATTTCCAGCTGGACTGCGCCGGTAACAACATCATCACTATCAACATCTCGAAAGCTCAAGTCTATTACGGGGTAACGCGAACCACTCTCCCCCGGGATTCTTCCTGCCAAATCAATGTATACATTAACGCCTATATCCTGATGGTTTGTTTTTAATATCAGACTCACTGGCGCTCCAACAACAACGCCTTTGTACCTTTGCAGCCTCAGGTAAGAGCGCATGACCTGCTCCGGTTGCACTAAGGCTTCAAGTACAGCACGAAGTTGCTTTGTTCCAAATGAACCTTTGAACGGCCGCAGCCATCGTTCACGCAACTGCTCAGGGCCTCCTATCTCGAGCAACATCTCCGCCTGTGTTTGCTGATTAGAAAAAGTGTTACTTCTGGCCCACCCTTCAAAAACACTCCAGAGTACAAACCGTAACTGCTCTGGCGTCAGCGTAGGTGACTCAAACTGGCCACGATTAAGTACGTCTTGAAACAGATTTTCCATAGCCTGGCCATAGCCATTTTTGAAAAAGCTCCTCCAAGTCATCATGCTTCTCTGGCTATTCTGTGATGAAACCAACCCCCGAAGATTGGCCAGAGTAGCTTTACTACCTCCAATTCTCCTGTCTCTCACAACCATACTCTGACCTGCTTCCTTGACTAGCCACACTATCATTAGATACTGATGAAATAGGGTATGCATCTGATGTTTGTGAAACAGCTTTTCTACCGTGCGCCAACTCCTTTGCTGCAACTGCTCAGAGTGCGACAAGATATACGAATGTAGATGTTTCTTGAGGAGGATAATTACTTGATCACTTTGCTCTAGCGCATTGTTTAAAATCTCCCGACTTAACAATGGATCAACATCATCACACGAGTACAACTCTCGCAGAGCATCTGATAACAGCTCTAAAAATTTTTTGAGCGTCCTCATGGAGAACTGCGGTCTGGAGAGTTCGAGGCGAGAGACTCTGGGTTCAGCCTCGTGAAGAAGGGGTGGCTGGACAGCAATCACCTCTCCTCGATCAACGGGAGAACTTTCACTTTCTGAAACTGTTTTGACTTTTTTACCAGGAGCTACTTGATGCTCCTTAGGGTTTGGCCCTTTTGCCATACATACATCTTACACATACATAAGGTGTTTTGATATAGAAAAATGATGTTTGATTATTTTGCTCTTGCTGCATTCGATGAAAAATTCTTATGAGTTTAAAAGCTCAGGAAGTACTTTGTTTCGCAAGTAAATTCTACCGGCCTCAAATGGCCAGTCACTTCTCAGCCAGTTTACTAGTAATTGAAATATTTCTTGGTAGTTTGAATCAGAATACACTTTGTCGGTTATCCAAAAAGAAAAATCGAGATCAAACTCTTCTGCCTTATCTGCAAAAAATAACTCAATTGGATACAAGTAAATGCACCCCACATACTCATCCTCCGAGTCTCGCAAAATGTAGCAAAACAACTGTCGATACCCAGCACAGACCTCAAGCCAAGCTAAATCTTTTTGGTTTTCCTCTAATGTGCATTTAAAGGGCCAGCCATCTCGAGAGCCACCG
This sequence comes from uncultured Pseudomonadales bacterium, assembly GCA_964612735.1. GTDB lineage: Bacteria > Patescibacteriota > Microgenomatia > UBA1400 > PJMF01 > CAZTEB01. Next base: position 4,558 of record CAZTEB010000023.1, read on the forward strand.
CGAAGCTTGATAATAAGCTCGCCATTCTTAGGATCTGTTATGACGTCTAAATCTTCTTGAACATGAGCTGTGGTGATTGGCTCAAGTCGATAGTTCTTCGATAGAGCTACTTTAGCTGGAACAGAAAAACTCTCAGGAACAAAGGGCCTTCTCATGACTATTCCTCAACCAAGTTGGGGTAATTCCCCTGTTCAGCATCCAAGATATTCTGAACCCAAATTCTTCTAAGCTCGGAGAGTGAATGGTCGGTGAACCAAGCCTGAGGAGGAAAACCGATGCTTTGCGGCAGATCAGAGATTCTGTGGCCCACCATGCTCTTTAGGGAACCCGAATAGCCAGAGATGCTACCAGCCTCTATGGCATCAGCAACGTCATCTAGATTTATCAGTTTGCTATCAGCTTGATTTACGACGCAGCCACTCCGCAGTGAAAAAAACATGTCTCTTGTGATTAGTTTTTTGGTCTCTGGCGTGGTTTTGAGATGAATCGAGATGTGATCGGCTTGCTCAAACAACTCAGGTAAAGAATCAAGCTGCTGTACGCCCGCTATATTCTTCTTGGTGCGGTTCCACGCGATAGTCTTCATACCAACACCTTGAGCGAGCTTAGCAAAACAAGTTCCAATGTCGCCCAAACCAATGATACCAACCGTCTGATCTTCAAACACTGTATTTTTGTAATCCTTAGTATCAAAATTATTAATCTGGTCATGAATACTCAAATGCATCTTCTTAATCATTAAGAGCAACGAAGTAAGACTGAACTCAGCAACTGAAAGCGTCGAGTGCCTCGGAGTATTGAGTAGTCTAACGCCATGATTTTTGGCTAAAGCGGACTGAGCCCAAGTCATCCCTGTAATATCTGTAGAGATTGCTTTAAGTGGAAGTTTTCTAGCTGTAATCTGCTGGTAAAAATGCTCCGATAACTTCTTAACCACATCATAGTTCAGCATCAGGTACTTCGAGTCTCGAATCAACTCAAGCAGCTCTTCTTCCGTGATGGAGTCCCTCTCAATGTACTCGACCTCACCCAATGCAACTAAAGGCTGCCAATCACTTTCTGAGATCATGTTGGGAATGGTGACGATGGTGGTTTTCATATGAATCTTTACTCTTTGCAAATTAAGTACTTAATAAGTATCTGAAGAAACTATTCCTCACCCAAGCTTATCCAAAACCTTTTCTTCATTACCTGCAAACCGTCGTGGTACTTACTATCTTCATAGACACCTCCATTTG
>CAZTEB010000023.1:5805-13392 GCA_964612735.1 uncultured Pseudomonadales bacterium
AATAATTGTCTCTGAAGGCGTATTTCCCTCAGAACATGTTAATAATACTTTCTTCAGTCCCAACTCTTTAGCTTTTAACAAGCCAAGCTCAAGAATACGAGTTCCATAACCCTTTCGCCTCATCGATGGTCGAATATCGTAGCCAATGTGACCGCCAACTTCTCTGAGGTGCTGGTTTAGATCATGACGTATATCCAGTCGTCCAATGTATATATCTCTCTCAACTAGCCAATACTCAGTGTGAGGAAGGTATCCCTCTGGCAAACCCCTGCCTTGAGCATACCCAAGAAGTCTCTGCACATATGCAGAAAAGTCATTGTGAATCTCAGCGACTTTTTCATACTCAAATTCTTCTAAGTGTCTGGCTGAGAACTCTTGGATAGCCATCAAGTATGATTCTTTATACTTGGCAGAAGGAAGAACTAGCATTGAATTCACAAACAATTATACCAAGCCATGAGAGCTAGACTATTTTGAGACTCTAACACACAAAGCTCACAACCACCCAACCTCCAAACCCAACGCTTCAATCTTCTTGGCCCTGTTCCAACTCTTGATCTCAGCCTCACGCTTAAGAGCAGCAGAGTGACTAGGAAGCTGTTCTTGATAGACAACCTCGAGCGGTTTGTGAGAACGAGTGTATCTGCCACCCTTACCACTTTGGTGTTGAGTAAATCTTCTGGCTACATCAGTGGTGCAGCCTGTGTAAAGCGTGCCGTCGTGACAGAGTAGGATGTAGACGAACCAAGATGAGTTGTTAATCTCAAAATGTTTGTTGGACATTAGTCAATTTTACAGAATTGAGCCCTGTGAAGAAAAAAACAAAAATGTTGCGGGACTGGGAGTCGAACCCAGCCTGTGAGATTATGAGCCTCACGTGCACCGTACACTATCCCGCGTGAATCTGACGTTTCAGTGACCCATGGGTCACGCAGAGATCTGCATTATACAATCTAGAGAGAAAGCGGTCAAAGTCTGTTATAATCTCGAGTGGTGCCGCTAGTAGTAGAATCTGGCGGAACCGGCCAAGCCAGGGTAGCTCAGTTGGTTAGAGCACAGGATTCATAAACCTGAGGTCGTGAGTTCAAATCTCACCCCTGGTACTCTGTTCATGAAACAACTTTCTATTTTTCCAAGAAGTATTGCCGCGGTTCTCACTCAAAAAGGTGAAGATCTTTCAACGCTCTGCACAGAACTCAGCCTAACAAACGACCAATTGATCACCATGGATCAAGTCCATGGTACTAACGTGGTTGAAGTTCATTCACCCACTACTGACACCACAGCTACTGACGCTATCATCACTAAGCAGCCACATCTGCATCTAGTAGTACGAGCAGCAGACTGTGTGCCGCTACTACTACATGATTCCGTCAGTGGATATATTGGGGCAGTCCATGCTGGCCGACGTGGAACACAGAGTGGCATTCTCAAAAAAGTAGCTAAGATTTTCAAAGCAAAGCAAAAAGCTGTACAAAATCAAACTGACGAAGAATCATCGCTAGCTAATAAGCAGGGTTCAACACTTCACGCCTGGTTCGGACCCCACATTTGCCACGACTGTTATCAGATAGACAGAGAAACTGATCTTCATTACGACTTACAGCAAGAAAATCTCAACCAGCTCTACTCAGTTTTTGACACAGATGAAGTCAAAGTAGCCTTTGATGGTCGCTGCACCAAGTGTGATAATGACCAGCTCTACAGCTATCGCGGTGATGGAGCTGGTACGCCGATGAACTATGTGGTGATCGGCTACAAATAGTTGCTATACTCACACCATGAAAATCACCGGCTTCCAAGACACCATAGACTGGTATAACCAGAACGCTCAGCAGTATGCTGACAAAAGTCGTGACAGAATCTCGATGGATGAAGTTGAGGCATTTATAGCTGAATTACCAAACTCAGAGCAAGGCGCTATCCTCGACGCTGGCTGTGGTCAAGGTAAGTACACTCAAGTGTTCCAAGATAGAGGTTTCGAAGCAACCGGACTCGACATCTCATCAGGACTGCTGGAAGTTGCGCGACAGGACTATCCAGATTGCACTTTTGTGGAAGGCGACCTGCGAAAACTGCCATTTGAAACCAGCTCGTTTGATGGCATCTGGGCCCACGCCTCACTCTTGCACTTAGAGACGGTAGAAGAAGTCCAGCAAGTCTTGAGCGAATTTCATCGTGTCTTAAAAGCTGGCGGCATCGTACACATTCGCGTCAAAGCTCAAACAGGTGCTCAAAAAACCGCCGTGGTTTCTGACGCACTCTCGGGTCACGAGCGATTTTTCCAGTACTTCACTGAGTCGGAATTAGTCGAGCTGGTCGAAGAGGCTGGCTTCACTGTCCTAGCTCATCAGCAGTACAACGAAACTAAACGACAACGAGCTACAGCTAGACCAGAAGTTGAGTGGCTTGTGTTGTTGGCGAGGAAGAAATAATCTACCAGTCCATCGAAAACCAATTACTCATCCAAGGTAGTTGTGGCTCCACTCCCACTCGCTTCCTCAGCCTCTTCCTCTACACCCTCCAATTGCTGCTGAATGTACTCGTGCACACTTTGCCAGTCATCGATGCCAGTTTTGGGTGCCACGATACTCTGGCCATCCGCACTAGTAGTGATGGTGAGAGCGTTGTCTTCATCACTAGTCAGCGGAATCCCCATGATCTCATACTCTAAAAATGCATCACGCTGATCGAGGTAGTTAGTCATCTCCGACACCGATACATTGGTCTGTAAGTTGTACGTCAGACTAGTTACAAACGGAATAATCTTAGGGATAAAGCCAATGCTGAGCACTCGGTCTTTGACAGCTAACAGCAAATTGCGCTGTCGCCTAGCTCTGTTAAAGTCACCGCCGTCCGTCGGCGAGTGTCGTGAGCGCACAAACTTGAGTGCCGTCTCGCCATCCATATGGACCGTACCGCGAGTGAATGACAATACTTCATAGCGACAGGTGAACTCTTGCTCAACCTTAGCTGCTGACAAGGTAGCCGTCAAAGCTGCGATATCCTCCTCCGACTTCTCACAAACATTATCTTCCTCACCAGGGATAGGATAGAAAGGATCTTCGAACGAGCGCTCCACAAAGACATCAACCCCACCAAGCACATCAATAGCTTTTCTAAAACCTGTGAAGTCCAGTGCCACAAAATGATCGACTGGGAAACCAACTATTTTTTCCAGACTATACCGGGCCAAGTTACCGCCCCCGGCCTCGCCAGTGAACTGCTCGGGCTTATTGGGATACGAACGATCGTCTGAACCAATTGCATAGGCTGCATTGACTTTCCAGTGGCGCTCGTCATCCCAACCACTACTGGGGAAACTCACCCACGAATCGCGAGGCACTGAGATCAAACCAATTTTCTTCAAGCCTGTATCAATCTTTATTACCATGATGCTGTCGGTCAATCGACCGCCATCATGACCAGCACCACCATATCCAAGTAGCGCAAAAGTATAGACAGGTGGCGGAGGTGGACCACTAGGCGACGGGCTAGGTTGAGCGTTGGGATTAGCGATAGAACCCGAATCGCCTACATAAATTCCGCTGTAAGTAAAGAGCGCAAATGAAACGATAGCTGAAGCGATAAAGAGGCCAGCTACCAAGGCCCAAGCCACGGGGTGGATCATTTTCACGCGATCGCGTAGTCTCTGTAGCTTAGTGCCCGCATCAGCCATACTCCACATCATACCCCTTTCTACCTCAAGAACCAAGAAGACCTCACTTTCGTGAGGCCTTCTCTCTTTCATACTAGAAAGTGATTACATCATGCCCGGCATGCCGCCACCAGCTGGCATAGCTGGCTTCTCTGGCTCAGGTACATCAGTGATCAAACACTCGGTAGTCAAAATCATGGATCCGACCGAGGCTGCGTTACGCAGTGCTTCGATAGCTACCTTAGCAGGTTCGATCACCCCAGCCTTTACCATGTCACCAAACTCGTTGGTCATAGCATTGAAGCCGTATGAGGCATCATTTTTATCAGCCACAGTGCGAACTACCCAACCAGCATCAACACCAGAGTTCTGAGCCAACATGCGTAGTGGCTCTTCTAGTACTGAAGCGATTAGGTCAACGCCAACTTGCTCGTCATCACTGTCGGTCTTGATCTTACTGAGCTTCTTGCCAGCTTGGATTAAGGTCACGCCGCCACCAGGGATGATGCCGTTCTCGATCGCAGCTTTTGTAGCTTCCTTAGCATCGATCACACGCTCCTTGAGATTCTTCATCTCGATCTCGGTGCTAGCTCCGACTTGGATCACAGCTACACCACCGGTCAACTTAGCGCGACGCTCTTCGAGCTTCTCACGATCAAAGTCTGAAGTGGTATTAGCGATCTCGTTTTCGATCTGAGCGACTCGACCATTAACGTCTGCTTTAGTGCCCTTACCACCGATGATGGTTGTTTCATCTTTGGTGGCTCGCACGCTGTCAGCTCGACCCAGATCTTCGACACCTACGTCTTTGAGCTGTCGACCCGTGTCAGCTGAGATGAAGTTAGCACCAGTCATCACAGCGATGTCTTGAAGCATAGCCTTGCGTCTGTCACCAAAGCCAGGAGCCTTGAGTGCCAGGGCGTTAAAGGCACCTCGGAGCTTGTTGACCACTAGGGTAGTCAAAGCTTCACCTTCGATGTCATCAGCGATCACCACAAAGTTCTTGCTGACCTGCATCAATTTCTCGAGCAGTGGCAGCAAGTCTTGGATAGAGCTGATCTTCTGATCAGTCACCAAGATGTAGGGATCTTTGATCTCAGCTTCCATGCTGTCAGAGTTGGTGACGAAGTAAGGTGATGAGTAACCTTTGTCAAACATCATGCCGTCTTTGTGAACGATGTCGATCTCCATGGTCTTGCCGTCTTCGACTTCAACCACACCATCTTTACCAACTAGCTTGAGAGCTTCAGCTACTTTACGACCAACCTCTTCATTTTGAGCTGAGATGGTAGCAACTTTCTCCCAGTCACTCTCGGTGACGGGCTTAGCCAAACGGTTGACTTCAGCCACTACGGCATCAACTGCTTTATCGATGCCACGCTTCATCAGCATTGGGTTGGTGCCAGCAGTGACATACTTCATGCCCTTAGCAGTGATCTGCTGAGCGAGCAACGTAGCGGTAGTGGTACCGTCACCTGCTGCGTCATTAGTCTTGCTGGCAGCTTCTTTAACGAGCTGCGCACCCATGTTCTCAAATTTGTCTTCGAGACTAATCTCTTTAGCGACACTGACACCATCGTGAATCACGGTGGGAGCGCCCCAAGATTTATCAAGTGCTACGTTTCTGCCACGAGGGCCGAGCGTAGTAGTAACTGCTGCTGCGAGTTGATTGACACCCGAGAGCATCTTTTGTCTGGCGTCATCGCCAAATGCAAGTTGTTTTGCTGCCATATGTTCTCCTTTTGTTTAGTTAAAGTTTTTTGTTACTTTTTTTTGCCTTAGCCATCAGAACGTCGTCGTTGGCTCCAAGTTTGATGCAGCTGACCACCGCCACCAATGTCATTTTGAACGTCAGTCTCAGTGTCCTCCAAACCAGCTTGGGCCTGCTCTGATGCTTGAAAAGCTTTTTCATACTCCAGTCCAATCATTTTGGTAAGAGTAGAAAGTTGATCGTCTGTAAAAATAGGCGGCTGTGGTAAATCTAGTCCTGACTCTGGTTTCGTCATATCTCCCCTACTTAACTTTCGCTAAAATATCTTCAAACTTTAAGATCTGGTACTCAACGTCGTCGATCTTGATCTCGTTGCCACCCCATTTTTTGTAGATAACGCGATCACCCTTAGCCACAGGACTCTCAACCTTGGCGCCATCCATCATGGCGGCTGGGCCTACGGCTAACACCTTACCATCAAGTGGCTTCTCCTCACCACCATCGGGCAAGTAGATACCTGAAGCGGTCTGCTTCTGAGCCTCAGTGGGCTCTACCAATACGTAACCAGCCAGGGGCTGAAGTTGAGATACTTTGACTGCTGCCATGTTCCTCCTTTATATGAAGTATGCAGGTTTGTACGAATCTGCGCCTTTGAGCGACGCCATCTATGGACAGATTTTAGCAGACACATACTACAACTGCTAGCAGCAGATATAGTAATAGAGGGCAGAAAGAGTGTCAAGGGGAGGGAAGATTTCTAAAAGCACCAATGCTGACTTCTCCCTGATAATGCTCAGCTATTATCTGCCTAGCTATTAAAATGAGCTCCTCTTTTCCCACATTTGCCCTAGGATCATTCTCCATATCCTCATGTGTTGGTATATGGTTCTTATCGAAATCAAGCAACTGCCGCGACTCTTTCCTTGAAGAAATCCCCTGCTCCTTCATAAAAGCAGTGACTGCTACATTTGGATCACCATCATAGTACACAACATGCCTTGGTTTTTCGCCTGGGTTTGCACTAAATCTGCCCTCCCAATACTCTTTTGATGTTACTGATTGCTCGGGTTTATCATATAGCACTCGAGCATTATCCAGGAAACTGCGCAGTTTATCCTCATCCTTAGTAAAGTCAATGTTCAACTCAAAGTAGTAAGCGATATCGGTGTGAACTTGACCGCTCCAAACTCCATCCGTATTACCAAGGTCTTTGAGCTTTTCAGTAATCAAAACCATAAAATCATCCCTAATATAGTGCCTCATGCTATGACTTGCCTTTTGTACTTTAGTATGTGCCTCTCTAAATACGTCTACGTTCTCGCTCCACCACGACTGAAAAACATCAAATATGTCTCTTCTTTCAACCCTATTCCTACCACCCTCTGTTTGAGTTGAGGCATATTTTGAACCTGTATCTGGGTCTACCATTGTTGATGCAGGCAAAAACACTATTCCTGCATCAAGACTGATGGTATTTTTTCCTTTTGGCCACACAAAAATATCGTTCCACTTATGCTCGCTTTGCGGCCTAGTAAAGTCTTTCTCTGCTCCATTGAACGCGAATGTGCTCTGAGAGGCTATAAAGTCTGCAGGAAAAATGTAAAAAACCTCATTGCCTTGCTCACCACCATAGTAATCATCAAGAACTCTTTGAGCAGAAAAGTGGATCGCTGTTTTATCTGGGTAGTGAGGTGCACTACCCCAGCTAAAATTCATAACTCTTTCAAATAAATCTAGAGACTCTTGCAATGTGGGTTGTTCTAAAACGGACCTTCTTTTTAAAAAAGCCAAAACGTCTTCTCTACTTATTTCAGTTAAGCCTTCAACGCCAAATGGTGAACGCAAAAGCTTGTCATCCTCCAGTAAAGTAGCGAATCCCCCAACATATTCGCCCATGCCAGCTGAGTGATATATCATCGCATTGTGATCTCTAAAACCTTGTCGCGTCACATGCGCTACAAAGTGCGGGCTACCAGCTCTCCATAGTTCTAAATACTCATCTAAATCCATAGAAGAAAGATTATCTTCTGTAAATAACTGTTCTTTTTTCTCAGAAGTTAGAAAGTTAAACAACCTCTCCTGATAAAAAATGTCTAGTGATGCTTTTGTTTCTTCATCTAGCTTTCTCTTTTCTTCCTTAAGACTTTCTTGAGCTTCTGCCAATTTTCTCTCCAACTTTCCTATTTCTAGTGAGATGCCAATCCTACTTACTGTGATC
>CAZTEB010000024.1:0-13065 GCA_964612735.1 uncultured Pseudomonadales bacterium
ACTCGTGATGTTCCCAAGCCCTCACCTGGTCAACAGCTACAAGACTTGTCTGTTTACTCACCCAGCCATCCGGCCAATGCAGTGCTTGAGTTGCCAGCTGGCAGAGCGGATGGGCTGGGGATTGAGGTAGGAAGCGCGGTGGTACTTAGGTAAATCTGATTCTCCATAGAGAAGCCAATAGCCTTCACCAGGCTTAAGATGGTATCATGACACCATAGTATGCCTGCTCAATCTCAGTTTCAGTCTAAGCTGCGTTCGGCTTTTGCCGATGGTAGCTCAGCTTTAGTATCATCAAGCACTTCAATTTCCCCTCAACCTCGAGGAGCCGTTGTTTCTGATGCAGTGGCTTCTCAACCAATTCCTACAACGAATGCGTCCTCGGCTATGGATCACGTAGCTACGATGAACACCATCTTAGATGAAATCGAAAGCAATAGAGTTGATTCCCAGCCAGCTCAAGAGCAAGTTGCCCCTCAGTCGTCTCAAGAGCACACTCAGGCACTCTCGGGTGACACAGTTGCTGACCAAGTTGTTGAGCGACCTCAGGCTCAAGTGCCAGCGCAACCAAGTACATTCCAAGAAGCGATCGCTCAACCTTCTACAGCTCCCACTCAACCCGCAGCTGTAGCTGGTCCAGTGACTTTGCCAGATCAGGCTCACTCAGGCCTTGCTTCACAAGCATTGCCTTCAGCTGCTGATCAGGCCTACTACCAGCATCAAGCCCAACAAAGTGGCCAGTCTTTCAAGGAAGTGGTAGCAGCTCCGGCTCAGACAGCTGTTGAGTCTACGACAGCCGCAGCAGCGCCAGTAGAAGCTGGTGCTAACATCCAGTACGTTGAGCAAGAAAAGACGCCAGAGCTACCACCGGAGGTGGAAGGATACTTGCAGCATGTGGAAGATAACGCTGACCAAGCTCCTGAGGAGATCGTGATTGCTGATGCCACTTCGACGCCGCTGGCGCCAAAATACCCCAAGCAGTCGGTAGTGGTGTTGCCCATTACCCCAGAAGTAGAAGAAGAGGGTGCTAAGAAAAATACTTCTTTCAGCATTCGTTGGTTAGTAGAGTGGAGTCGGAAACTGATGAAAGTCTTTTCAGGGACTATAATATACAGAGAAGATAGCTAGGGATTGCTAACAAAACATGTCAGGTTCATTTAATTCGTTTCTAGCAGGAGTCATCCAACTGGGCTTAAGCGTGGTGTTGATTATCGTGGCCTTAGCTATAGCAGGCGTTTTTATATACATGTGCATTCAGTGGTTGAAGCATCGTAGGCGCGAAGACTACTCACTGGAATTTGTGACGCTTCAGATCAAATTGCCCAGAGATAACGAGATAAAGATCGATGCAGCCGAACAGATGTTTGCTGGTTTGTATTCGTTGAAAAAAACGGGTTGGTTGGCGTGGGCTCAACCTGAAGACATGATTTCATTTGAGATCGTAGCGCTTAAAGAGCACATTGCCTTTTATGTCAGTTGCTCACGAGAGATCAGAGATTTGGTGGAGAAGCAAATTCATGGCGCATATCCACAAGCTGATATTCATGAGCATGATGAGGTCAATATTTTCTCAGAAAAAGGCAGAGTTGCTTTTGCCTCGATAGGTTCCGAGAAGGGCAGTTATATGCCGATCAAAACCTACAAAGATTTGCCGACAGATGGTTTGTCATTGATCACTTCTGCTATGGGTAAGATGAGTGAAGGTGAAGGTGCAATACTGCAGATTTTACTCGAGCCGGTCGGAAGACGCTGGCAGAATAAGGGTCGATCATACATTGCGTCTCAGAAGAAGCGAGAAGCTGATCCTGATAAGGCCACCTACTCGCACGATCCTAAGGAGATGGAGGCAATTGGTAATAAGGTAGAAAAACCAGGCTTTCGTGTTTCCATCAGAGTGGTGGTGTCGTCACCACAGGAGCACATGGCGGATTCTCACCTGAATAACATCGTCGGTGCTTTTGCTCAGTTTACTTCGGCTCACAACGGCTTCAAGCGTCACTTCACTTTCATCAAGCACTTGTTCATGATCGACTTTATCTATAAGTACATGCCACTGTTCCACAAGGGAACATCAATTCTTAACACTGAAGAGCTGGCCAGTATTTTTCACTTGCCAAACAAGACTGTCGAGACGCATCACATTCAGTGGTTGAACGCTAAACACGCGCCAGCTTCAGACTTGATTCCTCACGAAGGTTTGTACTTGGGCCACTCAGTGTATCGAGGCGATAAGCGTAAGATTTTTATGTCTATGAATGATAGGCGTCGCCACATGTACATCATCGGAAAGACGGGAACTGGTAAATCAGAATTCTTGAAAGAAATGATCTTGCAAGATATTGAAGCTGGTCATGGCGTGTGCGCAATTGACCCTCATGGTGAGTTTGTAGAAGATATTTTACAGCTGATGCCCCCTGAGCGCGCCGAGGACGTAATTTACTTTAACCCCTCTGATCTCGACCGACCGATGGGTATGAACATGATGGAAGCTGACACTGAAGAACAGCAGCACTTCGTGGTGAGTTCGATTATTGGCTTGATGTATAAGCTCTATGACCCACATCGCACTGGTATCATCGGTCCACGGTTTGAGCATGCTATCAGAAATGCCATGCTGACGATTATGTCTAAGAAAGGAACCACCTTCATTGAGTTGGTTCGTGTTTTGACGGACACCAAGTTTGTGGAAGAGATGTTGCCGTACGTCAAAGACCCAGTGGTGAAGCGCTACTGGACTGACCAAATAGCTCAAACGTCCGACTTTCATAAATCAGAAGTATTGGACTACATCGTCTCTAAGTTTGGTCGGTTTGTGACCAATAAAACTATGCGCAACATCATCGGTCAGCCCCAAAGTGCTTTTAATTTCCGCAAGGCTATGGACGAGAAAAAGATCATTTTATGTAATTTGTCCAAGGGCATCTTAGGTGAGGAAGACGCTAAGTTTTTAGGATTGATCTTAGTGCCAAAAGTGTTGACGGCTGCTATGAGTAGACAAGACGTGCCGATGAATGATCGTCACGACTTCTTCTTATACGTTGACGAGTTTCAAAACTATGCGACTGAAGACTTTGCTGTGATCTTGGCTGAAGCTCGTAAGTATCGATTGAATCTAATCGTAGCGAATCAGTACATTGGCCAGATCGATGAAGAGATTAAAAATGCTGTGTTTGGTAATGTTGGTACCATGGTCTCATTCAGAATCGGGGTCCAAGATGCTAACTTCATTCAGCATGAATTTTCACCGATGTTTAATGAAACTGATTTAGCTAACATCGAAAAATTCCATGTCTACATAAAAACGATCGTTAATAACGAGCCCGTACCGGCTTTCAGCATGTCGTTGATGAAAGATATGGAGGCTCAGGAAGCTCGGATGAATCCTCGACTGGCTGAGATGATTAAGCAGCTATCAAGGCTTAAGTACGGTAAAGATCGTGAGTCGGTTGAGGCTGAGATGTCTACTCGGGCGAAGTTGTAGGGCTAGTTTCACTCTGTAGTCGCTGGTACTTTCGAACTACTTGCTGACAGTACAAGTACGTGCCGTAGTCGACGGCACTTTCTTGAAATGTTTTTTCAGAGTCATGTTTTCTAAGTGTTAGGAACTCTTTGACGGCGGTGGTGGTATGAGTGAGGAGGGTTGTTGATCGTTCTACTAAGGTGTTAATTTGATCACTGGTGCTGGAGGCGTAGAGGGGTTGGGGGATGCTAAAAAATAACAATGAAGCTAAAAGCAGTGTGAGTAGTATTTTCATTTTCTGATCTTGCTCTCTTCATCCCTTCCCACACCTGACGGCAGCCTACCAATCTGCCTAAGTGAAGTTTTTCCGCTATCTTTAGTTTGTAACTAAAGTACCAGGTCAAAACTTCAATTCAGGTTTAGTGAAGTGATCGAAGTTCGCTTAATTATGTTATTTTTTTACCTATTACTTACTACTTTGCACCCCTCTCACCTTATAGGTGAGAGACTAAACACCAACACATCTACTCATATCGCAACGCCTCAATCGGTGACAGTTTAGCTGCTCGTCGGGCTGGAGCAGCACCAAAGATGATTCCCACCGCTCCCGAGACTCCAAAGGCAAGGGCGACAGCTTCTGGTGTGACTCTGGCAGGAATAAACTGCTGTATGGCCATGGTGCCGGCGAAGGCTATGGCTATGCCTATCAAACCACCGAGTACTGAGAGCACAGCAGCTTCGATCAAAAACTGCAGCAGAATGGTGTTGGGGGTAGCACCAAGCGCTTTGCGAAGGCCGATCTCACGAGTTCGCTCAGTCACTGATACCAGCATGATGTTCATGATGCCGATGCCTCCTACTACCAGTGAAATAGCGGCAATGCCACCCAAGCCGACGGTCAGCACGCCGAGGATTTGATTGATGGTATCAAGGATTTCTGTCTGGTCGATCACAGCATACTCATCGTCTTCCAAGCGACGTGCTAAGGTTTTCTCGATCTCAGCTTTTGCTTCATCAATGTTCTGTGTGTCTTTTACTTTGATGATCATCCTGATAATAGTTTGGGTATCGTACTCACGGAAGAAGGTGGGAAGTGGAATGTAGATGTAGGTATCGAACGAAGGCCCGCCGAAACCACTGCCTTTCTCTTCAGCGACGCCAACTACCTTATAGCTTCTGCCTCCTACTTTTACTTGTTTGCCAATCGGATCGACGTTACCAAAGAGCTCCTCTGCTACGGAAAAGCCCAGCACTACAACTCGGTCGCTGCCTTTCTCTTCACGCTCATTGAAAAATCTGCCTTTTTCAGCCGGTGTATTAAACGCCACTTCGTAGTTTGAGGTTGTTCCTAAGATAGTGGTGTTTTCTTCTTTATCTGCAAACGCGATGGTGTCTGTTTGGATGTTAAACGGCGCCACCATATCAACATATTCTCGGAGACGCTCGATGTCTTGGACATTTCTGAGTCGTAGCTGACTATTGGCTATTGAAGTTGCGGCCTCTTCGCTATTGATGCCGCCACCATCGCCAAAGATGTCATTGGGGAAGACGATGAGGTTGTTAGCACCAAGCTCATTAAACTGTTCCGTCACGAAAGCTGATAGACCATTGCCGATAGCGGTTAACATCACCACTGAGCCTACGCCAATGATGATGCCGAGCATGGTGAGGAAGCTGCGGACTTTATTGGTGCTGATGGCTTTAAGGGCGATTGAAAAGGTTTCGGTCATAATAAATTTTAATTAGTAACTAAACGCTCCAACAAACAACTTCTTCAGAACCCTCATAGTACTCGGGACATTCAGAAGTTGTTGTTCGCACTTAGTTAACTCCCTTGTTCATACTACTAACCTTTATGTTCACTTTCTACCAACTTCACCCCGCTCTTTTCACTAACTTCTCAACATCCTTAGCACCCTTAATTTTGCCGTCACTCACGATCTTGCCGTCCTTCATCAACACTAGTCGCTTGGCTATCTGTGCGTCATGTGCATCGTGCGTTACCATGATGATGGTCGAGCCTTCTTTATGGAGTTGAAGGAGAAGTTCTTTTACAGCCTCACCACTTTTGGAGTCGAGGTTGCCGGTTGGTTCGTCAGCAAAGATGATCGAAGGATCATTCACCAATGCTCTTGCGATAGCTACGCGTTGTTGCTGACCACCTGAGAGTTGAGCTGGTGTATTGTGGAGGCGATCACCTAGGCCCACCTTTTCCAGCATGGCTTGAGCACGTTGGTTGCGTTCTGGATTTTTTACTCCTGCATAGACGAGTGGTAGTGCTACGTTATCCAGCGCTGAGGTGCGAGCCAATAGGTTGAACTGCTGAAAAATAAAGCCAATTTCTTTGTTTCTCAGTTTAGCTCGTTCTACCTCGCTGTAGCTAGTTACGTCATGGTCTTTTAGTTTAATGCTTCCAGAAGTTGGAGTGGCTAACATACTGGCGACTTGTAGAAAGGTCGATTTGCCCGAACCTGAGGCGCCCATAATTGCTACGAGCTCACCTTGTTTGACATCTAGGGAAATTGAGTCGAGAGCGGCAATGATATTCTCACCAAGTTGGTACTTCTTCGAGATGGAGTCGAGTGATAGTAGCATGTTGTCATTTGCACCTGATTGCTTACTCAGGTATTAGCACCCAGTCATCAGTAGTTAGGCCATCAAGTACTTCTACCTTGTCATCAGTTTCAAGACCAACTTCGATCTGTCGCTCTTGAGTTTCATGCTCACCCACTTTGACTTCAACGAAGGTTTGGTCATCTCGCTCGATCAAAGCAAACAAGGGGATCGTCAAGACATTCTCGCGTCGGTCTACTACAATACTGGCGTCACCGTTCATTCCCAAGCGATAAAAATCTAATCCATGTTGGGTAGTGTCGAGGGGAAGCTCGACGATGAAGATGGTGCCGCTAGTTGTTTCGGTGCTGCTGTAGGCGATGTACTCTATGACGCTGTTCACGTCGGTGTCGAGATGGGCGTCAAGGTTAATGGTCGTTTCTTGGCCAAGCGCAACGGCTGCAATATCAGATTCGTCTACTTCTGCTCTGAACACAAGTGTTTGGGGATTGATCAGTTCGAAGTAATCAGTGGAGAGTAATTGGACACCAGTAACAGCTGTGGGCGACTGGGTGAGGATGCCTTCGAAAGGTGCATAAAGCCTAGTATTTTGGATGGCAATATCCCTGATTTCAACATCGAGCACTTCATTGTCTAAATCGAGTTGATCTTGCTGACGAGCACGATTCAGCCTAGAAGTAATAGGAGCCGTTTCGGTGGTATTTTCCCACTCGAGTCTTTCTTGGCGAAAGGTGTTGAGGTCTTGCTGGAGTTGCTTCTGGAGTGTCGCTTGGTCGATCACGGCGATGGTTTGCCATTTTTCAACCCGATCACCTTCTTGGGCGCCTATGAAGGTGACTTTACCACCAGCTAGGAAGCGAAGTCGCGCTTTTTCCTTGGCATCAACTACCCCAGAAACTTCGAGAGTTTTAACAAGATTTTCTCGTACAGGATGTTCAAAGGTGAGCTCGGGCTGATTAGTTACTTGGCGGCGATACTGCCACCAGCCGATGCCAGCCAGAACCACTGCCGCAAGCAGCAGCCATTTCCAGTTGGTAACAACAAAATCCCGCAGCCAGATCGCTTTTGATCCGACCCAGGCCATAACGTTGGGCATATACTCATAGTAGCACTCGACTGGAAGAGTTAGAAGTAGAGGTTGTGTGCGCCTGCTAGGACTCGAACCTAGAACCGCCAAGGTATAAGCTTGGTGCTCTAACCAATTGAGCTACAGACGCTTGGATTTAGCTACATTAAGCCACGCATGGTTGGTGTAGTTTGGTTAGCGAGTCATTATACCAGGGAAAGAAAGTGTGGTATATTCATCCTCCCATGAGTGAAGAGCAGGAAATTCACAGCCAAGAGCATCGTGTTACAGACCCTTTTAGGGACTTTGAAGCGATGATACAAGCTAGCATTTTTCTAAGTGTGCCTTTTGCAATTTTTGGCATTTTTTACATTTTTATGGAGGGAACTGTTCCTATTCCAGTTGTGCTTTCGGTGGCACTTTGCTGCACAGGCTCGGGGACTTTAATTCTAGTGTTGGCAGGTGTGAAAAGTGCAACATCAGTTTACGAAAAATCCCCCAACATGCATGAGGTGGAACCGGTTGAATAAAAAATACTATTGTTGTTTGACCTATAGCAACAGTAGTAGCAGTGCGCCGATTCCCAATGTTCCCAGACCAATTCTCAAGATATTGACCAAGTCTTCAGAGCCAGTTTCTGGTAGCTCAGTTGGTAGCTCAGGTTGAGCACCGGCTGGGTAGTCACAGGTTGGGCTCGTTGGATTCTCAGCTAAGCGACATTGGCCGTTGAAACAGATGTGGGCACTGTTAGCACAATCGGCATTGGCCGTACAGTCGTCATTACAGTAGATCTTGACGTCAGGCGTTGGACTTGGATTGGGTGAAGTTCCTGGTGTAGGCGTCGAACCAACGGGTGGAGTTGAAGATGGGCTAGGTGAAGGTGTGGCGCTAGGTGTAGGTGACGGCGTTGGACTCGGTGTTGGTGACGGACTTGGAGTTGGTGACGGCGTAGGAGACGGCGATGGTGTTGGCGAAGGGCTGGGAGTAGGTTCTGGTGTGTCACCGACGGTGAACGTCAAGCTACAGGTAGCCGTCTGAGTGACGTCAGCGCTAGGCCTGTCGGGAGCAGTGGGAGTAAAGTCTTGAGTGCCATAGCGTGTTCGTAGTGAAATAATCACACCAGCCATAGCGGCCAGGAAAAAGACTGTTAAGCCAACTACAGTCAGGAGTGAGCGAGTTTCTACACCAAAAAGCTTGTCAGAGCGTTGTTTTTTTAGTGGAGTCTTAGTTGATCCATTTGCAGAAGAACTTGCACTAGCTTTTGGCACGCTAGGTGATGTCGAGGAAGAGCTAGTGGATGATGATGCGTTTACCATAGTCTGTTAGTTACTGTAGCCGAATATGACCACCTCGTGCAATTTATAATCCCTCCCATGCGTGACAGCTGCTAGCATCAGGTCCGGTACAAATGCGGCATTGAGCAGTGTAGCTACCATCCTCTTGAACGGTGAAGACTTCTGAAGTTCTTCCGGTTGCAGATAAGAAGGTTGGGATCTGTGTGGTTTGATTGATGATTCTGAACTCGTAGTGGTCGGCTTCAGCCACGTCACCACAAGTGAATTGGAGGCGGTCTCCGATCTCTGGATCAGGTTGAGTAGCTTGATCTCCGGTGACAGGTTTATCAAGATTGTTGAGGCTCAAGCTTAGGCACATTGGGCCAGTGGGATTGTCCACGGGTGGAGTACCTGGAGGAGTTCCAGGTGGTGAGCCAGGAGGTACGTCTTGATTGGCACAAGCTGGGTCGCCGCAGGTATATGCACCTTGATAGATACCGCAGAAGTTGCCGTTGGCATCGAGCAGGTCGGCTTGGTAGCAAGGATTGCCACCATTGATGGCGGCATTAAGCTCGTTGATTTGACCAGGTGTGAAATCTTGACGATTTTGGTAAATCACAGGAGCGCCGTTATCAGTTGATTCACAGTAATTACCGCTGAAGAAGAGGATAGCTGAAGCGGGACTACCGTCGGCGCAGGTGGTTGGTGAGTTTGAGAAGCTGCCGGTACCACCGGTGCCTGTTAGTGATTGCTCTGAGTCACTAAAGTCGAAAGTAGTGCACACAGGATTTCCATTTACTAATATGCAGCCAGCATTGCCACATGCTGCCACCTGTGCATCTGAACATCCTGGTTGTTCACATATTCCCGCGCCTCCACATGACCAACCTTGAGGACAGTTGCTATTAGATCCACAAGAATAACTGTCTGGCGCACATTTGTTCACACCGGAAACACAGCGATGTCCCACAGCGCAGTCATAGTTGTCAGTGCAGTCACCACTCGTGTTGTATAGATCTCGAATGAGTGTTACGTCTTTATTGTGGCCTACCAAAATGACATTAGTTGGTCTGTAGTAAGCATCTGAATCACCTTGTGGTTTTATAGTGTAAAACTGGTTAAACTTATCTTGGAGTGAGCCCTGACATCCTGCTTCAACGGTGCAGACCAAGTCTGATTGACACTGTGAGCCAAAGTCGCACTGTGATCCTGTGCCCAAATTCATTTCACCATTTCTAAGTGGAGTAGCAGGTAGACAGCGCTTTTTATCTACATCAATGCCAGTTTTACACCGATCGCTGAGGTCTCTGAACTCAGCAGGTGTTAATCCAGGATAGGCATCACCGAAAGACAGTACAGAAACACACAAATTGGTATTTACATCTATGGCATTTGAAGAATCGCATATATTTGTGGTTTCACTTAAACCACTATCAATCGAGCAAGCTTGCTGACCAACGCCGCCGCATTCTGGATCAGCATTTGCCTCTCTCCTAGCATTTGTCGTCGTCTCATCTGGTGTTGCAGGGCCACCATTGGCAGATTCATTTTGAACTGTTGCATTTGGTGCAATATTTTGGGCTTTGGCTATATTATTTGCAGTCGTAGTGTCACCACTATCACAGAGTGGATCACTTCCACTATCTACTATACAGCTGGCTGCTTGAACAGATGTCAACTTTCCGTCTTGAAGAGCTACCCCACAAGCAACTAATTTCCCAGATTGAGCATCGTTGCCACCAATTCTATTGGCACAGTCGGTTAGGGTACTTGAGTTGACTCCATATGTGTCTGCAACAATTTTATTGACGTCAAAAACCGAGCCGAAATCTTTGGAGTTAATGATGTCACCTATATTGTGGTTATTTTGTTGTTCACCTAGCGCCAAGATCTCGTTGAGACTCAATTGGCTTAAGTCTTGTTGTGCACAAGAACCAGTCAGATAACACGGATCCTGGCCACAAACGTCCTTCTGCATTTGATTACAGGTTTTGCCACCATCATAACCACAGAAGCCACCGCAGCCGCCACAGGGAACACCACAGCTACTGGTATCTATGCCAGTCTGTACATCTGAAGTAGTGGTGCCATCGCCTGCCGATCCCGTGTTGCCAACCGCACTTGCGTCGACATAATCTGGCGTAGAGCCTTGAGTATCAACAATCTTTTGAATGTGTTCAGCAGCACCCTGATCATTGTAAGCATCTTGGGGGTCACTAGGGTTATCCCAAGGGTCGTTACCCACGTTTTGGCCTTGGTCATTCCAAACTACGCCGTGGGCTTGATCCCAACCATTATTCCACTCCCAGTCATTAGTACACGATGCCCCAGGGCAAAAACATGCATTATCACTACAAGAACCAGCAATAGCTGAATCTGGAGAAAAGAGCTGCTCAAACGGTCTATTCACTATAATTTGAAATGCAGCTACCAGCGCAAACACTAAAAATACCTTATGAAGGCTTAAAAAGTTTCGTAGTAAGTATTTGTTTTGAACGATCATGCTGTGTTATCTAAGACTCGGTGTGCCCGCAGGCTTTTGTGTTTTTTGCTGATTCCACTGTGTGCCACTGCCGCCATTAGAGCCTGCGGCACAGACTCTCGTGTCCAGGAAGCATTTTTTACCAGCTTCCTCATAGGTGGGGTTGACAAGTTGACAGGCATACGCCCCCTCGCACCATAGGGTGGTGGTGTCAGTGGGTGTAGTTTTTTGAGTAACTTTGGTTTGGATGAACTGGGAAGGTAGGGGAATAAATTGGCCTGTTATAGAGGCGTGCTCTCTATCGCCGAAGGCAAATAGTAGTACTTTTGCCTG
Organism: uncultured Pseudomonadales bacterium; assembly: GCA_964612735.1. Classification (GTDB taxonomy): domain Bacteria; phylum Patescibacteriota; class Microgenomatia; order UBA1400; family PJMF01; genus CAZTEB01. The sequence goes on from CAZTEB010000024.1 coordinate 11,187, forward strand.
TCTTTGATTCAATACGTGGATAGTCCTATCGCGCAAACTTGGCAAGTTCGATCTCATTGAAAATGTTTGATCGTATGGTGCGGAGAAGATAAGATCTCTATAGCCGTTTACTGGAATAGTTTGTGCAGCATTATAGGCAGCCAAGGTGCCTTCAAAAACATTAAGAGTGTCGTCAGTTGTGAAGTTGTACAAACGGAAATCAGCCAGATCAGCATACTTAGTTCGTTGGATAGTGATGCGTTCTGCAGCGCCGTTGACATTGGCTACTCTAAATGCGAACACGGCCTCATCGGGGGCAATAGTGATTTGATCAGAGAAAAGCGTGACATTCTTCTTGCCCGTAATCTCTAGATAGTACTGGCCCGGAGCTATGATATATTCGGTAGCCATAGCAGCGGCGATGCCACCTTCATTGACGACATCATTGCCATTTTGAGTCAGGTGAACAGTAAGTTCTTCACCCTGGCTAGGTTCAAGGTCATCAATAGCGTTGACAAACACTAGGGTTGAGTTTGTTCTTGCTGGCTCATTTAAGTTATTAAGATCTATATAGTAGGAGCGACCATTGTTCTCAAAGCGAGTTTCAATGACCCCCAAGTATTCTTCATCTGGATTGTCTAAGTCAAAAACAGCAGCTTGATTTCTATTATCAAGGTTGCCTTGTTGTACGAAGTAGAAGCCGATGGAGCCACCTATTGCAAACAGCAGTAGTGCTAGGGCGCCGACAGCCGTTTTTAGGTTAATACCACTTTTTTTCTTCTTAAGTGGGGGCAGTGGGGTGTCACCAGAATCACTGCCTGAGTCGCCAGCGTTAGTTGGGCTGGAAGAGGAGCTGGGTGACGTGTTTGGTCTTACATCCTCTTTTTCTTGAAGTGATGACGGGCTCTGCGCTTGATGATTATTGCGTTGGTCATGTGATCCAGGTTTATTGGGGGCGTCATTCTTTGGTTGGCCCGTTGCCATAGATGAAGTGGATGCTTCTTGAGCGGTGGAAGACAGGGTTGTGTGTTGGGATGCCGTGCTTGATTTGCTGGAGGACGCACTGCCCTCACCGGTCATCACCGACCTGAGCTTTGTCTTTGCGCCACCAATTGCTGCAGTAGTGTTTGCCATAGTAAAAAAACACTCGGTTTGCTCGAGCTAAAATCAGCCTACACTAGAAAAGCCCCTCAGATCAATAGCCTGATTCAACTTTGACTCCCATGCATTGCTCTGATGATATAGTATGAGGGTGAATACACCATTTGAACAAAGCAGTACTCAATTCTCGGTTCGCGTTTCACCAGCAGTGCGACACTGGTTTAATTTTGTGCTGGCGATGACGGAGAAGGAGATTAAAGCTCGCTACAAGCATGCTTTCTTGGGATTTCTGTGGATTATTCTTAATCCTTTGTTGCAGATGCTAGTGATTGGCTTTGTGTTTCGTTTTTTTGTACCGGTTCAGGTCGATAATTATTTCTTATTCTTATTTACAGGTTTACTACCGTGGATGTTTTTCAGCTTGTCGCTGACCAAAGCGACCCCTAGTATCGTTCACGAACGAAGCTTGATTCAAAAGGCCAAGTTTCCCAGGGAAGTAATTCCACTCTCGATCGTGTTATCAAACTTGTTTCATCTCGTTATTTCTCTGGGACTATTAGTGCTAGTGCTACTTGCAGATAAAATCTTTGTAGAACGCTATTCCTTAGTAGCTGTGCTTCGTTATACTGCAAATATGGTGTGGTTGGCACCTCTGGTTGCTTGGTTGACGATTGTGGCTGCTGGAGTGAGTTTGCTAACCTCTGCTCTTAATGTCAGGTACAGGGATGTTAACTTCATCGTCCAGGCATTTGTGCCACTCTGGTTTTATGCAACACCTGTCGTGTATACCTTGCAGTTG
>CAZTEB010000025.1:0-12770 GCA_964612735.1 uncultured Pseudomonadales bacterium
AACTCAAGTACGGCAGCATACGAAGCAGGGTCCAGCTCGCCGCCCCACTCCTTGTCATGATTGACTTCATTGTATATGATGACGTGCTTCTTATCTGTAGGCCAAGTTAGCTTACGCAAAAAAGTAAGCTGATCAACAATGTTTTTCCGATTTGGAATTACCCAAGCTTCACCGTCAAACTTTGATACCAGACGAACAACCGGGATACTTTTCTGCTCTTGAGCAGCATCCATAAAAGTCTGCCATTTTTCTGGTTCATCTAAGTCATCAAGTGCTAGGGGAATAGTGACGTAACGCCAAGTCTCATCATGCTTTTCTTCTTGATCTGCAGTGGTAAAAAGAGCAGGAAGGAGAGATAGCTCATCAGGATGCAAGATATGCATTCCCAATACTTCACCTCTAGCTACTGCAGATTGAGCCCCCAAGCTCAACCAAAGAGCACAGCTTAGTATAAGGCTGGTCAGGGTACGAAAGTGACGATTCATGCGAAGGCCACCTCCTTGCGGTGTTCGAGGCGACATATATTATAGGATATCATCTATAGCACTTCTTGTCGAGTTTGGTATACTGTACACTCACGATATGAAACGCATCGTTTTCGCTCTGAGCTGGCTGCTTCTCTCAGTCGGAGTTCTCCTCACAACAACTGCCAGTTACCTGGTTTTCTTCAGTACAAATGAAGAGAACATCGAAGCTGTAGAAGAGCCAGTGGTCTTAGCTGCTAGCACTCAAACTATAGAAAACTTCACAGCGCCTCCGAGCAACGGCGTCGAGCCTGTCGTAGAGTTCACTGACTCCAGGGCTAGCATCGTCGCTGGCTTCCTAGCTCGACACAACTCTCCTCTGACGCCACACGAGTACTTCGGCGCGAAGTTTGTGGAGATCGCTGACACCTATGACATCGACTTTCGATTACTACCTGCCATAGCTATGCAAGAGAGCAATCTCTGCAAACGGACTCCACCAGGTACACACAACTGTTTAGGCTTTGGTATCCATGAGCGCGGCACTTTAGGTTTTGAGAGTTATGAGCAGGGATTTGATAGAGCCGCCAGAGAGCTCAAAGAAAGATACATAGATATTGGCCTCACCACTCCAGAAGATATCATGACCAAGTACACTCCATCTAGTAACGGCAGCTGGGCAGCTTCTGTAAATCAATGGATGGCAGAAATGCGGTATGACGATCGACAGTTGGGTAGAGAGCTCAAAGAAAACGCCGATGTCCTCGAGTTTGTAGGTGAAAAATCAACACAATCTGATCAACTTTAATTAAGTAAAGTGATATATTTAGATAGTATTTGTAAATCTTATAATAATTTGCTATACTATGAGTACCTTAGAAGGTTCTATTCCTCACCGGGGTAGTTCGTTCTAAGCTCAAAGAGTCCCGCACGAGCGGGATTTTTTGTTTGTGCCGAAGAGAGGACTCGAACCTCCACGGGAAATCCCACACGGTTCTAAGCCGTGCGCGTCTACCAATTCCGCCACTTCGGCGCAGAAGAGCATTGTACTACGGATTTTCTGAGTTCTCATCACCCAACCTGTCCAGTAAGATAGAGGTATGGTAAATGCCACCCCATCACCAGCAAGCCAAGTGGCTGTAGCAGTAAGCACCAATCAGGAAACAGCGACCTCAAAGCCAGCAACGTCTCATCTAGAGCTTAAGCACGCACTTATTGTCTATGGACCCAAAGCTCTCGCCGTTGGTCTTACGCTTCAAGGCCTCTATGGTCTCTACGCATCACTCCGTTTTTTATTCATAGAGTTTCCAATGCTAGAGGAGTTACTGACACTACATCAGCTAACCCAAGCCGAAGTGAATACTTTTGCAGCTCGAGCCGTACTAACTATTATTTCTACGCTGATCAGCATGATGTTTGCCCTGAGACTCACAGTCATGAAAAGCCAGGCTGCCAGAGTTATCAACGCGGTGGTAGGCGTCATGTTATTCCTAGCAAATACCTTTATGATCGGATACTTCAATCAAGTAAACTACTCGGAAATTTTTGCAGCACTACTTCGATAGTACACCCTGTCCACAAACAACTCGTGATTGACTATACCCACACCACACATCCTAGAAGCAGGAGTATAAAAATTCATATCACTCGAACAGGTCAGGTTAAAGTCACCACGCCACCAAGAACATCAAAGTCACACATAGAGTCTTTTTTAACTGCTCAACAGGGCTGGATCAAAAAAACCCAGCAACGCATTAAGCAGCACACTACTCTCAGTGAGAACGAAGCAGACGTCTATATATTTGGCAAAAAGTACCTCAAGAAAATCACCAGCAATCAACTTGAGCTACCTGGGGTGATCATTCAAGAACAATCTGTGGTAATCAACGCCGGCCAAACCACAACTACACCGCGGCAGCATCTTGAGAGATTCTTGAAAAACACAGCGACCAAGTACATCATTCCACGCACAAACCAACTTGCACAAAAAATGAAGTGTGACTTCGGCACCATTACACTTCGACAGCAGAAGACGAGGTGGGGTAGTTGCTCAAGCAGTGGCAATCTCAACTTCAACTGGCGACTCGTGCACGCACCAACAGCTGTGATCGACTATGTCATCATTCACGAATTAGCACATCGCAAGCACATGAACCACTCGCCAGCGTTCTGGAATTTGGTTAAAACATTTGATCCTGCGTATGCCGTACACAAGGGCTGGCTAAAACGACATGGTATGGCTGTTGGGTAAAGTGTGCTACCATCACTCTCACCATGCTATTCTCATCGAAAAACTCTTCATTGACTCAAAAAGTCAAAGAGACCGTTAGGAAACTACCGCATCCAGAGACTGCTCACGAACGCAGAATTCGCCTCATTCAGCAGGGATTCATCTACGCGACACTTTTTGTAGCTGGGCTAGTCGTGGCAAAAGCCCACACCTTGCTCAATCTAGGTAACTAGAATTCTTTTTTTTTGCTAATCAGACTAAGTCAGAAAGTTGTTCGAACTACTCCACGATGCTCATCAGCACTTTCATGGTCAAGCCCTGTACGACATCCATTATGACAGCCAATATGGCTACCACCATCCAAGAAGCAACTCCCAGACCAAGTTGTTCAGCAAAACGTGCTACCAGCCAAAGACCACCGGCGTTTATCAACACAAATAGCACCATCCAATCCATATCAGAAAGTTTTCGGCTCATGCTGTTACCAACATGCTCAATTACTGGTGTGGCACCAACCACTATTAACGTAAACAACACCATGCTGTAAACGATCGCTGCCATAGGTGAGTAAATATTGGTACCCAACACCACTAGGCTAGGAAACCACTGGTTGGCGAGATAAATAACGATGCTGTGCGCAATCAGTAATGCTACAAACATTACGGTCAGCTGTCGACCTGTCATCAAGGGATTCAACTCTTTTGTCTTTTTTGCCATATGCCTCCTGTATAAGTATGGACTGGGTACAGCGTAGCATACGAGCTGGCAGCTCAGCAAGAAAGCATGCTAGAGTGGGCTTAGATGTGGATACTTCATGGTGACAATACTATTCAGTCAAGAGAGCGACTGGTCGAGCTAATCACGCAAGCCAAAAACGATGGCAAAACCATTACTAGATTACCAGCCAAACAGCTAAGTGAAGCAGAGCTTGAATTAGCTCTAGGAGCCAACTCACTGTTTGGTGAGGAGCGTCTTATTGTCATCGAGGAGCTACACTCACTTCCCACATCAGCTAGAAAAAAACAGTTGATAGCCATACTGAGCACCGCTTCAGAGGATCCAGGAACCCCAGCGTGTGTACTCTGGGAAAAGCGCTCATTAACTAAAACGATGCTTAAAGCATTTCCAAATACTCAGGTAAAAGAGTACAAAATGAGCAAAGTGCTCTTTCGCTGGCTTGATAGCCTAAGCGGACAAGGTGAGAAAAAGAAGCAGCTCGAACTACTTCATCAGGCTGTGAAGCAGGATGGCGAGTTCTTCGTGTTTACGATGCTCTGCAGGCAGATCAGAATGCTAATCCAAGCAGCGGATGGACACCCACTAAAAGGTGCCCCATTTATGATCTCCAAGCTTAAAAAGCAATCTTCTACATTCACGTTAGCCCAGTTACTCAGACTCCACAAACACGCATATGACCTTGACTTAAACCTCAAGACCTCTGGTTCACCGCTGACACTTGCGCAACAGCTTGACCTTTTTGTACTGAAGTTGTAGAGTGACAGAATAATCATACTTTTTCATACTTTTCTGGCGTGAAGAGTATGAGATCAGTACAAAACGTCTATAATCACATATACAAGGAGCAGTCATGCAAGCAGATCCTTCTATCTTTAAGGCTTACGACATCAGAGGTATAGCCGATGAACAACTAAACTCTGACTTAGCTGAGGCAATAGGCAAAGCCTTTGTGAAGGTGGTTCAGCCCACTACAGTTATCGTAGGTCGCGATGGTCGCGTCAGTAGTCCCGAATACCGAGACGCCGTGGTTAAAGGCATGACTGATCTCGGCATCAACGTCATCGACATCGGCATGGTCTCTACTGACATGTACTACTACGCCTGCGCTACTAAAAAACTGCCAGGAATGATGATTACGGCTAGTCACAATCCTAAAGAATACAACGGCTTCAAAATGGTCAAGCAAATTCCTGACTTATTGTCGGGAGATGAGGGCATTCAGGACATGCGCGCCATCATCGAACAGGATGATTTTCCAGCTGTCGCAGATCAACCAGGTACCGTAGAGCAGTGGGACGTTATGGATGGCTTCATCGAGATGATGCTATCGCTCATCGATGTCTCAAAGCTCAAACCCATGAAAGTGATAGCCGACACCGCAAACGGCATGGTGGGACCCTCACTCACCAAGTTATTTGAGAAAATCCCGCAAGTTGCGCTTACTCCAATGTACTTCGAGCCAGATGGCACTTTTCCAAACCATGGTGGCGACCCACTTAAAGAGGAGAATCGCAAAGAACTTCAAGAACGAGTAGCCGCAGAAGGCTTCGATCTCGGATTTGCTTTTGATCCTGATGGCGATCGATTCTTTTGTATCGATGCAACTGGTCGATTCGTGTCAGGCGACTTCATGACGGCACTACTGGCCAAGTACTTCCTCGACAAGCAACCTGGCTCTGCCATTGTGTATGACATCAGAGCCTCACAGGCTGTGCCAGATTTGATCAATGAAGCCGGTGGAAAACCCCTCTACAATAGAGTGGGCCACGCCTACATTAAGGCGCGCATGCAGGGTGAAGATGCTGTCTTTGGAGGCGAAGTCACCGGTCACTACTACTTCAAAGATTTTTTCTATTGTGACAGTGGCATTGCCCCAATGCTGTATTTAATGGATATGCTCAGTGACTCAGACCAAACTCTCGATCAGATCCTGACTGAACTGGAGCAAAAGTACTTCATATCTGGCGAGATCAACACTAAAGGTGTGGATAGCCAAGCAGTACTAGCTAACATTGAAGAAACCTATAAGGATCAGGCCACTGAAATCTTGAAAGTGGACGGCGTTAGTGTCCTGTTTGACGGTTGGCACTTCAATGTCAGAGCTTCCAATACAGAGCCGCTTGTCAGATTAAACTTAGAATCAGTGAATAGCAAACAAGAGATGGAACAGAAACGTGATGAGGTCTTGGCTCTTATCAGAGAAGGTGTATAACTGAGACTATGGCCAAACCAGTCGTCATCATCCCAGCAGCAGGCAGCAGCTCTCGTTTTTTTCCACTAGAGCTTGAGCATCACAAAAGCTTAACCACGCTCCACGGACAAAGTCTCCTGACTAAAATGCTTGGTGATCTTGAAAACCATGGCTTTGAGCGAGTTGTCATAGTGGTGCCAAACACCGCAGAACAAGAGCTAATCGAAGCCCATCACCTACCAGGTGACGCTAAGCTAGAGATTTCGTTCACCGTACTAGAAAAGCCAACTGGCATGGGTGACGCATTGCTAACTACGCGATCTTTGGTCTCAGGCCAGACCGCAGTGGCTTCACCATACCAAACGAATGCCGGCTCCCTACTCACTAGAATGCTAGAGAGAAACGAAGATACTGTGGTGTGTCACTCCACTACAGACCAACCATGGAATTACGGCATTGTGACGATATCTGATGAGAAAGTCACGGGCGTAGTGGAAAAACCAGAGAAGGGAACAGAACCTAGCAACCTCAAGCTAGAAAGTATTTATCTGCTCTCAGCTGAGTTCATGACCCAGTTAGAAGCAAGTGAACCAGGTCATTACAACTTCGAGTCGACGCTAAATACATACGCCAAAAAAGCAAGTGTGGGAGCGGTGGCACTAGAAGAACCACTCACTTCACTCAAGTATCCTTGGCATTTGTTTGACTTTCAATCAAGCTACTTTGCTGAGATGACTTCTGACTGGTCACTGGCTGGCGTGGCAGAAACTGCCCGCATCGATGACAGCAAAGGGCCGGTCTACATTGGTGCTGGCAGTACAATCAGCAATTTCGCCACGATTGTCGGACCCTGCTACATCGGCAACAATGTGTTTGTAGGCGACTATTCGCTAGTAAGGAATTCAAGCATAGAGGCAGACGTCACGATTGGTGCCTATACTGAAGTAGTACGGTCTATCATCCAACCTAAAAGCACCATTCACTCTAGCTACTTAGCTGATTCTATACTAGGTAAACAAGTCAAGATTGGGGCTGGATTCATCAGTGCCAACAAACGACTTGATCGGGAAGCAGTACGAACTAAAGTGGGTTCAGAACTCATCTCCACCCAAAGAAACTCACTTGGCTGCACAGTGGGGCCTCATACCCAATTCGGCATTAGGTGCTCAACTATGCCCGGCGTATTACTTGGCTCTCACAACGTTATCGATCCAAATACTTCAATCAGTAAAAATACAACGCACGACCAATCATAAGTAGCAACAGTGCATCAGAAGGGAAAGTTCATGCCTACATCAATCTTAGATTCACGAGAGGAACTCGCCAAAATTGACGAGGAGAATGTACTGGGGTCAATAGAAGCTCTAGCAGATCAAGTCAGACATGCATGGGAAAGCGTCCAAGACATCTCGTTTTCTCCCACTTCTGAGATCAGAAACGTAGTTATAGCTGGTATGGGTGGCTCAGGACTTGGCGCTGACGTCATCAAGACACTATTCAAAGAACAACTTGGTGTTCCGTTTGATTTCGTTCATGACTATAGCCTACCTGGTTACGTTGACCAACACACACTAGTAGTGCTAGCCAGCTACTCAGGCACTACAGAAGAGATACTGTCTTGCGGTGATGAGGCACAGCGTCGCAAAGCCCAAATCATGATAATCGCCTCTGGCGGAGATCTAGAGAAATTAGCGAAAGAACACAACTATCCTGCCTACATCATCGATCCAAAACATAACCCCTCAGGACAACCTAGGATGGCCATCGGTTATGCCGTGTTCGGCACCCTGGGACTACTGTCTAAAGCAGGTGTTATCAAAATAAGCGAGAGCGAAGTAGAGGAAGTCATCACCGCCATTATCGCTACAGGTGAGAAAAACAACCCAGATGTTCCGCAAGATGACAACTTAGCGAAGAATATCGCCTTCATGATGATCGATCGCAGACCAGTCTTAGTAGCTGCAGAATTCCTAGAAGGCGCCGTTCACGTCTCCACCAATCAGTTCAATGAAAACTCCAAAATGTTTGTGGATTACAAGGTGGTTCCTGAAATCAATCATCACTTACTAGAAGGTCTTGCTTACCCTAAAAGCAATGCCACCAATCATCTGTTTGTGTTTATAAATACGCAACTGTATCACAAGAGAAACCAAGCTCGAATGAAGCTCACTCAGGACGCTGTAGAAAGAAATGAGATCGATACTACAAGTATTGAGTTAACTATGAGCACAAAGCTAACTCAAGTGTGGGAGTCCATTGCGCTATTTGCCTACGCTAACTTCTACGTAGCAATGCTTGAGAACATCAATCCTGCGCCCATCCCAACGGTTGATTGGTTTAAAGACGAACTGAAAAAAGTCTAGCTGGATCTGATCTCAACAACCAGGTTAAAATACGCTAGGATGAAAAGGTGTCACTGCCCGACCCACAACCGCTTACTAGCGTCGCCGTAGAGCTCCTCAGCGGGTTTGATGATAGTGTAGTCGACTTTCACCGTTGCGTTCAGCGTGGCATTCCTACCCCCATCACATCGTTTGTTCCTGGAGAGGTAGTTGAGGCGATAAAACGCGGTGACACTCAAGCTGCTGCGGCTGTTCACAAGGTTTACACATCTGCCTTCTCTAAATCATTTGTGGCAGTGATATCACCACATGGCAGACATGATTTTGTTCGAGATGACGCAAATGTACTAGACTCAATTATCGAGCTGGGTGGAGAAGAGGGAGCACTACTTCAACAGCAACTCCAACCCATTGCGTCCGGCGTGCTGCTCACACGTGATCCTAAGTCTGAAACAAGTACAAAGATGAGGATTTCAGCGACGCCTGGAAGATATCATCCCCAAAAGTCACAACAACATGACATCTTTGTCGTAGATAGTCGTACTGGAGTAAGCCTAAGCTCTGAGATTAGTAGCAAGCAGACTGCTCTGCACCAACAGCTCGATGGACTAGTAGCTCGACCAATTGCTAGTCATGATCAAAAAAGACCCACACTAACGCCAACTCAGATTCGTGACCTAACAACTCTAGCTTTAGACACCAAAAGACTCTTCTTAAAACAACTTGAGCTACACTGGGCATTCCAAAACAATGCTTTCATCATTGAGAAAGCACAAGAGCTTAGCTATCAGCCAAACAGTCACATAGATGCTGTTCACGAACCGCTAGTAGCAGCTGGCAGACCAGTTATCCCTGGACTTATATCTGGCACTCCTGTTCATCTTGGTACAAAAATACGTGCAAACTCTATTGTCTTAGCACAGAACGTCAATCGCTCAAACTTACAAAGCATCAAACAGGCAGCAGCACTACTTTGCAAAGAGCCAATAGTAGATCGCAGCGCGCTCACGCTACTACAGGCATATCACATTCCTACTGTGGATCGTATAACTGTGCCTCTGAAGCAATTGTCGCATCTAACTGCTCTGAAGGTTGATGCGCGTTCTGGAAAGATATACACCTCCATTCAGTCTCAAATAAAAGTGAGCACACAGGTGGTTGCACATGACGAAACACCTGATGTGAAGAGCCTTAATACCACAGCTGCTGATGGTGCCCTAATCCCAAGCTCTACCTCACTAAGTAGAAAGCACCCAAAACCTCTGTTTCTTGATTTCTCAGCTAAGGAAGTGCTCAACAACGCTCAAAATATTCATGATCTTCTCAAGGTGGGGCACAATCATCAAAATCATCTATCACTAGTGGTAGGAGACATCACTAGCTTCCGACAAGCTGAAGAGGTAGCCAAAGTAGCTACTAAAACTTCACTATTTGCGAAGAGCCACTATCGAGTCTGGTTTGAGTTAGTTACACCAGCAGCGATAGACCAGGTAGAAAACTTGATTAAACTTCCCATCTCTGGAGTCATTCTTAACACTCGTCAACTTCACACATATGCTCATGGTGGCGATACCTCTCAAGCAGATTTTGAGCACTCTCCAGTCTTACGATATTGCCGAGAAGCTGCCGCAGCGTACCGTGACGCTGGACCCAAACAAGCTCCAGGAATTCCCGTGGGAATAACTCTAGGTACATATGACTCTGCACTGATTAAGCTCGCTTCTGATCTTAGCTTGCAGCTTGTGATCACCAAACCAGAACTTGTGAAGCAAGTAAAACAAGGTATTATGGAGTCCCAGGAAGGAGTAGTGAGTGGCAACCATCACCCAGATTTCAGCCAGAGAAATTCTTGATTCTCGTGGTATTCCAACTATCGAGTGTGAGATCTGGCTTGACTCCGGCCACAGAGTTATTTCTAGTGCGGCTGGAGGAACTAGTAAAGGTAAGTTTGAAGCTGTTGAACTACGAGACAACAACCCACAGCGAATGAACGGACTAGGTGTTCTCAAGGCTGTAGAACTAATCAACACCACTGTCGCACCCCAACTAGTGGGTCAAGATCCCAGTAAACAAACAGAGCTCGATCAACTCCTAATCAACCTAGATGGCACGGCTGACAAAAGCAAGTTGGGAGCAAACACCATAAACGTAGTCTCACAAACTATACTCAAAGCAGGTGCCGTTAGCGCCAATCAACCTTTGTACTACTATCTCCAGCAAAAATATCAGATCTCCCCAAGCTTAGTCATCCCAAACTGTATCTATACACTGATAAATGGTGGTGCTCATGGGGCGGACAATCTTGATATTCAAGAGTTTGAAGTCATTCCTGCTAGCAACATGGTGTTTCCCGATTCACTCAACTTAGCTGTGACACTATTTCACAAGCTTGAGGAGGTGTTGGTTGCCAAAGGCGCCATTCACTCAGTTGGTCTCGTCGGAGGCTTTACTCCCAATTTGTTCAACAACACTGACGCGTTCGAGATCCTCGTAGAAACCACCAAGGCGACGCCGTTCACGTTTGCCCAACAAGTATTCCTAGGGGCCGATATGGCGGCAACTACGCTATTTGAAGGTGGCAAGTATCACCTCAAGGATAAATCACAACCATATTCTGCTAAAGACTTACATGAATACTATGCTTCTCTACGCTCGATCTACCACGCTTTCTACATCGAAGATCCATTCCAAGAAGAAGATACTGAGAACTGGCAGAAAATTACGGCTGATCTGGGAAAAACAACACTAATAGTAGGAGACACGCTCTTAGCCACTAATATCGAAAGACTATCAAAAGCTATTCAAGACAAAAGCTGTAATGCCATCTTAGTGAAACCAAACCAGGGTGGCACCATTAGCGAAACCCTTCAGGTGATCAAAACTGCTAAAGATGCTGGCTGGACAGTCATCATTTCCCATCGTAGTGGCGAAACCGCTGATGATATTCTTGCTGATATAGCGGTGGGCGTAGGTGCTCAGTATGTCAAGTTCGGACCTCCGCAGCGAGAGGAAAGAGTCGCTAAGTATAATCGACTACTGGAGATTTACGATGAAATAGGTCAAATGCGACAAGCTCAGCAAAAGTCGCAGCAACCATCACCCATAGAGCAATCACAAACTGCTGAACCAGCTCAAACTGCTGAACAAGTCGCTGACCCCAATCAGGCTCAACAACCAGCCCAGCCAACTCAAACTAAAGAACAAAGTACCTCACCACAACCTGAGCAACCACAGTCGCCATGAACGATCAACAAACTCCTGCTGCCTCCACTCCAGTGGGCATAACTCCCACCATAACTCAGGCTGAATTTTCTGAACAATCACCTCAGCAGCAGTACGCAGGACCTAAGCCCGTTGCACTAATCGTGCTGGACGGCTGGGGCATTGGCCCCAACAACGCTGGCAATGCCATCGCCAAGGCTCACACACCCAACATGGACAAGCTCTGGGTGTCGTTTCCACATGCTCAGCTAGCTGCCAGCGGCGAGGCCGTAGGGCTCCCCCACGGGGAAAACGGCAATACCGAAACTGGGCACCTCAACATAGGAGCCGGTAGCATCGTGTATCAAGATTTGCCAAGAATTAATATGTCTATTGCCGACGGCTCGTTCAATAACAATGAGGCCTTCTTAAGGACCTTTGAACATGTTCGTCGACACGACTCAGTGCTTCACATCATGGGTCTAATAGGTGCTGGCGGCGTCCACTCAAACATTGAGCATCTCTACGCTCTGTTGAACCTATGTAAAGCGCAAGGAATCAAGCGAGTATACATCCATGGCTTCACTGACGGTCGAGACTCTCCACCTACTTCTGGTGTCAACTACGTACAACAAATTATGCAACATTGCTCAAAACTCGGAGTCGGCCAACTTGCTACCTTAATGGGTCGTTACTATGCCATGGATAGAGATAAGCGCTGGGAGCGAATTGAGCGTGCTTATAACGCTCTCACCATTGGCAGTGATACCTGCACCACAGATCCCGTAGCTGCGCTGCAACAGCAGTATGAGCAAGGCACTACAGACGAATTCATCGAGCCCATCTCCATTTGTGACCAGGATGGAACGCACCGAGTGGTCCAAGATAATGACGGTGTCATTTTCTTTAACTACCGCGTCGATAGGCCCAGAGAACTAACTAGAGCGTTTGTACTACCAAATTTTGAAACTGGCGGCATAGAAGAAGGATACGACCCATATACTATCAAGTATCAAAAATCTCACATTGCACCCAAAGCCGCACCGGGACCCACCTTTTCGCGTCAAAAAGTAGTTCAAAACCTCTACTTCACCACCATGACCAGCTACGAGAAACATTTACCTGTTGATGTGGCTTTTGCACCACAATTCGTTAGAAATCCCCTTGGAGTAGTACTGGCGAAGCGAGGTCTGCGCCAACTGCGGATGGCAGAAACTGAAAAACAGAAGTTTGTGACCTACTACATGAATGGCCAACAAGAACAACCGCTCCCAGGTGAAACTCGAGTCATTTATCCCTCAAAGGGAGCAAAATCATATGACCAGATTCCCGAAATGAGTGCCATCGAGATCGCTACAGAAATGGTGAAAAGAGTAGAGCAGGACAGCTGTGATGCCATAATCTGCAATTTAGCAAATGCGGACATGGTCGCTCACACCGGCAATCTAGAGGCAACTATTAAGGCTTGCGAGGTGATAGATCAGGCCATAGGAATGATTGTGGATGCCATTTGGAAGAAAAATGGCGCAGTCCTCATCACCGCTGACCACGGCAATGCTGAGGAGCTCATCAACAACAGCACCGGTGGAGTAGACACTGAGCAC